>NZ_KI912645.1:49509-51027 GCF_000519345.1 Deinococcus pimensis DSM 21231
GCACGAGGGCGCGGATGGTGGGCGCGGAGGGGCGGCGGGGGCGGAACCAGCGGCTCCCGGCGTGCTCGACGCTGAGGGCGGCGGCGAGCGCGACGAGGATCACGATGGTGGTGGTGACGAGGTAGGGTACGGGCGTCGTCATGGGCGTCTCGGGTGCGCTGGGGAAGCGTGCTCTCATCATGAGAGGCCGTTCGTCACGCTTCTCTTACAAGTGTGCGAACCACGCACGGGGGTAGTCGGACCCCGTCCGGACGGGCTCATCGCCCTTTCCGAGGATCGTTTCCGGCGCCCCTTCTCATGAGAGAATGAAAGACGAATGAGCCACATCCCACTGAATCTTGAGCCGTTATGCTGACTTCGTGAGTTCCTTCCACGACCTTCTCACGCGGCTCGTCGCGCTCGACGCCAGCGACATCCACCTCCGCGCCGGCTCCCCCCCCATGGCGCGCGTCAACGGCGAGATCAAACGTTTCGGGCAGTCGCCGCTCTCGCCGGAACAGCTCCAGAAGATCTGCCAGATGATGATGCCCCGCCCCACCATGTGGGACGAGTTCGTCTCGCGCCGCGACTCCGACTTCGCGTACGGCCTGCAGGGCGTCGCGCGGTTCCGCGTCAACGCCTACTGGCAGCGCGGCACCGTCGGGCTCATCATGCGCGTCATCAAGGACAAGGACATCCCGAGCTTCGCCGACCTCGGCCTGCCGGAGGACACCTTCACGCACCTCTCCAGCCAGGAGCGCGGCCTGATCCTCGTGACGGGCCCCACCGGCTCCGGCAAGACCACCACGCTCGCGAGCATGCTGGACTTCATCAACAGCACCAGCCCCGTGAACGTCGTCACGCTCGAGGACCCCATCGAGATCCTCCACCGCGACAAGGTCGCCACCTTCAACCAGCGCGAGCTCGGCGCGGACACCCTGTCCTTCTCCGCCGGGCTGCGCGCCGCGATGCGCCAGGACCCCGACGTGATCCTCATCGGCGAGATGCGCGACAAGGAGACCGTCGAGGCCGCGCTGTCCGCCGCGCAGACCGGACACCTCGTGTTCTCCACGCTGCACACCCTCGACGCGATCCGCACCGTGAACCGCATCATCGACTTCTTCGCGCCGCACGAACGCGACCAGATCCGCCTCGGGCTCGCCGAGTCCCTCGTCGGGATCGTCAGCCAGCGCCTCCTGCCCCGCAAGGGCGGCGGACGCGTCCTCGGGCACGAGGTGCTCATCGGCACGCCCACGGTGCGCGAGTGCGTCAAGGACGAGGACAAGCTCGAGGACATCAAGGAGGCGCTGCTGCGCGGCGGGAACACCGGCATGCACACCTTCGACCAGCACCTCGCCGACCTCGTCCGCGAGGGCCACATGACCCCCGAGGACGCCGCGCAGGCCGCGACGAGCCCGCACGAACTCAAGCTGCTGCTGCTCCAGCACAGCATCTGAGCCCACGCCGCGCGGCCCGCCCTCCTCACGCGGGCGGGCCGCGCCCCTTCAGCCGCCCAGCGGTCACCGTCGCCGCGCGGCG
>NZ_KI912645.1:51127-51261 GCF_000519345.1 Deinococcus pimensis DSM 21231
GTACCGGGCGCTCGGTATACTTCGCGCATGGACCAGAACCACATCGACCAGGCGGAGCGTCGCGGCGAGCGCCGCGCGCTCGCGCGTCTCCAGCAGCACCTCGACCGTCAGCAGGCCGTGACGGTGTCCGCCGT
>NZ_KI912645.1:51361-52679 GCF_000519345.1 Deinococcus pimensis DSM 21231
GTTGCGCGTCGCGATCCGCGAGGCGGGCGGCACGCCCGTCTTCAAGGTGAAGACCGGTACGAGCGACATGAACGTCGTCGCGCCGCACTGGCAGGTCCCGACCGTGGCGTACGGGCCGGGCGACTCGCGGCTCGACCACACGCCCGAGGAGCACCTCGACCTCGCCGAGTACCGGGAGGCCGTGGCGATCCTGCGTTCGGCGCTCACGCGGCTCGTCGGGGCGGTCTGAGCGGCGGCATTTCGGAACGCTTTCGGAAGGCGCCTCCGGCGAGGGTGGCCTAGCCTGACCGGGTGACCGTCGTCCTGCTCCTGCTCGTGCTCGCGGTGGTGCTGTTCGCCACCGAACTCCTCCCCGTGGACGTGACGGCGCTGCTGCTCCTCGCGGGTCTCGTCGTGTCCGGTCAGCTCGACCCGAAGGAGGCCTTCGCGGGCTTCGGGAACGACACGGTGCTGACGCTCGCGTCGCTGTTCGTGCTGTCTCGCGCCCTGCTGCGCACCGGCGTGATCGAGTCGATCGGGGCGTTCCTGACGCGCCGGGCGCGCGGCACCACCGGGCTGGTCCGGCTGATGCTCACGACGGTGGCGGGCGTGTCCGCGTTCGTGTCGAACACCGCCACGACCGCCGTGTTCCTCCCGGTCGTGCTGGGCCTCTCGCGCCGCGCGGGCGTCCCTGCGGGGCGCGTGATGATGCCGCTCGCGTTCGCGAGCATCCTCGGCGGGACGGTCACGGTGATCGGGACGAGCACGAACCTCATCGTGTCCGGCCTGCTGCCCCGGTACGGTCAGAAGACGCTGGGTTTCTTCGAGCTCGCCTGGGTGGGCGTTCCGGTCCTCGTGGCGGGCATGCTGTACCTGTTCTTCGTCGCGCCGCGCCTGCTGCCCGCCGCGGAGGGCGACATCGAGGAGCGCTACGGGCTCAGGGCGTACCTCGCGGATCTCGCGCTCGACGAGGGCAGCGCGCTCGCCGGGAAGTCCCTGCGTGAGGCGGCGCTCGGACGGGAACACGGCCTGACCGTCGTGACGGTCGTGCGGGGCGAGGAGGCCGTGCAGGCGCCCGGTGCGGACTTCGTGCTGCGGGGCGAGGACCGTCTCGTGGTGGAGGGCCCCAGCGATCGCCTCATGGAGGCCACGGCGACGCTGGGGGTGCACCTCCGCTCGGAGCGCAAGCTGCGCGAGAGCCTCGAGAGCGGCGCGGAGCGGGACGCGGTGAGGCTCGTGGAGGTCGTGGTGATGCCGCGCTCGCCGCTGGTGGGCCGCACGCTGCGCGAGGCGCGCTTCCGGGAGCGGTACGGCCTGTCGGTGCTGGCGCTGCACCGCC
>NZ_KI912646.1:0-1955 GCF_000519345.1 Deinococcus pimensis DSM 21231
CCGCGCCGCGAGCTCCTCCGCCGCGCGCTGCGTGAAGCGCTCCCCGGCGGGCGTGAGCAGCAGCACCTCCTCGGGCTCCCCGACCGACGCGAGCGCCCGCTCCACCACGTCCGCGCGGATCACCATGCCCGCCCCGCCGCCGTAGGGCGTGTCGTCCACCTTGCGGTGGCGGTTCTCGGAGAAGTCGCGCATGTCCACCACGTCGAACGACAGCAGGCCCCGCTCGGCGGCCTTGCCGAGCAACGCCTCCGTCGTCCACGGACGCAGCAGGTCCGGGAAGAGCGTCAGCAGCGAGAACCTCAGCACGGCCTCAACCCTCGCCCTCGTCCCCGAGCAGACCCGCCGGGGCGTCCAGCACGATGGAGGAGAGCGGCCCGCGCGCACCCTCGCGGCGCACCTCCACGTACGGCGCCTGCAGGGGCACCAGCGACGACCGCCCGCCGTGCGCCACCACCAGCAGGTCCTGATGCCCGGCGTCCATCACGTCCTCCACCACGCCGATCTCCTCACCGCCGGGCGTCACGACCCGCAGGCCGCGCAGCTCGTGATAGTAGAACTCGTCGTCCGGCAGGGGCGGCAGTTCCGCCTCGTGGGCGAACACCTGACGGCCCTTCAGGCGCTCCGCCGCGTCCTTGCCCTCCACGCCCACGAAGGTCACGACGACGCCCGGACCGTGACGGTCCAGCGTCCTCACCCGCAGCCAGCCCGTGTCCTCCACGTACACGCGCCGCAGGTCCAGCACGTCGTCCGGACGTCCGATCACGAACAGCTTCACGCCGCCCGACACCCCGAAGGTGCCCGCGACGTGACCGATCCTCAACAACTCGCTCCTCATCCATCTCCCTGCCGTGACAAAGGACCGGGCGGGCGACACGCGCCACGCCCGGCCGTGAGAACGTCAGCGCTCGCGGCGCGGCGCGTCCAGATCCACGCTCGTCCGCTCGCGCGGATCGCCCGTGAGGCGCACCAGCGTGCGGATCGCCTGGATGACCCGACCGCCGCGCCCGATCACGCGGCCCTCCTCGCCCGGGCCGACGCGCAGCAGCACCGTCGAGCCGCGCTTCGAGACGCGCACGAGGGCAGGCTGGTCCACGACGCTCTGGGCCAGGAACAGCGCGAGTTCGCTCGGATCACTCTTCATGCGCGCATTGTAGTGCAGCCGCCAGCGGTCGACCATCCGCCCTCGGCCTTCGTCGCCCTGCCCTCACCCGGCCGGCGAACCGGCAACGCGAGAGGGGCGCTCCGTCGGGAGCGCCCCTGCTGACAGCTGACCGCTGTTCGCTGACGGCTCTTAGGCGCCGACCGTCTCGGCCTGGGCCGCGAACACGCCCTGCGCGCGCAGGAGGCGACGGGCGGTCTGCGTGGGCTGCGCGCCCTGGCTGAGCCAGTAGCGGGCGCGCTCCACGTCCACCTTCAGGTTCTCCTGGGTGGTCTTGCGGGGGTCGTAGTGACCGATGCTCTCGATGTAGCCACCGTCACGGGGACGGCGGACGTCGGCGACGACGAGACGGTAGTGCGGGTTGTGCTTCGAGCCGAAACGGGACAGACGGATCTTCACCATGTATGGACTTCCTCTGGGGTTGTGAGGGTTGGGCTTGTCGCTTGCCGCGCCGCCAGCAGCCAGCCGGGCACGGCGAACCCAGGGATTCTAGCAGAACGGGCGAGGAGGGAGCAAGAACTCGGACGGTCAGAACTCCGGCGCCACGGTGCGGCGCTCCCCGCCCGGACCCACGTCGTACACGAGGAAGCGGATGCTCGACGGGCCCAGCAGGGGCGAGCCGCCCGCGTAGCCCAGCACCTGCCCGCGCGACACCCGCGAGCCCGACGACACCGCGGGCTGCTGCAGACCCGAGTACACCGCGATCAGCGAGTCGGAGTGCTGCACCACCACCACCCAGCCCTCGTTCGCGTACGTCGCCTCCGTGAGGACCAGCCCGTCCGCGGCGGACAGCACC
>NZ_KI912646.1:2055-4303 GCF_000519345.1 Deinococcus pimensis DSM 21231
TGGAGCCCGACGCGGCCCCCGGCACGCGCGAGGCGCACGGCGTGCACACCCACAACCCCGTCATCGTGCGGCTCGTGGAGGGCTACGTCCGCCTCGCCGCCGAGGACCGCGCGTCCCCCGCGCGGTGACAGGTCCGGCGTGACGCGCGGCGGTACGCTCGCGTCATGATCACCGGTCTCGACCACGTCCAGGTCTGCGCGCCCCGGGGGTGCGAGGACGCCGCCCGCGCCTTCTTCACCGACTTCCTCGGCCTGCCCGAGCTCCGCAAGCCGGACGCCCTGATCGCGAACGGCGGCGCGTGGTTCGCGCTGCCCGACGGGCGGCAGGTGCACGTCGGCTTGGAGGACCCCTTCACGCCCGCCCGCAAGGCGCACGCCTGCCTGCGCGCGGATGACCTCGACGAGGTCGCCCGCCGCGCCGCCGGGCACGGCGTGACCGTGGAGTTCGACTCGCGCCTCGCCCTGCGCCGCCTGTACCTCCTCGACCCCTGGGGCAACCGCTGGGAGATCGTGGAGGGCGCGCACGACGCCGTACCCCTCACGGGGGACGCCTGACGGGCGACGCGCGGCACCGTGACGGGGAGCGTCACGCTCTAGAATGCCCCCCATGACGACCCCGCCCGTTCCGCGCGACCACCTCGTGAGGTGGCTCGACGAGTACCTGCGCACGAGCGCCTTCCGCGACAAGAGCCTGAACGGCCTCCAGATCGAGGGCCGCGAGGACATCCGACGCGTCGCCGTCGCCGTGGACGCCTCCCTGCGCACCATCGAGGAGGCCGCCGACAGCGGCGCCGACCTGCTCGTCACGCACCACGGCCTCTTCTGGGGTCAGCCGCTCGCGCTGACCGGCCCGCACCGTCGCCGCGTGAAGGCCGCGCTCGACGCGGGCCTCAACCTCTACGTCTCGCACCTCCCGCTCGACGCGCACCCCGAGGTGGGCAACAACGCCGTCCTCGCGCAGGCCCTCAGCCTGCAGGACGTCGAACCCTTCGGCCTCGTCGGCCTGCGCGGCGAGCTGCCCATCCCCATGACCCTGCAGGACCTCGCGGACCGCCTGCAGAAGCTCACGGGCGAGATCTGCCTCGTACACGGCGGCGGCCCCGGCGAGGTGCGCCGCGTCGGCCTCACGTCCGGGAGCGGCGCCGGGGAGATTCCCGAGGCGGCCCGCGCGGGCCTCGACACCTTCATCACCGGCGAGCCCGAGCACCGCTACTTCCACGACTCCTTCGAGTACGGGATCAACGCCGTGTTCGCCGGGCACTACGAGACGGAGACCTTCGGCGTGCGCGCCCTCGCGACGAAGCTGGAGGACACCTTCGGCCTGCCGTGGCAGTTCATCCACGTGCCCACGGGCCTGTGATGGGACGGCCTCACGTCCACTCCGGAACTGCCCGGAACCTCACCGGACGGTTCCTCCGTTCCCGCGAGCCCGTCCTTTCCTCCACCCGCTCCGCTCGCCGTCCGAACGTTCCCTCGGAACGCACGGACGTGAGGTGAGCGTGTCCCTCTTCATCACCTTCGAGGGCCCGGAGGGCGCGGGGAAGTCCACCCAGGTGCGGCGGCTCGCCGCGCGCCTCGAGGGCGCGGGCGTTCCCCACCTCGTCACGCGTGAGCCCGGCGGCACGCCCATGGGCTTCCGCGTTCGCGAGCTGCTGCTCGACCCGGACGTGGACATCTCCCCGCTGAGCGAGTTCCTGCTGTACAGCGCCAGCCGCGCGCAGCTCGTCCGTGAGGTCATCGAACCCGCCCTCGCGGGCGGCAACGTCGTCGTCTGCGACCGCTACGCGGACTCCAGCGTCGCCTACCAGGGCTTCGGGCGCGGGCTGGAACGCGAGTTCCTCCAGACCGTCACCTGGGAGGCCACGCGCGGCGTGACGCCCGCCATCACCTTCCTGCTCGACCTCGACCCCGAGGAGGGCCTGCGCCGGGCCGCCGAGCGCGGCGCGAAGGACCGCCTCGAACTCGCCGACCTCGGCTTCCACCGCCGCGTCCGCGAGGGCTTCCTCGCGCTGGCGGCGTCGCAGCCCGAACGCTTCGTCGTCCTCGACGCCTCCCGCCCGGAGGAGGACCTCGCGGGCGCCGTGTGGGCGCTCGTGGAACGCACCCTCGCGTTCCTGCCGGGCCTCAGGCGCGGCTGATCATTCGAGCGGCGTGTCCGAGCCGCCCTGCGCCCGGCGCCACCCGTCGAACACCGGGTACCCGAACTGCTTCTTCAGCCCCGCCGCGTGCCCGTCCCACACGCGGCGGGC
>NZ_KI912646.1:4403-5254 GCF_000519345.1 Deinococcus pimensis DSM 21231
GGCGGGCCTCCACGTAGCGGCGCCGGGCGTCGTCGCGCGGGCGCAGTTCCAGCCCCGCCGCGTGAAGGCGCGCGTAGGCCTCCTCGAAGGCGTGCTCGCGGCGACGGTCGAGCTCGCCCTTCTGCACGTGGTCGTCCCCGAACTTGTCCGCGAGCGTCGCGAAGTACCCCCGCACGATGCGGTCCGTGCCCGCGCTGACGATGCCGCGCGTCACGAGCGGGTAGCGTTCCGGCGACAGCACCGTCCGGCAGACCGTCACGATCTCCAGCAGGTCCTCGAGCGCCAGCGTCAGCGCCCGCTCGTCGGGCATGTGGAAGTAGTGCAGCAGCGGGAACTCGTTCTCGGTCTGCACCACCTCCGACAGGGCCGCCGACGTGCTCGCGAGCCAGTTGCTCAGCTCGTCCGGGGTGCCCGTCTCGGCGGCCGCGACGATCACGTCGAGCGGGCCGAGCCCGTCACGCCGCCCCACGAAACGGTGCACCTCGAACGCGAGGGCCGTCATGCGGTCGAGCGCCCCGTACGCGGAGAGCAGGTACGTCACGGCCACCGTGATGAGCAGGAAGCCGCTCGCGGCGGCGGAGACCATCACGAGCCGCATCGCCATGCCGCTCGGCACCACGTCGCCCACGCCGAGCGTCGTGATGGAGTACCCGCTGATGTAGATCGCGTTGAACCACGCGGGGAAGGGCGCCTTCCCGTCGATCTCGAAACCGCGCGCGTACGGCTCGAAGATCAGCGCGTACCCCACGAGCAGCATCACCGCCCACAGCAGCACCGTCAGCGGGATCAGCATCGGCCCGAGCGCCGCGAGCCGCCGCCGCGCGCGCGCCGAGCCGTCGCCGACCACGCGG
>NZ_KI912646.1:5354-7054 GCF_000519345.1 Deinococcus pimensis DSM 21231
GGGGCCACGCCGAACGCGACCGCCGCGAGCGCGAGCGGCAGCGCCGCGCCCCACAGCCCCGGGGAGGCCTCGTGGAGCTTCTCCGGCTTCGGGGCGCGCAGGGGCCCGGTGAAGGCCGTCAGGAACTTCAGGCTGTACGCGAAGGTGAACGCGCTGCCGAACACCGCCAGCGTGACGGGCAGGGGACCCGCCGCGATCATGCGCTCGTAGAAGAGCTCCTTGGACACGAAGCCGCCCAGCGGCGGCACGCCCGCCATGGAGAGCGCCGCGACGACCGCCACCGCGAAGGTCACGGGCATCACGCGCCGCAGGCCCGACAGGTCGCGCAGCAGCCGCGTGCCCGCGTGGTGATCCACGATGCCGACCACGAAGAAGAGCGCCGCCTTGAACGCCGCGTGGTTCAGCAGGTGCGCGGTCGCCGCGAGGCGCGCCTCCGCGTCGTTCAGGCCGTACAGCGCCGTGAGGAGCCCCAGCTGAGACACGGTGGAGTACGCCAGCAGCGCCTTGAGGTCCGTCTGCCGCAGCGCGAGGTACGCGCCCCACGCGAGCGTCGCGAGCCCCACCGTGACGGTGACGTTCGTGAAGAGCGGCACCGTGAAGAGGAAGCCGAGCTTCGCGACGAGGAACACGCCCGCCTTCACCATCGTCGCGGAGTGCAGGAACGCGGAGACCGGCGTGGGCGCCTCCATCGCGGTGGGCAGCCACAGGTGGAAGGGCAGCTGCGCGGACTTCGTGAACGCCGCGAGCAGCACCAGCAGCATCGCCGGGACGAACAGCGGGCTCGCCTGCAGGGCCGCCACGTCGATGCGCGAGAGGTTCGTGCTGCCGCCCGCCACGGCGATCAGGGCGGTCCCCGCGAGCAGCGCGAGCCCGCCCGCCCCGGTGACGACGAGGGCCTTGACGGCCCCGTCGCGCGACGCGCGGCGCTGGTGCCAGTACCCGATCAGCAGGAAGCTCGTGACGGACGTGAGCTCCCAGAAGGCGAAGAGCAGCACGAGGTTCTCCGAGAGCACGAGGCCCAGCATGGACCCCGCGAACAGCAGCAGGTACGTGTAGAAGCGCGCGAAGTTCTCGCGACGGTACAGGTACGACAGGCCGTACAGCGACGTGAGGACGCCGATCGACGCGATCAGGACGGCGAAGCTCAGCGAGAAGCCGTCGAGGCGCAGCTCCACGTTCAGGCCGATCTGCGGCACCCACGCGAAGGTCTCACGCCCCACCTCCCCGTTCGTGGCGCCGGGGGCGCGCAGGACGAGGCCCAGGGCGGGCAGCAGCGAGAGCGCCGCGAGGACGCCCACGCCGCGTTTCAGGCGGGCGCCGAGCAGGGTGACGAGGACCGCGCCGAGGAAGGGCGCGAGGATCGACGCGAGGATCACGTGGCCTCCCGGCCGGGTGAATGGTTCATGCGGGCTCCTTGACTCGAAACGAAAAAGGGCGGGGTCCGTCGACAGACTCCGCCCGGTCCGGCGTGTGGATGCCGGTCTCCCGCCGCGTCACGCGGCGTGGTTGTCCCATCAGGCTAACATCCCCGTCCGTGCGCGGCAACGCACGTGTCACGTTCCGCCCGGCGCGGACTACACTGGGCGCACCCGGAGTCGCCCTTGTCCCGCGTTCGCCCTGTTCTGCTCGCGTGCGTGCCGCTCGTGCTCGCGGCGCTCCTGCTGGCGTGGTCCGGGCGGGCGCCGTCCGCACCCGCCGCC
>NZ_KI912646.1:7154-8661 GCF_000519345.1 Deinococcus pimensis DSM 21231
CCGCGCGAGCTCGGCGCCCGCGACGCCCCGGCGGGTGCGCAGCAGGTCGGAACGGCGCAGCAGGCCCATGACGTTGCGGACCACGACGGCGTTCGTGCCGACGCTCGCGGCGATGGCCTCACTGCTGGCCGCGTCTCGCGGGGAGAACCCGATCAGGGCGAGGACGTGCACGGCGACGGCGTACTGGCTGTTCACGGCTGCTACTCACCTCCCAACATGTAAGCATCTTAGTTACAGCAGGGTCTCCCGTCAACCCCGCGTCGCCCGCCACACGGCGACCGTCCCGCAAGCCCCACGACCGGACCTCAACCCTCATGAGCGGCGCGGGTAGAATGAGCCGTTTGCATCCCGGGGGCACGACGCGCCCGCCGTCATTCGCATCTCATCAGGAGGTCACCCTCGTGAACGAACTCCAGCATCTGGGCCTGTACGCCCGCGAACTCAAGAAGCACCTGCCGCGCAGCGTCTTCGACCCCGTCCCCTCCCGACTGCTCTGGCTGATCCCGCACGTCCTCGTCGTCGCGCTCGGCGCGCTCGCGATCCTCGCCACCGCCTGGCCGCTCCTCCTCAAGCTCGTCGTGAGCGTCCTGATGGGCCTGTCGCTCGCCACGCTCGGCTTCCTCGCGCACGAGGTGCTGCACGGCTCCGTCGTGAAGACGCCGTGGCTGCGCGACGCGATCGGCGGCCTGCTGTTCTCCCCGTTCGGGCTCTCCCCGAGGCTGTGGCGGCGCTGGCACAACGTGGAGCACCACGGCCACACGCAGCACCCCGACCTCGACCCGGACGCCTTCGACACCCTGGAGAGCTACGACGGGCACGTCGGCGTGCGCGCCCTCTCGAAGCTCCCGCCGCGCGCGCGCAGCTTCCTGTACTTCGTGTCGTTCTCCTTCTGGTTCTCGCTGCACTCCCTGCTGATCCTCAGGTCCTTCTGGGGCAAGCTCGCGCCACGCGACCGCCGCGTGATCCTCCTCCAGACGGTCACGCCCTACGCGGTGTGGGCGGCGCTGGCCCTGCTGGTCGGGCCGGGCCCGTTCGCGCTGCTGTTCGTGCTGCCCGTGATGGTCGGCAACTTCCTCGTGATCTCGTACATCGCGACGAACCACGGCCTCAACCCCATGACCGAGACGAACGACCCGCTCGTGAACAGCCTCTCGGTCCGCAATCCGCGCTGGCTGGACGTGCTGCACCTGAACTTCTCGCATCACGTGGAGCATCACGTGCTGCCCGGCGTGAACCCCGTCCACGCGCCGAAGGTGCGCGAGGTGCTGCGGACGCTCTACCCCGACCGCTACCAGGAGATGCCCTGGGGCGCGGCGCTGGCGGCCCTGTGGCGCACGCCGCGCTGGTACGGCGCGGACCGCGTGTCCTTCACGGACCCCGAGGGCCGCGTGTTCCCGTCGCTGGGGTACGGCCTGAAGGTGGCGGCGGGCGGCCCGTCGCTCGTGCGCCGCGTCTGGAGCGCTCCACGCGACCCGCTGGGCTCGTACGCGCGCTGGGGAGGCGCGGC
>NZ_KI912646.1:8761-11487 GCF_000519345.1 Deinococcus pimensis DSM 21231
CTGCTCGCGCCGCCCCCCCTGCCGCCCCTGTCGAGCGCCGCGCTGGAGGTCCTCGCGATCATCGCGTACCGACAGCCCGTCACCCGCGCCGAGATCGAGGCGATGCGCGGCGCGCCCGCCGGCGCGATCGTCACCCTGCAGGAACGCGAGCTCGTGAAGGTCGTGGGCCGCTCCGACGCCGTGGGTCGTCCGCTGCTGTACGGGACCACGCAGAAATTCCTGCTGGAGTTCGGCCTCAATGGGCTCGAGGAACTTCCGTCCCTCGACAACGACACCTTCACGAACCTCCTGCGCGGCTGACCCCCGCGCCCACCCGAGGACCCCTTGACCGCACGAGACCTGCTCGGAAACCTCGACGACTACGACCTGCCGGAACTGCTCCTGACGCTCGTCGCCTCCGGACGTGGCGGCCTCTTCGAGGTGCGCCACCCCGACGGCCTGTTCCACCTCGGCCTGCGCGAGGGCCGTGTGACCGGCGTGACCTTCGGCATCTTCCGGGGGCTGGAGGCGCTCGCGGCGCTCCTGACGGACCCGCGCGGCACCTTCGCCGTTCGTCCCGAGGACCCGCTGCCCACCAACGGTCCGGACCTGCCCGTCCTCACGGCGCTCCTCGCGGCGCTCAGGCTCGGCGTCCCCGTCCCCGAGGCCTTCAGGGGACCCGCCAAGGTCGAACTCGACCCCGACGAGGACGCCCTCGACCGGACGGAGCGCCGCGTCCTCACCTTCGCCCGCGCGGGGCGCGCCATGGGCGAACTCGACTCCGACGAGGAACTCGCCGCCGTCGCACGTTTCGCCCGCGTCGGGGTGCTCTCCGAACGCAGGGCGCGCGTCGCGCGGCTCACGGTGGGCGTGTGGAAGGACGGCCCCTCGGGCGCGATCGTGGACGCGTCCATCGTCGCCACCTGGGCGCAGCAGGTCGGCCGGACGCCGCACTTCGTGCAGCTCCGCACCGACGCGGGCCGCGTCCTCACCCTCAGGCTGCGCTCCACCCCGCGCGTCGGGAACCAGCTGCTGCTCACCCCGGAGGCGCTCGTGCAGCACGGCCTGCGGGTCGGGAGCTCCGTGCTGGCGCGGCCGGGGGAGACCCCGGTCGGAGGAGAGACGCGCTGACCCCGCGGGCATGAGGACCGGTCCGTCATCAGGCCTTAACATGGGCGAATGTTCGAGTCCGCCACCACCCTGTCCGCAGCGGTCCTCCGGGGCGAGCGGCGTCCGACCGACCTCGTCGAAGAAGCCCTGAGCGCCGCCGAGGCCAGAGCGCACCTCGGCGCGCTCATCAGTCTCGTTCCCGACGCGCGCGAGCAGGCGGCGCGCGTCGAGGCGCGGCTCGCGGCGGGGGAGACGCCCCTCCTGGCGGGCGTGCCCGTCGTCGTGAAGGACAACCTGAACCTGCGCGGCTCGCGCACCACCTGCGGGAGCCGCATCCTCTCGTCGTACGTGAGCCCGTACACCGCGACGGTGGTGCGTCGCCTGCAGGACGCGGGCGCCGTGATCGTCGCGAAGGGCAACATGGACGAGTTCGCGATGGGCTCCTCCAACGAGACGAGCGCCTTCGGTCCCGCCCGCAATCCCTGGGACGTTTCGCGCGTGCCGGGCGGCTCGTCCGGCGGGAGCGCCGTCGCGGTCGCGGCGGGCGTGGTGCCGCTCTCGCTGGGTTCGGACACGGGCGGCAGCATCCGTCAGCCCGCCGCGATGACGGGCGTGTACGGCTTCAAGCCGACCTACGGGCGCGTGTCGCGCTACGGGCTGGTGGCGTACGCGTCGAGCCTCGACCAGGTGGGGCCCTTCGCGCGGACGGCCTCGGACCTGGCGCTCTCGCTCGACGCGATCGTCGGGCCCGACGACCTCGACGCGACGAGCCTCGACACGGCCCCGCGTTTTCGCGAGGCGCTCGCGCGGGACGTGCGGGGTCTGCGCTTCGCCTTCGTCCGCGAGGCCCTCGCGGGCAACACGAGCGGGGTGGACGCCGCCATGGCCCGCACCCGTGAGGTGCTCGAAGGGCTCGGCGCGACCGTCACGGAGGTGAGCCTGCCCACGCTGGAGTACGGCGTCGCCGCGTACTACCTCGTGGCGACACCCGAGGCGAGCAGCAACCTCGCCCGCTACGACGGCATGGTCTACGGGAGCCGCGCCGCCGGAGTCCGCGAGGTGAACGCCTCCATGAGCGCCACGCGTGGCGAGGGCTTCGGGACGGAGGTGAAGCGCCGCGTCCTGATGGGCACCTACGCCCTGTCGAGCGGCTACTACGACGCGTACTACTCCAAGGCGATGAAGGTGCGCCGTCTCGTCGCGGACGACCTCGCGCGGGCCTTCGCGGACGCGGACGTCCTCGTGACGCCCACCTCGCCGTTCCCGGCGTTCCGGATCGGGGAGCGGATGGACGATCCCGTCGCGATGTACGCGGCGGACGTGGATACCGTCATCGCGAACCTCGCGGGCATCCCGGCCGTGTCGGTCCCGGCAGGCTTCGAGACGCTGGACGGGCGCGAGCTTCCCGTGGGGGTGCAGTTCCTGGCGCCCGCGCTGGCCGACGAACTGCTCGTGTCCGTCGCGGCGGCCTTCGAGGCGGCGACGAGCGGGGCGTTCCTGCGCGAACCGCCGCTCTGAGGCCGTGGCGAGGCGAGGGGGGAGCGCGCAGCGCTCCCCCCTTTCGCCTGCGCGTGTCTTGACAGGTTCTTGAGGGTGGTCTATTCTTTTTGAGCCTCAGTTGAGGCGGTGCCCCTGGT
>NZ_KI912647.1:0-260 GCF_000519345.1 Deinococcus pimensis DSM 21231
CGAGGCGCTGTTCTCGCGGATGGTGGACGACGCGCTGTACCAGTCGGTGGTGCGCGCGCAGGTGAGGGGCCGCCTCACGGACCCCAGCCCCTTCGACCTCGGGGAGCAGCGCGCGCAGGCCGAGTCGCTCGTCGCGGACGCGATGCTGCCGAAGATGCGCGGCCTGTGGGAGGCGCAGTTCGCGCACCTCGGGTACCGCCTGAAGCCGGGCGAGCCGCACCTCGCGTGGCCGCGGCTGTTCACGGGCGTGTTCCCGCTGG
>NZ_KI912647.1:360-3476 GCF_000519345.1 Deinococcus pimensis DSM 21231
AGGACGCGGGGCTGGTGCGGGCGGGCGCGCGGGCGGAGTTCACGCTGTGGGACCGGCTGGGCGGCGCGGCGCGGGCGCTGGTGTTCGGGGAGGACGGGAGCGTCAGAGCCTGAAGCGGACGGGTTCGGTCTCCTCGGGCACGACGGGCTCCTCGGGCTCGGGGACCTTCTCGCCGGTGAGGCCGCGCGCGACGTAGGCGGTGCCGAGGAAGCCGCCGCGACGGTCGGTGGGCGGCTTGATGAACGCGGCGATGACGAAGCACAGGAGCGGGAAGAGGACGACGATTAGGATGAGGACCACGGGAACCTCCCTGGAGTGGGGCGTACGTCCAGGGTAGGGAGTGCGGCGGTGAGGATGGTCGCCGTGCGCCCTCGGGGTGGGCGTGTGTCAGGGCGGGAAGGGTCTCCTCCATGACGGTTGCGAGGGGGCGCTCACCCAGGTATCTCACTGTTCTCATAGTCTGATTTTCGATTATGAGAGCAGGAGGTCGTCGTGCGAAAGACGAAGTTCGCCTTCGGCGCGTACATCGGACGCTTCGAACCGCCCCACCGGGCGCACCTCGCCGTCATGCTCGAAGCGCTGGAGCGCGTCCACAAGATCATCGTGGTCATCGGCTCGGCCCGCAGCGCGCGCAGCGTCAAGAACCCCTGGACCGCCGAGGAACGCCAGACCCTCATCGCCGACATGCTCGCGGAGGCGGGCGTCCCCCGCTCGCGCGTGCTGTTCGCCTTCGTCCGCGACTACTTCTACAACGAGGCCCTGTGGCTCTCCGAGGTGCAGCGCGGCGTCGCCGAGCACACGCGCGGCAGCACCGACGTCGCCCTCGTCGGACACATCAAGGACGACAGCAGCTACTACCTGCGCTCCTTCCCCGCCTGGGAGTACCTGCCCACCCGCGTCGAGTCGCCCCTCAACGCCACCGACATCCGCCGCCTGTACTTCGGCGGCGAGGAGGTCAGCGCCGAGGAGCACGTCCCGCCCAGCGTGCGCGCCTTCCTCATGGACTTCCGCCGCACGAGGGACTTCGAGGACCTGCGCGCCGAGTTCGAGTACCTGCGCGAGTACCGCGCGCAGTGGGCGTCCGCGCCCTTCCCGCCCGTGTTCGTCACGACGGACGCCGTCGTCATCCGCAGCGGGCACGTGCTGCTCGTGCGGCGCGGCGGGCAGCCCGGACGCGGACGGCTCGCGATGCCCGGCGGCTTCCTCGCGCCCAAGGCGACCCTGCTCGACTCCTGCGTCCGCAAGCTCCGCGAGGAGACCGGCCTGCCGGGCGCCCTCGACCTGGAGCGCGCCCTGCGCGGCAGCGACGTCTTCGACTACCCCGACCGCAGCCAGCGCGGACGCACCGTCACGCACGCCTTCCACTTCGACCTCGGGCTCGGCCAGCTTCCCACCCTCCGGTCCGGCGGCGACGCGGGCGACGCCGAGTGGATCGCCCTCTCCGACGCGCTCGCGCGGCCCGAGATGTTCTTCGAGGACCACCACGCCATCGTGGAACGCTTCCTGATGAAGCGGTAGCGGGCGGCCATCGGCCGTCGGCCGTCAGTCCTCAGGAACAGGCGGCGCGTGCTCGAGCCCGACCACCGAGACGGAATCCCGGAATCCCACCACCTCGCCCCGACGGCCGTTCGCTGACCGCCGACCGCCTCTCCGAAGGAGCCCCCATGACCACCCTCGACGCCCGCCCGCTTCCGCGCCTCGACGAGAACAACGTCATCCTCGACACGGACAGCTACAAGGCCAGCCACTTCCTGCAGTACCCGCAGGGCACGACGCGGCTGTTCTCGTACCTCGAGTCGCGCGGCGGACGCTTCCCCGCCACGCGCTTCCTGGGCCTGCAGTACGTGCTCGACCGTTACCTCACCACGCGCGTCACGCCGGAGATGGTGGAGGAGGCCCGCGCGCTCTTCGAGGCGCACGGCGAGCCCTTCCCCTACGAGGGCTGGATGCACGTCGCGCGCGACCTCGGCGGGCGCCTGCCGCTGGAAGTCCGCGCCGTTCCCGAGGGCACCGTCGTGCCGAACCTCAACGCCCTCATGACCGTCACGAACACCGACCCCGCCGTGCCGTGGCTGGTGGGCTGGTTCGAGACGCAGCTGATGCGCGTCTGGTACCCCACCACGGTCGCCACGCAGAGCTACTTCATCCGCGAGATCCTGCGCGAGGCGCTCGAAAAGACCTCGGACCGCGCGGCGGACGAACTGCCCTTCAAGCTGCACGACTTCGGCGCGCGCGGCGTCAGCAGCCGCGAGAGCGCCGGGCTCGGCGGGCTCGCGCACCTCACGAACTTCCTCGGCTCGGACACGGTGGAGGCCCTGCGCGTGGCGCGCAACCACTACGGCGCGGACGTCGCGGGCTACAGCATTCCCGCCGCGGAACACAGCACCGTCACGTCGTGGGGGCAGGCGCACGAGGTGGACGCGTACCGCAACATGGTCCGCACCTTCGGCAAACCCGGAGCCGTGTACGCCGTCGTGAGCGACAGCTACGACCTCAAGCGGGCCATCAACGAGCACTGGGGCGACGCGCTGCGGGACGAGGTGATCGCGAGCGGCGCGACGCTGGTGGTGCGCCCGGACAGCGGCGATCCCGCCGCGATGGTCCGCATGGCCGTCCGCGCGCTCGCGCACCGCTTCGGCACGACCCGCAACGCGAAGGGCTACGAGGTGCTCAACCACGTCCGCGTCATCCAGGGCGACGGCGTGGACGAGGACAGCATCCGCGAGATCCTCGCGGTCGTCACGACCGACGGCTTCAGCGCGGAGAACGTGGCCTTCGGGATGGGCGGCGCGCTGCTGCAGAAGGTGGACCGCGACACGCAGAAGTTCGCGTACAAGACCAGCGCGGCCCTCGTGGACGGCGAGTACCGCCCCGTGTACAAGGACCCCGTCACGGACCCCGGCAAGCGCAGCAAGGACGGCGTCCTCGACCTCGTCCGCGACGGCGAGCGCTACCGCACGCTCGCGTACCGCGAGTTCGACCCCGCGTACGAGGGCAGCGCCATGCGCACCGTGTACCGCGACGGGGAACTGCTCGTGCGCGACACCCTCGCGGACATCCGGGCGCGCGCGTAGGTCAGGCGGCGGGCGGCGCGGCCTCCTGGGCGGGGGGCCGCG
>NZ_KI912647.1:3576-4891 GCF_000519345.1 Deinococcus pimensis DSM 21231
CGGGGACCGCCGACGCGCGTCGGCGGTCCCCGGCCAAGGTCGGCTCAGCCCAGCTTGCGGAGCAGGTTCGCGGTCTCCACGACGGCGAGCAGGGCCTCGGCGCCCTTGTTGCCCGCCTTGGTGCCCGCGCGCTCCACGGCCTGCTCGATCGTGTCGGTCGTGAGGACGCCGAACGCGACGGGCACGCCCGTCTCCAGGCTGACCCGCGCGAGGCCCGAGGCGGCGTTCCCCGCCACGAGGTCGTAGTGGTCCGTGGCGCCGCGGATGACGGCGCCGAGGCACACGACGCCCGCGTACCTCCCGCTGCGCGCGAGGGCCTGCGCGACGAGCGGCACCTCGAAACTGCCGGGCGCGGTGACGAGGTCGAGGTGGTCGGGGTGGCCGCCGTGCTGCTCGAAGGCGGTGACGGCGCCCTCCACGAGGCGGTCCACGATGAGGTGGTTCCAGCGGGTGTTGACGATCGCGAGGCGAAGATCGGTCGCGATGAGGTCGGCCTTGACGTGGTTCATGGGTGTCCTTCCAGAGGAGTCAGAGGAGATGGTCGAGCCGGTCGCGCTTCGTGGCGAGGTAGCGGGCGTTGAACTCGCCCTCGCCGACGCGCAGGGGCACGCGCTCCACCACGCTCAGCCCGAAGCGGGCGAGCCCGGCGAGCTTGCGGGGGTTGTTCGTGAGGACGCGCAGGCGGCGCGCGCCGAGCGAGCGGAGGATCTGCGCGCCCAGCCCGAAGTCGCGCGCGTCCACCGGCAGGCCGAGGCGTTCGTTCGCCTCGACGGTGTCCGCGCCCGCGTCCTGCAGGGCGTACGCGCGGATCTTGTTGAGCAGGCCGATGCCGCGCCCCTCCTGACGCAGGTACACCAGCACGCCCCGCCCCTCGCGCGCGATGGCCGCGAGGGCCGCGTCCCTCTGCGGGCCGCAGTCGCAGCGCAGCGAGTGGAAGGCGTCCCCGGTGAGGCACTCGCTGTGGACGCGCACGAGCAGGGGCTCGTCCGTGACGTCGCCCATCACGAGCGCCACGTGCTGGGCGCCCGTCACGGCGTCCTCGAAGCCGACGAGGCGGAACTCGCCGTACGCGGTGGGCAGGCGCGTCTCGGCGACGCGGCGCACGTCCGGATCGGCCTTCAGGCGGTGCTCCACGAGGTCGGCGATGGTGCCCACCAGGAGGCCGTGCCGAGCCGCGAAGGCCAGCAGATCGGGCAGGCGCGACATCTCCCCGTCGTCCCCGACGATCTCGCAGATCACCCCGGCGGGCGAGAGGCCCGCGAGCCGCGCGAGGTCCACGGCGGCCTCCGTGTGGCCCGCGCGGCGCACCACGCCC
>NZ_KI912647.1:4991-5093 GCF_000519345.1 Deinococcus pimensis DSM 21231
TCCTGCCGAGGGACCGCAGGTGACGGTACGGAAGCACCCGCGTGGTCACTCGCCCGGCACGGTGGAGACTGGCCTCGCCTCCGCCACCCGCGCGCTCACGCC
>NZ_KI912647.1:5193-5299 GCF_000519345.1 Deinococcus pimensis DSM 21231
ATCGACCTCGGCGGGCTCAGCGAGACCGCGTGGGTCGCCCGGCACCTGCCGGGCGCGCGCGTCGTGAAGGCCTTCAACGCGATCCAGGCGGCGCACCTGCGCGACC
>NZ_KI912647.1:5399-15215 GCF_000519345.1 Deinococcus pimensis DSM 21231
CGAGCGTGACGAGCGCGGTGGCGCCCCGGGCGCGCTCCCCGGCCTCGGCGAGCGCGAACACCTCGGCGTGCGGTTCGCCCGCGCGGGGGTGGAAGCCCCGGCCGACGATCTCGCCGCCGTGGACGATCACGCAGCCGACGGGTGGGTTGGGGGCCGTGCGGCCCAGGCCTCTCGCGGCGAGCGCGAGGGCGTCCCGCATGAACGGGACCTCGGATGGGATGAACATGTGCGGCGCCGGCCCGTGGGGACGGGTCGGCTCCCTCCTTCTCTCATCCGGACTGGGGGACCCGCGTGGGTCCCGTCACCGTCGGCTCCGGACTCTCACCGGATCGGGCCTCGCCGTACAGCGTCTGGCTCGGCTTCGCGGGCTGCCGCGCCGACCCTGTGGGTGGTCGGGTCGCGGGTCACCGCCGGTGGGGAATCTCACCCCGCCCCGAAGGATGGCTCTCGCCGCACGGAGCATACCGCCCCCTCGCGGGGGCGGTCCGTGAGCTGCTTCGCGCTTGCCGCGCCGGACGCTCAGTCGGTCGCGGAGGCCTGCCCGGCCCCGATGGACGGACGGGCGCGCGTGGCGGGCTTCTCGCGGCGCACGGCGCGCAGCACGCGGATCACGAAGGACGGCTCGAACAGCGTCAGCGGCGAGCGGACCATGTGCACGACCTGCATGAACTCGCTCAGGACGCGCCCGTCGTGCTTGAGGGCGCGCTGCACCAGCGAGAAGTAGCGGCCCGTGATCCTCGCGGCGAGCGGCTGGCGCAGGTCCACCTCGGGGTAGCTGCCGTCGCCGCCGCTCACGAGGCTCCAGGCCAGGTCCAGCGCCTTCGCGGCGGCGCGGAAGTAGGCGCGCTGGAGCGAGGCGGCGTCGCGGGTGCGGCGCAGGACCGCGCGCAGCGCCTCCGCTTCGAGCGCCGCGACGGTCATGCCCTGCCCGTAGGTGGGGTTGAAGCTGCACATCGCGTCGCCCAGCACGAGCAGACGGAGGGGCAGGCGCGCGCGCTCGTAGTGACGGCGGACGCTGGCGGGGTAGCGGTGCACCGTGAAGTCCGTGAGGGGTTCGAGCGTCTCCAGGAACGCGGGGATGTCGTCGTTGCCGACGCCGCGCGCGAACTCCAGGAAGCCCTCCTCGTCGGCGGGCGCGTGCTCGCCGAACCAGCCCGCGAGGGCGAAGTGCCAGCGGTCGCCCTCCAGGGCGGTGCAGATGGCGACGCGGCGCTCCATCGGCTGCTGCGGGACCGTGCCGAGCAGCAGCGTCCCGCCGAGATGCTCGGGGTGGCGGCGGTAGATGCGGGAGGTGTACGCGACGTTGACGTCGATGCGGCTCTCCTGCGCCCTCGCGTAACCGAGCGCCTCCAGCCACGCGGGCGTACGCGAGCCGCGTCCGCTCGCGTCGAGCACGAGGTCGGCGGGAAGGTCGGCGCGGGCGCCGTCCTCGCGCTCGTACGTGAGTCCCGTGACCTCGGTGCGGTCGGGCGTGGTGGTGAACGCGCGCACGGCGACGCCGCCGAGGAGCGTCACGTTGGGCAGCGCGAGGGTGCGGCGGCGCAGGCAGCGCTCGATCAGGACGCGGCTGGCGTAGAGCAGCGGGAGGCCGCTCTCGTAGGCCGCGAGGTACTCGCCGCCCGCCGAGAGGCGGCTCGCGCCGGTCATGTCGCCCGTGAGGGCGCCCTCGCGGCGCAGGTCGTCACCCAGGCCGGGGTGGAGGTCCTCGAGGATGCGCATGCCCCGGCTGAGCAGCGCGTGCGGCTGGCGTCCCTGCGGGACGCCCCTGCGGTGCAGGTCGTCCTCGCCGATCACGTCCCGTTCGACGATGGTGACGCGGGCGTAGTGCTCGGACAGGACGCGGGCGGCGAGCAGGCCCGCGATGCTGGCCCCGATGACGACGGCGTGGTTTCGTGCGGTGGTGTGGCTCATGGGGCGAGGGTAGGCGGGGGTGGATGGTGACGGGATGACGAGCTCCCGGTCGTGGAGACGCGTGCCCGAAACGTCGTCTGTCCGGCCACTCCTTAAGGTCTCCTGAAGTCGGGAAGCGGTTCCGCGTTCCGCCCCGTAAAATGCGTTCGTAAAGGAGCACAACTTGAACCGAATCGCGATGCTGACGACGCTCGCGCTGGCCGTCACGGCCGCCGCGCAGACCGCGCCCGCCCTTCCCGAGGGTGTCGCGCGCGTGCACTACACCCGCCCCGACGCCACCTACACGGGCTGGGGCCTGCACGTCTGGGAGGACACGACCGAGCAGGTCACCTGGGACAAGCCCCTCGCGCCCGCCGGGAAGGACGCGTACGGCGCGTTCTGGGACGTGAAGCTCAAGAACGACGCGAAGAAGCTCAACCTCATCGTCCACAAGGGCGACGAGAAGGACCCCGGTCCGGACATGTCCGTGGACCTCACGCAGGGCCGCGAGGTGTGGCTGAAGTCGGGCAGCAGCGTGATCGCGTTCCAGAACCCCGTGCCCGCCGAGGCGCCCATTCCCGCGAACACGGTGCGCGTGAACTACTTCCGTCCGGACGGGAAGTACGAGGGCTGGGGCCTGCACCTCTGGGAGGACGCGGCCGCCCCGACCGAGTGGACGAAGCCCTTCGCGCAGACGGGCAAGAACGCCTTCGGCGCGTACTGGGACGTGCCGGTGAAGCAGGGCTGGAAGAAGCTGAACTTCATCGTGCACAAGGGGGACGACAAGGACCCCGGTCCGGACCAGAGCGTCACGGTGGAGCAGGGCAACCAGGTGTGGATCGTCTCCGGGGAGAACAGGGTGTACACGCAGAAGCCCGACACGAGCGTGCGGCAGGTCGGCGACCTCGCCAAGGCGCAGGCGCACTGGCTGACGCGCGACACCCTCGCGGTGAAGCCCGAGCTCGTCGCGAACGGCGCGATCCTCAACCTCGTGTACGCTCCGCAGGCGGGCCTGAAGCTCGCGGCGGGCGTGGTGAGCGGCAGCACGACGTCGCTGCCTCTGATTCCCGCCGAGGGCGGCCTGAGCGCGGCCCTGAAGGCGAAGTACCCGCAGCTCGCGACCTACGCCGTCGTGAAGGTCCGCCCGGAGGACGCCTCGAAGGTGGCGGAGGTGCTGCGCTCGCAGCTCGTCGTGACGAGCACGGGCCTCGACGACAAGCCGGTGGACGCGACGGGCGTGCAGATCTACGGCGTCCTCGACGACCTGTACGCGTACGACGGGGCGCTCGGCGTGACGTGGGACAAGACCGTGCCGACGCTGCGCCTGTGGGCCCCGACCGCGCAGAGCGTGCGCCTGCGGCTCTTCGACGGACCCTCCGGCGGCGAGGCGCGCGTCGTGGACATGAAGCGTGACGGCGGCGTGTGGAGCGTCACGGGCGACGCGTCGTGGAAGAACCGCTTCTACCAGTACGAGGTGAAGGTGTACGCGCCGAGCACGCAGAAGGTCGAGACGAACGTCGTCACCGACCCGTACTCGGTGGACCTCGCGCTGAACAGCACCCGCTCGCGCATCGTGGACATCACGGACGCGGCCTTCAAGCCGCAGGGCTGGGACAACCTGAAGAAGCCCGAGCTGCGCAGCGTGAACGACCTCACCCTGTACGAGCTGCACCTGCGCGACTTCAGCGTGAACGACGCGTCCGTCCCCGCCGCGCGGCGCGGGACGTACCTCGCGTTCACGGAGAAGGCCAGCCGCGGCATGACGCACCTGAAGTCGCTCGCGTCGGCGGGCCTGAAGGCCGTGCACCTGCTGCCGACCTTCGACATCGCCACCATCGACGAGGACAGGCGCAACTGGAAGGCCACGCCGGACCTGAAGGCCCTCGCGCCGGACAGCGCGCAGCAGCAGGCGGCCGTGAACGCCGTGAAGGACCAGGACGCGTTCAACTGGGGCTACGATCCGTACCACTACAACGTGCCGGAGGGCAGCTACGCCGTGAATCCGGACGCGCGCGTCGTGGAGTACCGCTCCATGGTCGCGGCCCTCAACGGGGCGGGCCTGAGGGTCGTGCAGGACGTCGTGTACAACCACACGAACGCGAGCGGGCAGGCGGAGCGCAGCGTCCTCGACCGGATCGTGCCGGGCTACTACCAGCGCCTGAACCTCGACGGCGGCGTGGAGAACAGCACCTGCTGCTCGAACACCGCGACGGAGCACCGCATGATGCAGAAGCTCATGGTGGACTCCGTGGTGTTCTGGGCGAGGAACTACAAGATCGACGGGTTCCGCTTCGACCTGATGGGCCACCACATGCGCGAAGACATGCTGCGCGTGCGCGCCGCCCTCGACGCGCTCACGCCCCAGAAGGACGGCGTGGACGGGAAGAAGGTCTACGTGTACGGCGAGGGCTGGAACTTCGGCGAGGTGGAGAACAACAAGCGCGGCGTGAACGCCACGCAGGTGAACATGTACGGCGCGGGCATCGGGACCTTCAACGACCGCATCCGTGACGCGATCCGCGGCGGCAACCCCTTCGGCGGCCTGCAGGACCAGGGCTTCGCGACGGGTCTCGTGGGCCTCCCGAACGGGCAGAAGCAGAACACGGACACGGCCCGCCTGCTGAAGCTCTCCGACCAGCTCCGGGTGGGCCTGACGGGCAACCTGCGCGACTACCGCCTCGTGGACGCGTCCGGGAAGACCGTGACGGGCGCGCAGATCGACTACAACGGCGCGCCCACCGGGTACGCGGCGAGCCCG
Source organism: Deinococcus pimensis DSM 21231 (assembly GCF_000519345.1). Classification (GTDB taxonomy): domain Bacteria; phylum Deinococcota; class Deinococci; order Deinococcales; family Deinococcaceae; genus Deinococcus_A; species Deinococcus_A pimensis. Next base: position 10,048 of record NZ_KI912647.1, read on the forward strand.
CGCGAGTCGATCAACTACGCCAGCGCGCACGACAACCAGACGCTGTGGGACGCGGTGCTGCTCAAGGCGCCCCTGACGGCCACGACGGCGCAGCGCGTACGGATGCAGAACCTCGCGAACAGCCTCGTGGCGCTCGGGCAGGGCGTGCCGTTCTTCCAGGCGGGGGACGAGCTGCTGCGCAGCAAGAGCTTCGACACGGACAGCTACAACAGCGGCGACTGGTTCAACGCGATCACCTGGGACGGCGCGGACAACGGCTTCGGGCGCGGTCTGCCGCTCGCCGAGAAGAACGAGGGCAACTGGCCGCTGTACCGCACCCTGCTCGGGAACGCGAACCTGAAGGTGACGGCGGCGGACCGTCAGCGCGCCAGCGATCACCTCGCGGAGATGCTGCGGGTGCGCGCGTCGAGCACGCTGTTCCGGATGGAGACGGCGCAGCAGGTGCAGGGAGGCCTGACCTTCCTGAACACCGGGCCGAAGCAGGTGCCGGGTCTGATCGTGATGCGTCTGCAGGGTCAGGTGGGTCAGGGCAACCCGTACCGTGACGTGGTGGTGGTGTTCAACGCGACGGGTTCCGCGGTGAACTTCTCCGACGCGTCCCTGCGCGCGCTGAAGCTGGACCTGCATCCGGCGCTCGCGGGCGGCACGGACGCCGTGGTGAAGTCGAGCCGCGCGGCGAACGGCACGCTGACCGTTCCGGGCCTCACGACGGCGGTGTTCGTCGGGAAGTAGCCTTCCCTTCGTGGCGCCCGCCCCCGTCCGGGGCGGGCGCTTTTCATGAGTGCGGACGCGCGGCCCGGCGTCATCCGCCAATCATGCGGCGGCGGGTAAGGTGCGTGCAGTCGGCCCCAGTGGCCCCGGGAAGGAAGTGATCCGCGTGTCCGCTCACATCGAGGGTGGCTGGAAACATCGTCTGCAGCGTAAAAACCCGACGGCCTTCATGAAGCCGGATGCACATCAGCTTCAGGATCGCTTAATCTACATTCTACGTATGCCCCGCGCCCTCCGTGGTCTCCCCGCTCGCGACGTCATCACGGCGACCTACGCGACGCTCGCCACGCTCTCCCTCGTGGTTCCCGCCGTGCACGACGTCCTCTTCGAGTTCCTGTGGAGTTCCGGGATGGTCCTGATGGGCGTGGCGCTCACCTGCCTCGTCGGCGTGCTGATGTGGTGCATCCTCAAGCCCGAGTCGGTCGAGACGTACGAGGAGTCCGCGCCCGAACCCGAGGCGACCCCCGCGCCGACGTCCGTGCACGCCCCCGTGCCCGTTCCCGAGGCCCTGACGCGCCCCGCCGCCGCCTGAACGTGCCCCCACGGCGCGGGACCCGCCTCGGCTGGTCCCGCGCCACGCGTTTCCGGTAGGCTGCGCGCATGCCACACCACGCCACGCCCGGCCCGCGCCTCCCCGCCCTCCCCCGCCCGCTGGAGCGCCGCTGATGCGCGCCCTCGTCGTGGAACGCCTCGGCGGACCCGAGGTGCTCGAACCGCGCGACCTGCCCGTCCCCGAGCCCCGCGCGGGCGAGGTGCGCCTGCGCGTGGAGGCGGTCGGGCTGAACTTCGCGGACATCCTCACGGTGCGCGGGGAGTACCTGACGCGCACGCGCCTGCCGCTCGTGCCCGGCATGGAGTTCGCGGGCGTCGTGGACGCGCTCGGCGAGGGCGTCACGCACCTGCGGACGGGCCAGCGCGTCGCGGCGCTCGCCGGGCACGGCGGGCTCGCCGAGTACGCGGTCGTGCCCGCCACGGCGGTCCTTCCCGTGCCGGAGACGCTGAACGCCGCCGAGGCCGCCGCGTTCCCCGTGTCGTTCTACACGGCGTTCTTCTCGCTGCGCACCCTGGGCGGCGCGCGCGAGGGCGAGTGGGTGCTGGTGCAGGCCGCGGCGGGCGCGCTCGGCACGGCCAGCATCCAGCTCGCGAAGGCGATGGGCCTCCGGGTCATCGCGACCGCGTCGAGCGAGGAGAAGCTCGACGTCGCGCGCGCGCTCGGCGCGGACGTGGCGCTGCTGTCCTCGCGCGAGGACCTCGTGGCCGTCGTGAAGGAGACGACCGGTGGGCGTGGCGTGGACGTCGTGCTGGAGGTCGTGGGCGGGCGCGGCTTCCAGGACAGCCTCGCCATGACGGCCTTCCGGGGGCGGGTGCTGGTGATCGGCGCGGCGAGCCGCGAACCGTCGAGCCTGCGGCCCGTCGAGCTGATGAAGAAGAACGTCAGCGTGACCGGCGTCTGGCTGACGTCCATGATGGGCGACGCGGCGGCCATGGCCGAGGCGCACGCGTTCCTCGGGGAGGTCCTCGCGGGCGGCACCGTGAAACCCGTCGTGGGACGCCGCTTCCCGCTCGACCGCACGGGCGAGGCCTTCGACTTCATCATGAGCCGCGCCAGCACCGGCAAGGTGGTCGTGGAACCCTGAGGAACGACGGGCGGCGCCCGTGGTCATGCCACGAGCGCCGCCCGGACCGGGGTCAACGCCCTTCGAGGGGCTTCGCGTTGCCGAAGACGGGCTTCGGGCCGTCCGTCGGGGCGGCCCAGCGGGCCGCGTTCACGAGGACGCGCCGCACGTCCGGGTGGCGGTAGGTGGGGTACGTCTCGTGACCGGGGCGGAAGTAGAAGATCCGCCCGCGTCCGCGCGTGTAGGCCGCGCCGGAGCGGAAGACCTCGCCGCCCGTGAACCAGCTGACGAACACCAGCTCGTCCGGGGGCGGCACGTCGAAGAACTCGCCGTACATCTCCTCCGGCCCGACCTCGATGGTCTCGCCGAGCCCCTCGGCGATCGGGTGCGCGGGCGCGACGACCCAGATGCGCTCGTGGTCGTCCCCCTCGCGCCACTTCAGGTCGCAGGAGGTGCCCATGAGCCGCTTGAAGGGTTTGCTGAAGTGCGCGGAGTGCAGCGCGACGAAGCCCGTGCCGCCGAGGACACGTTCCACGACGCGGCTGACGGCCTCGTCGGCGACCTCGCCGTGCGCGAGGTGACCCCACCACATGATCACGTCGGCCCAGTCGAGGTTGTCCTGCGTGAGGCCGTGATCGGGCTCGTCGAGGGTGGCGGTGCGGACCTCCAGCCCGCCCTCACGCAGGGCGCTCGCGATCTCCCCGTGGATGCCCTCGGGGTAGATCCCGGCGACCTTCGGGTTCTTCTGCTCGTGGCGGTGCTCGTTCCAGACGAGGACGCGGACGGCTCGGTTCATGCGGACCTCCCTGCGGTCGGGGCCGCGCCGTGTCGTGCGGCGCGGCCCCGTGGTGGCTCAGTCGGCGGCGTAGCCGTGGGGGTGGCCGCGGTGCCACGCCCAGGCGGTCTCGATGATGTGGTCGAGGTTCGTGAAGCGCGGCGTCCAGCCCAGGTCGGCCTTGATGCGCGCGGAGTCCGCGACGAGGACGGCGGGGTCGCCCGGACGGCGGCCCTCGATCTCGCGTTTCAGGGGCGTGCCGACGACGCGGTCGACGGCGTCGAGGACCTCCTTGACGCTGAAGCCGTGCCCGAGCCCGACGTTGTAGCGGGTGGTGGGCGCGCCGTCCTGCAGGGCCTGCACGGCGAGGACGTGCGCGTCGGCGAGGTCGACGACGTGGATGTAGTCGCGGATGCAGGTGCCGTCCGGGGTGGGGTAGTCCGTGCCGAAGATCTTCATGCTGGGCCGCTGGCCGAGCGCGGTGAGCAGCGCGAGCTCGATGAGGTGCGTCTTGTTGGGGTGCGCCTCGCCGATCTGTCCGCCCTCGATGGCGCCGCAGACGTTGAAGTAGCGCAGGTTCATGTGGGGGAAGCCGTAGGCGGCGTCGTACGCGTCGAGGAGCTTCTCGGTGGCGAGCTTCGTCTCGCCGTAGACGCTGGTGGGGCGTTTGGCGGCGTCCTCGGGGATGGGCACGTGGTCGGGTTCGCCGTAGACGGCGGCGGTGGAGGAGAACACGACGGGGACGGCCTTGCCGCGCTTCTGTTTCGCGTCGAGGAGGGCGTCCATGAGGTTCATGCTGCCGACGACGTTGTTGCGGTAGAAGCGGCGCGGGTCGCGCATGGAGTCGCCGACCTCGATGAGCGCGGCGAAGTGGATGACGGCGTCGGGTTCGTGCCGCGTGACGATCTCGCCGACGCGGGCGGCGTCGAGGAGGTCGGCCTCCTCGGCGGTGACGCCCTCGGGGAGCGCCTCGCGGTGTCCGGCGGTGAAGTTGTCGAGGACGACGACCTCGTGTCCTGCCGCGATGAGTTGCCTGATCGTGTGCGAGCCGATGTAGCCCGCGCCGCCCGTGACGAGGAGTCTCATGTCTCCACCTTACCCTATTTTTCGTAAGAAGCGAAAGTAACGAAGGCTTGCGAAAGCGGAGAGCGGAGGCGACGCGACCGACGCCTCCCTCGCGCCGGGTCCAGCTTACCCCTCCCCCACCCCCGTCCACGGGGCGTGGGGCGAACCTTCACGACGTCTGAACGCCCGTCGTGCGGCGCAGCACCAGCCGCGTGGGAAGCAGCGCCGGAGGAGCGGACGGCTCCTCGCCCGCGAGCCGCGCGAGCAGCAGGCTCCCCGCGAGACGGCCCTTCTCCACGGTGGGCTGGTGGACCGTGGTGAGCCCCGCCACGGCGGCGGCGGGCACGTCGTCGAAGCCCACCACCGAGAGGCCGCCGGGCACGCTCAGACCGAGCGTGCGAGCGGCCTCCAGCGCGCCCAGCGCGAGCTGGTCGCTCATGCACAGCAGCGCCGTGGGCGCGTCCGGGGCGCGCAGCAGTTCCAGCGCGAGGAGCTCGCCCTCGCCGGGCGTGTTGTTCCTCGCCTCCACGACACGCAGCACCCGCGAGGGCGTGAGGCCCGCCGCCGTGACGGCCTCGCGGTACCCGGCGAGGCGGTTCAGGGGCGGCACGAACGTCGCGTCCCGCTCGCGGCGGGCGGTCACCGCGCCGCGCCTGCGCGGCAGGGTGAGTTCCAGGCTCAGCACGCCGACGCGCTCGTGCCCCAGCGAGAGCAGGTGCGCGGCGGCCTCGCGCGCGCCCGCGCGGTCGTCGATGTCCACGCGCGGCGCGTCCCCGCCGCCCGCCTGCTCCACGAGCACGTACGGCAGGCCGCGCGCGGTGACCGCGCCGAGCGCCTCGCTGTCGGCGGGCAGGCAGTACACCACGAAGCCGTCCACGGCGGCGCTCGTGATGACCGACGGGTCGCGCGGGGCGGGCAGCAGCAGCAGGGCCATTCCGGCC
>NZ_KI912647.1:15315-15756 GCF_000519345.1 Deinococcus pimensis DSM 21231
CAGGAGACGGGCCTGCGCGTCGCGCTCGCGGTCGTCGCGGTCCTCACGCTCGGCGTCGCCGTGCTCTCGCGCCGCGCGCTCTCCCCTACGTCGCGGGCGTGATGAGGTGCTCGGCGTGCTCGCGGACCCGCACGCACGCCACCACCTCGCGCGGCCACAGGTACGTGTCCCCGTCGGGGCCCTCGAAGCAGACCCAGCCGCTCTCGCGGGCGTCCTCCAGCAGCTTCTCCACCGCCTTGCGCTTCACGTCCTGAAAGGTCACGGGCGTGAGGTGCGGGTCGCGGAACGTCACTTCCACCGTGCGTCGTCGGTCGTCGCTCATGCCCTGATTTCACACCGCCCGCATGACGCGTTCATGCGGGCGGTTCGTGGGGCAACCTTCACGGACGCGCGGGACGCGGCCCCACGTAGCGGGCGCGGGGGCGCAGCAGCCGGCCCTCG
>NZ_KI912647.1:15856-16645 GCF_000519345.1 Deinococcus pimensis DSM 21231
GCCGCTCCGTCCGCGCCGCAGGCCGCGCGCGAGCGGGTCGGGGCCGCTGTAGCCGAGCTCGCGCGCGGTTTCCAGGATGCGTTCCCTCAGCGCGGGCGAGAGCTGGTCGGGGCGGTTGTAGGCGTTGGAGACGGTCGCGGGGGACACGCCGACCTCGCGGGCCACGTCCTTGAGGGTGGCGCGGCGCGCCCGGGGACCGGGGGGCTTGGAGGTGGGCACGGGCTCATGCTACGGTACTGAAACGATTCAGCTGAATCGTTTCAGCCTCCGAGGTCCGACCATGCACCGAACAGAGTCCACCCCCGTCCCCACAGGCAACGCCCTCCGCGCCCGCTGGGCCACGTCGGCGATCTTCTTCGGCAACGGCTTCGTCTTCGCCTCCTGGGTGCTGCACGTCCCCACCGTCCGCGACGCGCTGCGCCTGGAGCCGCGCGTGCTGGGCCTCGTGCTGCTCGCCATCGCGATCGGCAGCCTCGTCTCCATGCCCCTCACCGGGAACCTCATCACCCGGTACGGCAGCCGGGCCCTCACGCGGCCCCTCGCGCTGCTCAACCCCCTCACGCTCGTGCCGCCCCTGCTCGCGCCGGACCTCGTCACGCTCGTCCTCGCGCTGTTCGTGTACGGCGTCGTGACGGGCGCGCTCGACGTGTCCATGAACGCGCAGGGCGTCGCGGTGGAGCGCCGCCTCGGGCGGCCCGTGCTCTCGTCGTTCCACGCGTGGTTCAGCTTCGGCACCCTCGGCGGGGCCGCCATCGGCGCGCCCCTGCTCGGCGCGGGCCTCACGCCCGT
>NZ_KI912647.1:16745-16887 GCF_000519345.1 Deinococcus pimensis DSM 21231
GGCAGAAGTCCCGCCTCACGCCCGTCGTGCTGCTGCTCGGCGCCCTCGGCTTCATCGGCCTGATGGGCGAGGGCGCCATCGCCGACTGGAGCACCCTCTACGCCCGCGACGTGCTGCGCGAGGGCGTCGCGACCGCCGGGGC
>NZ_KI912647.1:16987-36445 GCF_000519345.1 Deinococcus pimensis DSM 21231
CGAGGTCGTGCGCCGCCGCCCGCGCGAGCGCCACGGCGTACCCCTCGGCGGGCGTGTCGGCGGTGACGTCCGGTGCGTCGGGAAGGCGGACGAAGAGGTCGGCGTGGGAGGAGGGCGGCTCGCCCGGCGTGGCCGGGTCGTCGCCCGTCCACAGAAGAATCGCCACCTCCTCCAGCGCCCCGCTCCCGGCGAGCTCCGCCACGTCCCGGCCCCGGTAGTACAGGCGTCCGTCCTCGATGAGGGTCAGGGCGGACTCCAGCAGCGGTGAGCCCCAGTGCAGCGCCTCCTGCACGGCGCGGGTGGGGTCACGACGGTCGTCACGGCGACGGGTGAGCTTCTCCACGTCCTCCCCGAGGTAGCGGCGGTCGCGCCGCCCCTCCCCGCCGGGCTCGGAGCGGACGAGGCCGCGACTGACGTACGCGTAGAGGGTGGCGCGGCTCACGCCGAGGCGGTCGGCGGCCTCCTGCGCGGAGAGGGTCCTGGGCATACCCCCAGTCTAATCTTGATTCTTCAATCAAGATTGACGACATATTGACGGAGGACTAGGCTCGTGGCATGACCCCCGAAGAGCGTGTGCAGGACGTCAGCACCATGAACCTCTTCCCCGACGCCTTCCCCCCGCAGGGCTTCCCCCGGTACGTCTGGACCGAGCGACCCGCAGCGCTCCCCGACGCCGCGTGGACCACCGAGACCACCCACCGCGACGGCCAGCAGGGCGGCCTGCCCCTCACCACCGAGCAGGGCCTCGCCGTCTACGACCTCATGTGCGCCTTCACCGGCACGAGCGGCGCGGTCCGGCAGGCCGAGTTCTTCGTCTACCACCCCGCCGACCGCGCCATGCTCGAAGGCGCCCTCGAACGCTGGAGGGGCGGCGCGCCCGTCGAGCCGACCACCTGGATCCGCGCGACACGCCGGGACGCGGACCTCGTGAGCGCCCTCGGCGTCCGCGAGACCGGCATGCTCGCGAGCGCCAGCGACTACCACACCTTCCACAAGTTCACCCCCGGGGGACGTGGGGGCGCCGCGCGCGCCTACCTGGACGCGGTCCGCGCCGTCCTGGACGCGGGCCTGCGGCCCCGCCTGCACCTGGAGGACGCCACCCGCGCCCCGCGCGAGTTCGTCCTGCCCTTCGTGGAGGCCGTCCTGGACCTCGCCGCGGGGCACGGCGAGGCGCAGCGGCCCCGCTTCCGCGTGTGCGACACCATGGGCCTCGGCCTGCCCCTGGAGAACGTCGCGTGGCCGCGCTCCGTGCCCGGCACGATCCGCGAGCTCCGTGCGCTCGGCCTGCACGCCGAGGACCTCGAATTCCACCCGCACAACGACACGCACCTCGTCGTCGCCAACAGCCTCGCGGCGGTCATGGCGGGCTGCGGCGCCGTGAACGGCACCCTGCTCGGCAAGGGCGAACGCACCGGCAACGCGCCCCTCGAGGGGGTGCTGCTGCACCTCGTCGGCATGGGCCTCTACGAGACGGACGCGCCCGACTTCACCGTGCTGAACGACCTCGCCGCCCTCTACGAGACGCTCGGGCAGGGCGTGCCCGCCAAGTACCCCCTTTATGGGCGCGACGCGCACCGCACCCGCGCGGGCATCCACGCGGACGGCCTCAACAAGTTCTGGCCGATGTACGCGCCCTTCGACGTGCCGCGCCTCCTCGGGCGGCCCCTCGAACTCAGCCTCACGAAGGACTCCGGCCTCGCGGGCCTCGTCTTCCTGATCCGCGCGCACACCGGCGTGGAGCTTCCCAAGACCGACCCGGACCTCCTGCGGCTCCACGCGGACCTCACGGCCGCCTTCGACGCGGGCCGCCAGACCGCCGTGGAATGGGAGGAGATCGAGGAGCGCGCCCGCGCCCTGCCCGCCCTCAGGGGCGAGACGGTGGCCTAAGGGTCAGTGCTCCACCTTCACGTGCGGCATGCGGCGGTCCAGCCAGCGCGGCAGCCACCAGTTCCAGCGGCCCGCCAGCTTCAGGAAGCCCGGCACGAGGATCATCCGCACGAGCGTCGCGTCCAGCAGCACCGCCACCGCGAGGCCCAGACCGACGCTCTTGTTCGCCACGACCCGCCCCGAGATGAACGCCGCGAACACGATGAACATGATCATCGCGGCGGACGTGATGATGCGGCCCGTGCGGCCCACGGCGCGCACGATCGCCTCGTCGTTCGGGGCGCCGCGCAGGTGCTCCTCCTGCACGCGCGACAGCAGGAAGATCTCGTAGTCCATGCTCAGCCCGAACAGCACCGCGAACAGGATCAGGGGCAGCGAACTGTCCAGCACACCCACGTCACGCGGGACGCCCAGCAGGTCCGCGCCCACCCCGAACTGCACGACGAGCGTCACCACGCCGTACGCCGCGCCGACCGAGAGGCAGTTCATCAGGACGCTCTTGAGCGGGATCAGCAGCGAACGGAACGCCACGGCGAGCAGCACGAAGGTCCCGAGGAGCACCACGAGGATCGCGGTGGGCGTGGCGTCCACGAGGGCGCGCGTGAAGTCCCGCCCGCCCACGGGCGCGCCCCCCACGAGGTACGTGAGCTTCAGCGGGTCCATCGCCGCGCGGATACGGCCCGTGAAGGCGTCCACCTCCTCCGCGCGCAGGTTGCGGGTCGGCACGACCGTGAGGCGCAGGTAGCGGCGGTCCTGCGAGATGCTGCGCCGCGTGAGCTCCACCAGGTCGTTCAGGTCACCGCCCGCGGACGAATCCACCCGCACGAAGGGCGACACGACCGCCTTGACGCCCGCCACGCCCTCCAGCGCGCGCGCCGCGTCCCGGAAGCGGCGCCGCGCGTCCGCGTCGTACGGGGCGCCGCGCAGGTCCACCACCACCTCGAAGGTGGAGAGCAGACCGCCCGCGCCGAGCTCCTCGACGGAGCGCAGCGCGTCCCGCGACTCCACGCCGGGCGTCAGGCCGTACGCGCCCGCGTACCCGAGCTGCATCCGCGTGGCGGGCAGCGCCATCACGATCAGCACGCCCGCGCTCGCGAGGACCGCCAGCCACGGACGCGAGATGACGCGGCGCGCGAAGTTCGTCCACGCCTCGCTCGCGCGGCTGTCCTGACTCCACGTGAAGCGCAGCACGCGCGGACTGTTCACGCGCGGACCCAGCAGCGTCAGCATCGCCGGGAGCGCCGTGACGCTCGCGAGGACCGTCAGCAGCACCGCCAGCACCCCGCCGAAGCCCATCGCCCGCACGAAGTTCAGCGGCGGGATCAGCAGGGCGCCCATCGCGATGGCGACCGTCAGGCCAGAGAAGGTGATGCTGCGGCCCCGCCGTGAGGACCGTGCGGCGCGCCGCCTCCGCCGACAGGCTCCGCACCGTCGGCGTCCGGCCCGTCTCCGCGCGGACCCGTTCGCGCGTGTCGGGACTCGCGAGCTCCTCGCGGAAGCGGTTGACCATGAGGAGGGCGTAGTCGATGCCCGCGCCGAGCCCCAGCATCGTCACGACGCTCTGCGCGAAGGTGGACACGTCCGTCGTGAGGGTCAGGAAGTACACGCCCGCGAGCGCCACCGTGATGGACAGCACGCCCACGAGGAGCGGCAGGCCCGTCGCGACGAGCGCGCCGAACACGAGGAGCAGCACGATCGCCGTGAGGGGCAGCGCGGTGAACTCGCTGCGTTTCGTGTCCTGCTCCGCGAAGCGCGTGAAGTCCTGCGCGATGGGCTGCCCGCCCGTCACGCGGTAGCGCACCGCGCCCGTCTCGGCCCGCGCGAGCCCCCGGATGCGGTCGAGGGTGGCGTCGTCGTTCGCGTCGATCTGCACGACCGTCAGGGTCACCTTGCGGTCCGCGCTGACGGTCCGCACGACCCCCTGCGCGTCGAAGGGCACGACGCGCGCCACGCGCGGCAGGTCGCGCAACCTCCCCAGGAACTCGTCGTAGCGGGTGCGGAAGCGCGGGTCGTCCACGAGGTACGCGCTGCGGCCCACCAGCAGCACCGCGCTGTTGTCACGCTCCCCGAAGCGGTCCGCGAGGAGGCGCGCGACGCGGGTGCTCTCGGCGGTCGCGACCTCGCCGGGACTGGCGGTGAGCCGCGACGGCGCGAGCCGCGCGAAGGGCAGCGCGAGGAGGACGACGCCGATCCAGACGGCCAGCACCACGAGCGGACGACGCGTGACGAAGCGGGCGAGCCAGTGCATTGCGCCCAGTATCCCATCCCGCGGCGCTCCTGACCGTCACGGAAAGAGGGCCGGGCAGTTCGCCCGGCCCTCTCTTCACGCTCCGGCCCTCAGCCCGCCGAGCCCAGCGCCCGCAGGATCGCCTTGCGGGCCTGCACCTCCACGAGGTGCGCACGGTACTCCGCGCTCGCGAAGTGATCGCCGAGCAGCTCGTCCGGGCTCACCGCGCCGCGCACCGCCGCCTCCACGACCTCCGGCGTCGGCGTCTGACCCACGAGGGCCTCCTCCACCTTCGTGAGGCGCATCGCGTGATAGCCCGCGCCCGTCATCGCGACGCGCGCCGAGGAGACCGACCCGCCCTGCGTCCGCACGACCGCCGCGACGCCCGCGATGGCGTACCGCGACGCGGGATGCGCGAACTTCTCGTACGCCTGCCCCTCCCCCAGCGTGGCGGCGGGCACGCGGATCTCCGTCAGGAGCTCGCCCGGCGCGACCGCCGTCTCGAACATCCCCGTGAAGAACTCGTCGGCGGGCACCGTCCGCTCGCCCGACGTGCTCGCGATCGTCATGGACGCCCCGAGCGCCAGCATGGACGCCGGGTAGTCCGCCGCCGGGTCCGCGTGCGCGAGCGCCCCGCCCACCGTGCCGCGGTTGCGGACCATCGGATCGCCGATGAGGGGCGCCACCTGCGACAGCAACGGACAGGCCGCGCGCAGCACGTCGCTGAACTCCACGTCACGGTGCGTGGTCATCGCGCCGATCACGACCTCCACGCCCTCCAGGCGGATGCCGCGCAGGCCCGCCACCTTCGAGACGTCGATGAGGGCGGGCGGACTCGCGAGGCGAAGCTTCATCGCCGGGATGAGGGAGTGGCCGCCCGCGAGGAGCTTCGCGTCCGGATTCGCGGCGAGCAGCGCCAGGGCCTCCTGCACGCTGCCCGCGCGGTGATAGTCGAATTCGGTGGTGTACATGGAACCTCCTAGATCCTCGTACGCACCGGCGGCCTTACGCTCGGGAGCGGTCCCTCGCTTCTGCCGGGTGCGTTCACGCGTCTCCACACTCATGGGCGGAGCGGTCCGGTGCTCATGCCTGGGGCGCCCACGCGTCTCTCCACCCACGGCTGCCGTCGTACGCACCGGAGCGGTCCGGTGCTCATGCCTGGGGCGCCCACGCGTCTCCACACTCATGGGTCAGTCGTCCGCGGCCTGCTGCGTCTGCGCGCGCGCCGCCTGGATCGCGCGCCACACGCGCTCGGGCGTGTAGGGCATGTCGAGGTGCGCGATGCCGAACGGCGCGAGCGCGTCGATCACGGCGTTCGCGGTCGCGGCGGTGCTCGCGATGGTGCCCGCCTCGCCGATGCCCTTCACCCCGAGCGGGTTGTGCGGGCTGGGCGTCACCGTGTGACCGATGTCGAACTGCACGAGGTCGTCCGCGCGCGGCACCGCGTACTCCATGAAGGAGCCCGTCACGAGCTGACCCTGCTCGTCGTACACGGTGTTCTCCAGCAGCGCCTGCCCGACGCCCTGCGCGATGCCGCCGTGCACCTGCCCCTCCGCGATCAGGGGATTGATCATGGGGCCGCAGTCGTCCACCGCGACGTACTTCAGCAGCTTCACGCGGCCCGTGTCGGCGTCCACCTCCACCACCGCGACGTGCGTCCCGAAGGGGTACACGAAGTTCTTCGGGTCGTAGAAGTGCTGCGCCTCCAGGCCCGGCTCCATGTCGTCCGGGATGTTGTGCGCGAGGTGCGCCATGAGCGCCACGTCGAAGAAGCTCTTCGAGTTGGCGGGCACGCCCCGCACGAAGAACTTCCCGTCCTCGTGCACGACGTCCTCCGGCGCGGCCTCCAGCAGGTGCGCGGCGATGCGGCGGGCCTTGTCGAGGATCTTCGCGGTCGCCATCTTCATCGCGCTGCCGCCCACGGCGGCGCTGCGCGACCCGTAGGTGCCCCAGCCGTACGGCATGCGGCCCGTGTCGCCGTGGATGATGCTGACGTCCTCCATCGGGATCTGCAGGTCGTCCGCGATGATCTGCGCGAAGGCCGTCTCGTGACCCTGCCCGTGGCTGTGCGAGCCCGTCAGGACCTCCACCTTGCCGGTCGGCATGACCCGCACGACGGCGCTCTCCCACTGCCCGGCCTGCGCGCCGAGCTGACCGACGAGCTTGCTCGGCGCGAGCCCGCAGGCCTCCAGGTAGCTGGAGAAGCCGATGCCGATGTAGCGGCCCCGCGCGCGCGCCTCCTCCTGCTCGCGGCGCAGCTCGGCGTACCCGACGCGCTCCAGCGCCTGATCGAGCGCGGGCTCGTAGTTGCCGCTGTCGTACACCAGCGCGACGGGCGTCTGGTAGGGGAACTCGTCGGGCTGGATGAAGTTGAGGCGACGGAACTCCGCCGGGTCGATGCCGAGCTCGTGCGCCATGCGGCTCATCATGCGCTCCACGACGTACGTCGCCTCGGGACGGCCCGCGCCGCGGTACGCGTCCACCCCGACGGTGTTCGTGAACACGCCCGTGACGTGCGCGTGCACCGCCGGGAAGCGGTACGTGCCGTTGAGCAGCGTGCCGTACAGGTACGTCGGCACGGCGGGCGCGAAGGTCGTGAGGTACGCCCCGAGGTTCGCGACGGTCTTCACGCGCAGGCCCAGCACCTTGTGGTGCTCGTCCACCGCGAGTTCCGCGACGGTCTCGTGATCGCGGCCCTGCGCGTCGGACACGAAGCTCTCCGAGCGCCGCGCGGACCACTTCACGGGCCGGTTCAGTTTACGCGCCGCGTGCAGCACGATGACTTCCTCGGGGTACTGGAAGATCTTGCTGCCGAAGCCGCCGCCCACGTCGGGCGAGATGACGCGCAGCTTGTGCTCCGGGATGCCCAGCACGAACGCCGCGAGCAGCAGACGGTGGATGTGCGGGTTCTGGCTGGTCGTCCAGAGGGTGAACTCGTCGCTGGCCTTCTGGTACTGCGCCATGCTCGCGCGCGGCTCGATCGCGTTCGGCACGAGGCGGTGGTTGCGCAGCGTCAGCTTGACCGTCCTGTACGCCCGCGCGAAGTTCTCCTCCACCGCGGCGGCGTCCCCGATCTCCCACTCGAAGGCCACGTTGCCGGGCGCCTCCGGATGCACCTGCGGCGCTGCGGGCGCGAGCGCGTCGCTGCCGAGCGCCACGGCGTCCATCGGTTCGAGCTCCACGTCGAGGAGGGCCACGGCGTCCTCGGCGGTCGCGCGGTCCTCCGCGATCACGGCGGCGATCACGTCACCGACGTGCCGCGCCACCTCCGGTGCGATCGCGTAGTGCGGCGGCGTCTTCAGGTCCGGCAGCAGCCAGCCCGTCGGGATGCTCCCGATCTTCGCGTCCAGCAGGTCCTTCCCGGTGAGGACGGCCAGCACGCCCGGCTGCGCGAGCGCGCGCGTCGCGTCGATGCTCACGATGCGCGCGCTCGCGTACGGGCTGCGCAGCATCGCGGCGTGCGCCATGCCGGGCAGCGTCATGTCCTCCGTGTAGTGCCCCGTACCCGTGATGAAGCGCGGATCCTCCACGCGCTTGACGGGTTTGCCGAAGTACTTGTCGCTCATTCGTGCCTCCTTCGGAGGCAGCTGTCAGCGGTCAGCTGTCAGCTGTCAGCTCATTGGTGCCAGGGGCGTTCGCGTGTCTCTCCACTCATGGGCGGCGTACGCTCGCGGACGGCCGCTCGCTTCTGCCAGGGGCGTTCGCGTGTCTCCACACTTATGGGCGTCGTACGCACCGGAGCGGTCCGGTGCTCATGCCTGGGGCGTTCACGTGTCTCCACACTTATGGGTCAGTCGTCCGCCGCCACGACGGGTTCGCTGCTCGCGCCGCGCGCGTTCGCCTCGGCCGCGTGCCGCACGGCCCGCACGATGTTGTGGTAGCCCGTGCAGCGGCAGAAGTTTCCTTCGAGCGCGTGGCGGATCTGCTCCTCGCTGGGGTCGGGCTCGTGGGCGAGCAGGTCGGCGGCGCTCATGATCATGCCGGGCGTGCAGAAGCCGCACTGCAGGCCGTGCATCTCCCAGAAGCCCTCCTGCAGCGCGTGCAGGCGACCCTCGTGGGCGAGGCCCTCGATGGTGGTGACGCTGGCGCCGTCCGCCTGCACCGCGAACAGCGTGCAGGACTTCACGGCCTCGCCGTCCACGTGCACCGTGCAGGCGCCGCACTGGCTGGTGTCGCAGCCGACGTGCGTGCCCGTGAGGCCCAGCGTGTCGCGCAGGAAGTGCACGAGCAGCTGACGCGGCTCGACGTCACTCCGCGTGGCCTTGCCGTTGACGTTGAGGTTGATGGGGACCCTGTTCATGTCACACCTCCGTCGTGGACGGCGCGCGCTGCGCGCGCACCTCCGCGTCCAGCTTCCCGAAGAACACGTCGGCCTGCTGCTTCGCGACGCCGCCGATGAGGCGCCCGCCGAGCGTCGCGAGGGTACCCGCGAGCTGCGGCGTGCCCGCCCAGTGCACCAGCGTCTCCTCGCCCCGCTCCTCCAGCCGGACCTCCCCCACGGCCTTCACGATGCCGACCGGGGCCTTCGCCTCCACGCTGAGCGTCATCGATTCGGGCGGGACGAGGTCCGTGAGCTTCACCTTGCCCTGGTACACGCCCTTGACGGGTCCCACGGCGAGTTCGAGCCGGGCGCGGTAGCTGTCCGGGCCGTCACGCTCGACGTCGCGCGCGCCGGGAACGCAGCGCGCGAGCACCTCCGGGTCGTTCAGGGCCGCCCAGACCTGCTCGCGGGGCGCCCTGATGGCGTGTGTGCCTTCGAGTCGCACTTGCACCTCCGTCCCGCCCGCCGGGCGGGAATCGTCGCGCCGCCGGGGCGGACGGGGGAAACGGGCGAACGGACGGACGACCGGGCCGCGCGTGCCGGAGCACGGGAGTCACCGCCCTCCGGGACGCGCGGACACGCGGTTGGCGTCGTCGTCCGCGTGGACGCGACCTCGGGGCTGTGTGGCTCCCCCACCTTAACATGCACGCCGCGCGGCGTGCGCGCCGATTCGTCTCTAGCTCACCACCCGGTTGCGGCCCCGCGCCTTCGCCATGTAGAGGCGCGTGTCGGCGGCGGCCAGCATCCGCTCGGGGTCGCGCGGCCCGACCTCGGCGTGGACGCCCGCGCTGATCGTGACGCGCAGGCCCGCACCGAAGCGTTCCCAGTCGTGGCGTTCCACGAGCGCGCGCAGGCGTTCCGCGGCGAGGTAGGCGCCGTCCGCGTCCGTGTCGGGCAGCAGCAGCGCGAACTCCTCGCCGCCGTAGCGGGCGACGGTGTCCGTCTCGCGGCAGCCGGAGCGCAGCAGGTCCGCGACGCGCGTGAGGACGGCGTCCCCGACCGCGTGCGAGTACGTGTCGTTCACCCGCTTGAAGTGGTCGACGTCCAGCAGGATCACGCCGAGCGGACGGCCCTCGAGGGCGCTGCGGCGCGCCTCCTCGTGTAGGCGCTCGCCGAGGACGCGGCGGTTGAAGAGGTTCGTGAGGGCGTCCCGCTGCGCCTGCTCGCGCAGCAGGTCGAGCAGGACGGCGTTCTCGGCGTTCGCGCGGCTCAGCGCGGCGTTGGCGCTCGCGAGCTCCACGTTGCGCAGCCGTTCGATCTCGGCGTCCTGCCGGGCCCTCTGCACGTCGAGCCGCACGATGAGCGTCGCGACGCGCCGCTCGGCCTGCTGTCCGCGCACCTCCACCTCCCCGGCGTGGAAGGCGCGGTGGTACGCGTAGGCCCGCTCGAAGTCCCCCTCGTCCGCGCAGATCTGCGCGAGCCGCTCGTGCAGCTCGTACGTCTCGCGCGGCAGGTGCGCGCCGAGCGCGAGGTCGAGGGCGCGTTCGAGCATCTCGCGGGCCGAGACGAGGTCGCGGTCCGCCGCGAAGATATCGGCGAGGCTGTGCAGCAGCAGGATCTGGTTCTGCAGGTAGCCGTGCCGGGTGGCGAGGCTCATCGCCTCCTCGCAGCAGGCGAGCGCACGCTCGTGATCGCGCGTGGCGCGCGCGACGTCCGCGAGGCCCTGCAGGGCGCGGCACTCCAGGTAGGCCTCGGAGAGGCTGCGGGAGAGGACGAGGGCGTCCTCGTACCACGCGCGGGCCTCCGTGAGCCGTTCGAGCCGCAGGGAGGTCTGCCCGAGGCTGGCGAGGGTGGTGGCCTCCGCGTTGCGGTCGCCCTGCTCGCGGTACACCTCGATGACGCGCAGGTACACGTCGTGCGCGGCGGCGACGTCGCCCATCTCGAAGCGCACGTCCGCGACGTTGTTCAGGACGATGGCGTGCCCCACCGGATCGTCGAGGGTGGCGCCCACCTCCTGCGCGTCCTCGTACGTTTCGAGGGCGGCGCCGTAATCGGCGATTTCCGTGTACATCACGCCGATGTTGAGGAGCAGGTTGAATTCCCGCTGGCGGTCCCCGGCGTCACGCGCGACCCGCAGGCCCTCGTGCGCGACCTCCAGCGCCTCGCCGTACCGCCCGAGCTTGCAGGCCGCGACGCCGATGTTGACGAGCGCGCGCAGCTGCCCGTCCACGTCCCCGAGCGCGCGCGCGAGGTCGAGGCCCGCGCGCAGCGAGTCGAGGGCGCCTTCCGCGTCACCGCTCCGCAGGCTCGTCGCGCCGTGCTGGAGCAGCGCGCGGCGCAGCGGGTCGGGCGCGCCGAGCGCGCGGGCGAGGGTGAGGGCCTCGCCCGCGAGGGCGTGCGCGCGCGGGAGGTCCTCGTCGATGCTGGCGCGCGCCTCGGTGCAGAGCGTGACGACGTGCTGCGCGAGACGGCCGTCGTCCGGTGAGGGGGAGGTGGGGGCGAGGATGGCAGGGTCTGGGTTCACGGGGAGGCTCCTCGGCGCGGGCGGGCGGGCGGCCCTCCCTCCGCTCCGACCGTGCTGCGACGCTCTCATGCTCTCAGAGCGTCTCTCACGGGAGCCTTACAGAACGGGACCGGGCGGCACCCCCTGTTGGGGGGGTGCCGCCCGGCGGTGTGAGGGCGAACTCAATCCGCGGCGGTGCCGGCGTACGAGCCGCCCTGCGCGCCCGACTGTGCGGCGGCCTCCTCGGCCTCGCGTTCGAGCTTCGCCTTGATCTTCTTCAGGCGGAAGCTCTCCTCGCGTTCACGCTGGTCGAGGACGCCGCGGATGAAGCGGATGTCGTCCTGGATGCCGGGCACGACGACCTGCTCGAGCGCGTTCACGCGGCGGGAGGTCTTCTTGATCTCCTCGCCGATGCGGCGCAGCTTCGTCTCGGTCGCGGCGACCTTGATGAGGGCCTGCATGACGCCCTGGAAGTCCGTCGCGGCCTGGATGGTGCGCGTCCCGACGTTGATGGGCGAGAACGTCACGGCGCCCTTCGACTCGGGCAGCTCGATGCGGGGCACCTTCACGCCGTACACGCTCTCGATCTGCATGTTGACGCTCAGGGTGCCGGGCTGCGCGAGCGACAGGCTCTCGACGGCCTCGGGGGTGTCCCAGGACTTCGCGCTGAACAGCGACGTGTACGCGCCGCGGCTGACGCCCGCGAGTTCCTCGCGCGCGGCGAGGGCGTCACGGACGAGCGCGAAGAACTCGCCGATGAGGGCGTCGCGCTTGCGCTTGAGGAGTTCCGCGCCGTTGGTGGCGAGCTTGAGCTGCGCCTTGGAGGCCAGCAGCGCGGTGCGGGTGGGGCTGATTTGTCCGGCCATGGGTTGCTCCTTCGGAGAAAGCGGTCAGTGCTCGGCGGTCAGCGGTCAGCGCGGGCGGAGAACCTGATCTCACGTTTCATGCTAGGACGAGGACATGAGGGACGGGGGCTGCCTTTGCTGACGGCTGACAGCTGACGCCTGACGGCTGACTCAGATTCCCGCGCTGCGGCCGCCGCGCCACATCTCGTCGAGCTTCTCGCCGTAGAACTTGTCGATCGAGTCCTTCGACAGACGCGTCAGCTGGCTCTGCGGGAGCTTCGACAGGATGGCCCAGGCGACGGTGAGGCTCTCCTCGATGGAGCGGTCCTGACCGCCCTGACCGATGAAGTACGACTCGAAGTCGTCGGCGAAACGCAGGTACAGCTTGTCCGTCTCGGTGAGGGCGTCCTCACCGGTGATCGCGACGAGCTTGCGCAGGTCGAGGCCGTTCGCGTACGCGGCGAAGAGCTGGTCGGAGACGTTCTTGTGGTCCGCGCGGGTCTTGCCCTTGCCGATGCCGTTGCCCTGGAGGCGCGACAGCGACGGGAGGGGGTTGATGGGCGGGTACACGCCCTTGGCGTTGAGGCCGCGGTCCACCACGATCTGACCCTCGGTGATGTAACCGGTCAGGTCGGGGATGGGGTGCGTGATGTCGTCGTCGGGCATCGACAGGATCGGGATCTGCGTGACCGAGCCGGGCTTGCCGTCGATGACGCCCGCGCGCTCGTAGAGCGACGCGAGGTCGGTGTACATGTAGCCGGGGAAGCCGCGGCGGCCCGGGATCTCCTCGCGGGCGCCGCCGATCTCGCGGAGGGCCTCGCAGTAGTTCGTGAGGTCCGTCAGGATGACCAGCACGTGGTAGCCGTGCTCGAACGCGAGGTACTCGGCGGTCGTGAGGGCCATGCGGGGTGTCAGGAGGCGCTCCACGGCGGGGTCGTCGGCCTTGTTGAGGAACAGGACCGAGCGGGCGAGCGCGCCGGTCCGCTCGAACTCCTGCGTGAAGAAGCTGACCTCGCGCTGCGTCAGACCCATCGCGGCGAACACGACGGCGAAGTCACCCTCGTGGCCGGGCACCTTCGCCTGACGCGCGATCTGCGCGGCGAGCTCGTTGTGCGGGAGGCCCGAGCCGCTGAAGATCGGGAGCTTCTGCCCACGGATCAGCGAGGTGTTCACGTCGATGGTGCTGATGCCGGTCTGGATGAACTCCTCGGGCTTGGCGCGCGCGGCGGGGTTCATGGCCTGACCGTTGATGCCGAGGCGCTGCTCCGCGATGACGGCGGGCAGCCCGTCGATGGGGCGGCCGAGACCGTCGAAGCGGCGGCCGATCATGTCCTTCGAGACGCCGAGACGCGCGACGTCCTCCACGAGCGACACGCTGGCCGTCGCGAGGTCAAGGCCGCGGGTGTCCTCGAAGATCTGGATGACGGCGTGCTCCTCGCTGACCTCGATGACCTGCCCGCCGCGAGTGCGGCCGGAGCCGTCGCGGATGTCCACGATGGCGCCGTAGGCGAGGTCGGAGGCCGCGTTCACGAAGAGCAGCGGGCCGGAGATGTAGCTGACGTCGTTGTATTCCTTCTTCAGGAGGGTCATGCCTTGACTCCCTTGAACGCCGTGTCGAGGTCGCCCATGACGCCGTCGGTGTACGCGGAGAACTGGTCCTCGGCGACGTAGCGGGCGCGGCTGAGCTTCTCGATGACGGGGCTCTGGATGATCTCGTCGATGGTGGCGCCGCCGCGCAGGGCCGCCTCGGCCTGGTCGTAGAACTTCAGCATCATCTTCATGAGGCCGTAGTTCTTCGGCATGCTGGCGCTCGCGTCGACGGGGTCGAAGCCGTTCTGCTGCAGGAAGTCCTGGCGGAGCATGCGGCCCGCCTCGATGACGAGGCGCTCCTGGTCCTGCAGGGCGTCGGGACCGACGAGCTGCACGACTTCCTGGAGGGACGCTTCCTGCTGGAGGATGGTGCTGATGCGCTGGCGCAGCTCCGGGAAGTCCTGACCGACGTTCTGACGGTACCAGGAGTCCAGGATCGGCGTGAACAGCGAGTACGAACCGTTCCAGTTGATGGCGGGGAAGTGACGGCGGCGCGCGAGGCCCGCGTCGAGACGCCAGAAGGCGCCGGTGATGCGCAGCGTGGCCTGCGTGACGGGCTCGGACATGTCGCCGCCGGCGGGGCTGACCGCGCCGATCACGGAGACGGCGCCGTCCTCACCGGCGAGGGTGCGCACGGCCCCGGCGCGCTCGTAGAACGCGGCGAGCTTCGCGCCGAGGTACGGCGGGTAGCCTTCCTCGGCGGGCATCTCCTCGAGGCGGGAGCTGATCTCGCGGAGCGCCTCGGCCCAGCGGCTGGTGCTGTCGGCCATGAGGGACACGCTGTAGCCCTGGTCGCGGAAGTACTCGGCGAGGGTGACGCCGGTGTACACCGACGCCTCGCGCGCCGCCACCGGCATGTTGCTGGTGTTGGCGATCAGGATGGTGCGGTGCATGAGGGGACCGCCGGTCTTGGGGTCCTCGAGCTCGGGGAACTCGACGAGCACGTCCGTCATCTCGTTGCCGCGCTCGCCGCAGCCGACGTACACGACGATGTCGGCGTTGCCGTACTTCGCGACGGACTGCTGCGTGACGGTCTTGCCGGAGCCGAAGGGCCCGGGGATCGCGGCGGCGCCGCCCATCACGAGGGGGAACAGCACGTCGAGGATGCGCATGCCCGTGAGGAAGGGCAGGCTGGGGTCCTTCTTGAGCGCCACGGGACGGGGCGCGCGGACGGGCCAGTAGTGCGCGAGGCGCAGCTGGGTGCCGTCCTCGAGGGTGGCGATGACGTCGTCGATGGTGTACTCGCCCTCGCCGACGATCTCGCGGATGCGCCCGGCGTTCTGCGGGGGCACGAGGATCTTGTGGGTGAAGCTGAACTCGGGGACGGTGCCGAGAATGCTGCTGCCCGTCACCTCGTCGCCCGCCTTGACGGTGGGCGTGAAGTGCCACTTCTGGGTGCGGTTGAGGCTGGAGACCTCGATGCCGCGCGCGATGAAGTCGCCGGAGGCCTGGCGGATCTTGTCGAGGGGCCGCTGGATGCCGTCGTAGATGCCGTTGAGCATGCCGGGCCCGAGCTCCACGGAGAGGGGCAGGCCGGTGCTGACGACGGGCTCGCCGACGGTGAGGCCGGAGGTGTCCTCGTACACCTGCACGAAGGCGGTGTCGCCGTCGAGGCGGATGATCTCGCCGACGAGGCGCTCCTGGCCCACGCGCACGATGTCGAACATCTTCGCGCCGTACATGCCCTTGGCGATGATCGCCGGGCCCGCGATGCGCTCGACGACACCCGCTTTGGTGGTGGTCTGAGTCATGGGTGGTACTCCTTGAGAAAAGCGTTCAGGCGTCAGCAATCAGCCTTCAGCGGCCTGAGCGAATGCGTGAGCGGAGGCGGACTGAGAGCTGACTGCTGGTTGCCGACAGCTTAGAGCTTGATGTCGAAGCCGATGGTGTCTCGCACCAGCTTGCCCATGTAGGCCTTGGCGTCCACCGTCTCCGGGGAGAAGGCGTCGCGCAGGCTGGGCACGGGAAGGATGATGGGGAGGTCGCGGCCGCGCATGGCGCGCTCCACGGCCTTCTGCGGGTCCGCGAGGAGGCCCGTGTCGACCGCGACGAGTCCGTAGCGGCCGGACGTGACGAGCCCTTCGAGGGCGGCGGCGGCCGTGTCGGGGTTGGCCTCGACGACCTCGACGCCCGCGAGGCGGTAGCCCGTGGCGGTCTCGCTGTCGGCGAGGACGGCGACGCGGTGGGTGGCACCTGTCTGGGTCATTCGACGCTCACCTCCCGGCGGAGCTGCTCGGCGGGCACGCCGTAGAACTTGCCGCGTCCGATGAGGCGCAGCTTGGCGATCTCGATCTCCTTGCGGCGGAGGAAGTCCACCGCGACGCCCACGCCGAGCGCGTCGCCCATCGCGGCGTTGTGCGCGGCGACGTCGAGCGCGCGGCGCGCGACGATCTCCGCCTCCTCCAGGGAGGGCGCCTCCAGGATCGGGGAGAGGTCGCCGCCGACGCCGGTGTCACCCGCGCCGAGGCGGGTGAAGTCCGAGGCGCCGATGACGTTGCCGCCCTCCACGAAGAGGGAGGGGTCCACGCTCTGGCCGCGCAGCGCGCGGGCCGTGAGGGCGTTGGTGATGTCGATCTCGCGGGCGAGGTAGCGGCGCAGGGCCGTGCCGCGCGCGATGGCGAGCGCCCGGCGGTAGTAGCCCTGGTCGAGCGCGACCTCGAGGTCGAGGAGGCGTCCGCTGGCGGACATCGCGGCGGCGCCCTCACGGAAGGCGCCCGCGAGGGGGTGCCCGCTGACCGTGATGGCCTGCGCGGCGCTCGCGACGTCACCGCTGCTCGCGGCGGCCTGGAGGGCCGAGCGGGCGATGGTGCCGCCGGGAATGAGGCTCTGAAGGATGCCCTCGGTGCCGCGCCCGGAGGCGAGGCCACGCGCGAGGGTCTTGAGGTTCACGAGGTCCCACCGCTGGAGGAGCACGCCGATCTCGTCGCGGGCGGTACCGCTGGCGAGCCGGTAGACCTTGTCGGCGGTGTGGAAGAAGTTGCGGGACAGGGCCGCGTCGAGCTCGGCAAGCCCGGCGCCCTGCGCGGTCGCGTCACCGAGGTCGGCCGCGAGGACGCTCTCGCTTAGGACGCGCAGGAACTCCTGGTAGCTC
Organism: Deinococcus pimensis DSM 21231; assembly: GCF_000519345.1. Classification (GTDB taxonomy): domain Bacteria; phylum Deinococcota; class Deinococci; order Deinococcales; family Deinococcaceae; genus Deinococcus_A; species Deinococcus_A pimensis. The sequence goes on from NZ_KI912647.1 coordinate 33,392, forward strand.
TGCGCCTCGAGGGTCGCGTCGAGCATCCGCCCGTCGAGCAACTGGGTGCGCATCACCTTGATGCGCGCGTTGATGTAACCGTAGTCGTCGGGCACGAAGTCGTCCTTTACTCCGCGAGCATCCGCGCGACCTGCGGCGCCAGGCTGCCCTGGACGCGCTGCAGTCGACCGAGCAGCGTGTTGGTGATGCCGCTCTTGCCGCCCTTGCCGACGGCGCGGACGCCACCGACGATGGCGGGATTCTCGCGGACTTCGAGGCCGGGGGCGACCTCGCGGGCGACGCTCGCCTCGGCGGGGTTGACCTCGATCGCCTCGATGTCGCCGAGGGCCGCGCGGGCCTCGTTGATGAGGCGCGCGAGGATCTCACGGTACTCTGGGGCTCGGGTCACGCCGTTGAGCTGCTGTTCGGCGAGCTCGAAGGCGCGCTTGAGGCTGCTGTCGCTCGCGCTGAGGCGGGCGGCGCTGACCTCCAGCTCCGCGGCGGAGCGGGCACGCACGAGGCCCGCCTGGGTCTGGGCCTCCAGGGCGCGCGTGCGGCTCTCGATGAGGGCCTGGGCGCGCTCCTGGGCGGCACGGACGATGGCCTGCGCGCGCTCAGAGCCCTCGGCGCGGATGCGTTCGATCTCCGCGCGCGCCTCGTTTTCGAGTAGGGCGTCGAGAGCCATGGCTTAACCGATGCGGCCGGAGAGGAGGAAGAAGCCGACGAGGCCGAAGATCACGAGCGTCTCGGGGATGGCGAACCACAGCAGCATCAGACCGAGGCGGCCGGGGTTCTCGGCCGTGACGCCCGCGGCGGCGGCGCCGATGCGGCCCTGGGCGAGACCGGTGCCGATGGCGCCGAGGCCGAGCGCGAGGCCCGCGCCGATGGCGATGAGGCCGTTGGCGAGGCCGTCGCTGGCGGCGGCGGCTTCCTGGGCGAAGCCGAGGGAGGCGAGAGCGAACACGAGCAGGGCAGCGAGGTACTTGGTCATATGGGTCTCCTTGGAGTTATTTCTTGCTCCCAGCGGCGGAGCTGAGGCGGCGCAGGGGGTTGTAGACGGGGCTGGTCTCGTTGTGGAACCCGGTCGGGTTGAGGAACTCGACGAAGTGGAGACGCAGCGGCTGGAGCACGTGGCCGATGATGGTGAGGGCCAGCGCGAAGGCGTGCACGAGCAGGCCGAGGATGACGCCGATGAGGATGCCGATGATGCCGAAGCGTTCGTACATGCCCCAGCCGAGGTCCGTCGCGAGGTTCGCGAGGATCGCGGCGGCGACGCCGACGGCGAACAGACGGGCGAAGCTGACGATGTTGCCGCCCTGCGAGAGCAGTTCGATGATCATCAGCGGGACCTTCGAGAGGATCAGGCCGAGGACGAACACCGCGAACCCGATGTACATGAGCCACAGCAGGGGGTTGCTGAAGTCGCTGTAGATCGCGCCGTTGGTGAGGTTGCGTCCGGCCTCGCTGATGATGGCGAGGCTGACGAGGCCGCTGAGGCCGCCGAGCATGCCGATCGCTTCCCAGAAGTGGCCGCGGTCGCCGTGCTTCATCGCGATCTGCGCGCGGATCATCCAGGCCCACAGGACCATGAAGACGCCGACGGCGAGCGTGACGATGAGGGCGGTGTTCGCGAAGGCGGTCGCGAGACGCGGGAACAGGATGGGCAGGCCGCCCGTGTGGTGTTCCGTCGCCTCGCTGGCCTTGAGGGCCCACTCGGGCAGGTGGAACCAGCCGAGGTGCTCGGCGAGGTTGCCGAACATCTCGCCCGTGAGGAAGCCCCAGATGATGCTCCAGATGGACATGGTCGTGATGACCACGCCGAGCTTGCGCATCATGTCGGGCGCCACGAAGGCGTTCATGAAGCCGATGTTGAGGCCCTCGCCGCGGCGGGCCCTGCCGAGGAACCACAGGCCGCCGAGGAGGAACAGCGCGCCGAACCCGAAGTCCGCGACGATGAAGCCGAAGAACAGCGGGAAGAACACCGACATGACCCAGGTGGGGTCGAAGGTGCCGTAGCGGGGCGGGGAGAGCAGACCGAGCAGCGGCTCGAAGTTCGCGCTGTACGAGTTGTTCTTGAGCTGCACGGGGACGTTCTCGTCGTGGTGCTCGTCGGCGTCGTGCAGTTCGTAGCTGACGCCCGCGCCGAAGCGTTCGAGCGCCGCCCTGAGGGCGGGCACGCGGTCGACGGGCACGTAGCCCTGCAGCGCGAGGCTGTACTTGCCGCGCGCGGCGAGGCTCTGGACGTCGTAGATGGCGACCTCGTCGGCGAGGGCGTCACGGACGGCGTACAGGACGGGCGCGTGGGCGGCGGCGAGCTCGCGGCGCTCGCGCTCGAGGCGGTCGAGTTCCTCGCGGCCTCCGCGCGCGAGGCGGTCCATCTCGGCGGCGGCCTCGGAGAGGCGCAGGCCGTCGAAGCGGCCGGGCAGACGCAGCTCGCCGGTGCGGGCCTTGCCGAGCGCGGCGCGCGCGCGGTCGCGGTCCTCGGTGAGGACGGCGACGATGCCCGTGGTGACGACGCCGCCCGCGCCGGTCTCGGCGGTGGTGGTGTCGAGGGCGTAGCGGCCCGTGAGGTCCGCCTCGAGGGCGGCGCGCACGGTGTCGGCGCTCTCGCCGCGGCCCAGGGTGAAGGGCAGCAGCGCGAGGCGGCGGCTGCGGTCGAGACCGCCCGCGAGGTTCGCGAGGGCGCGGACGACGCCGCCGTACGTGCCGGTGGTGTCGAGGTCCACGCCGAGGTCCGTGATGCGCTTGGCGAGCGTGGAGGCAGGAGCGGCCGCCGCCTCGATGACGCGTTCCCACTCGCCCTGGTCGGGGAGGGGTGCGGTCGTCGTGCGGTACGCGCCGAGTTCGGCGAGCGTGCCGTCGGCGCGGGCGAGGAGGCGTTCGGTGGTGCGGCGGGCCTCGGCCTCGGCGCCCGTGAGGGAGCCGGTGCTGAGGGGACCTTCCGTGATCGGCACGATGTGCAGCACCCCGGCGTCCTGCAGGGCCGCGATGACGGCCTTGTTGTCGCGCCTGCGTCCGACGAGGACGACCTGCTGCATCTTGTTGATCACGGCAGCACCGCCCTCAGGATGGTCT
>NZ_KI912647.1:36545-36625 GCF_000519345.1 Deinococcus pimensis DSM 21231
CACCGCGGGTGCGGGCGGCCTGACGCTGCGCCTCCGCGTCGGCCTGGGCCTGCGCGCGGATGCTGGCGGTCTGGGCGGCG
>NZ_KI912647.1:36725-37636 GCF_000519345.1 Deinococcus pimensis DSM 21231
GCACGCGCGACTCGGCGTCCCTGAGGATGCGCGCGGCCTCGGCCTCGGCGGCCTCGACGGCGCGCTGCGCCTCCGCCTGGGCGGCCTCGATCTGGGCGTCAAGCGCCTGCTCGCGGCTGGCGAGTTCGCTCAAAATACGACCCTTAGCGTCCAAAATGCTCCTCCTTTCTCCTTACTGCTCGGATTTCGTTGGTCTTCGTGGCTCATGGCGTCCCACCCTCGCGGGTGAGACGCACGAGGGCACGAAGGCCCAATGAGTTATGGGAAAGCAAGGCGTGTGTGGCAGGCCAAGCTCGGGCGCATAGTACCATAACGCCCGTTTAGAGACGCGAGGGACAATCATCCTCTGGGCGCATGGAACGAGCATGAAACGGGGCCACGCGGGGTGAAGTGGGCGATGTGACGAAACGGCGCCCCGGGCCTCGGGACGCCGCCTCTCGAAGGTGCGGGGTTCAGTCGCCGCCGAGGAGCACGGGCGCGCCGATGGTGCCTTCCTCCTCCGTGTAGCCCTGCTCGCGGTGCGCGCTGATGTCGGTTCCGAGGCTCTCCTCGCCGGTGGTCATGCGCAGGGGCATGATCAACCCGACGAGCTTGAGCAGCACGAAGGTGCCGACGCCCGCGAGGGCGATCGTGGCGAGGACGCCGACGGCCTGCGTGCCGAGCTGCGCCCAGTTGCCGTCGAGGACGCCGGAGCCCGCCGCGTTGTAGGCCTTCTGCGCGAAGACGCCCGTGAGGAGCGCGCCGGTGATGCCGCCGACGCCGTGGCAGGCGAACACGTCGAGGGCGTCGTCGGTGCTGACGCGGTGCTTGAGCTGCACGGCCCAGAAGGCGGCGGTCGCGCCGAGCGCGCCGATCGCGAGGGCCGCGAGGGGGCTGACGAAGCCGCAGGCGGGCGTGATCGCGACGAGGCC
>NZ_KI912647.1:37736-44218 GCF_000519345.1 Deinococcus pimensis DSM 21231
GCCGCCGCGCGCGGTCTCCCACAGCAGCCACGCGAGCATCGCGGCGGCGGTGGCGGTGTTGGTGGTGATGAAGGCGAGCGCGGCGGTGCCGTTCGCGGCGAGGGCGCTGCCCGCGTTGAAGCCGAACCAGCCGAACCACAGCAGGGCCGCGCCGAGCAGCACGAAGGGCACGTTGTGCGGGATCGCGGCGCGCTTGCTGGTGCCGAGGCGCGGCCCGACGACGAGCGCGGCGACGAGGGCGCTCACGCCGGCGGAGATGTGGACGACGGTGCCGCCCGCGAAGTCGAGGGCGCCCATCTTGAAGAGCCACCCGTCGGCGGACCAGACCCAGTGCGCGAGCGGCGCGTAGATCACGAGGCCCCACAGCGCGACGAAGAGCACGAAGGCGCCGAAGCGCATGCGGTCCACGACGGCGCCGCTGATCAGGGCGGGCGTGATGATCGCGAACATCGCCTGGAACATCACGAAGACGTACGCGGGGATGGTGCCGCTGAGCTGCCCGTTGAGCCCGGCGAGCCCGACGTTCTGGAGGCTGCCGACCAGGGCGTTCCCGCCGGGCGCGAAGGCGAGGGAGTAGCCCAGCAGGACCCAGGTGACGCCGACGACGCCGAGCGCGACGAAGCTCATCATCATGGTGTTGAGGACGGCCTTGCCGCGGACGAGGCCGCCGTAGAAGAAGGCGAGGCCGGGCGTCATGAGCATGACGAGCGCGGTCGCGACGATCATCCAGGCGGTGTCGCCCGTGTCGAGCTTCGGGGTGGCGGCGAGGGCACTGCCGGAGAGCAGCAGCGCGGGCAGCGCGAGGGTGAGTCGGGGTCGGTTCATCGCGGGGTTCCTCCGGTGGGACGCGGGATCACTTGACGGGCGTGGGGACGCGCTTGGTCTCGTTGACGGGCGTGAGGGCGTCGGTGTCCTGCTCGCCGGTGCGGATGCGGATGACGCGCTCGAGGTCCTGGACGAAGATCTTGCCGTCGCCGACCTCGCCGGTGTAGGCGGCGCGCAGGATGGCGTCGATGGCGACCTCCACGAAGGGTTCGCTGACGGCCATCTTGAACTCGACCTTGTCGCGGAACTCGATGAGCACGCGGCTGCCGCGGTAGTGCTCCACGACCTCCTGCTCGCCGCCGTGGCCGCTGACGCGGGTGAGCGTGAGGCCGGAGATGCCGGCCTGAAAGAGCGCTTCCTTGACCTGCTGGACTCGTTCGGGTCGTACGACCGCGGTGATCAGTTTCATCGGCTCCCCTCCTGAACCGAGGGTAACGGTTGAGTTTGCGTGCTGTCAACACAAAACGTGCGTTTTGTTCCCGCAAGAGTGAACAAAGTGCAGCAGAAGTGCTTCCATGGCGGTCCAGATAGGAAGATATGCGCAGCGCGTCACCCGTCTTCGTGACAGCAGGAGGGGCGACGGTCTCCCGTCGCCCCTCCTCTCCCCCGTCCGGGAGCTACAGCGCGCGCCGCCGACGCCGCCAGCGCGACACCGCCAGCAGCAGCAGGCCCGTCACCACCAGGAGCGCCACGAAGGCCAGCAGCGGCGCGAACACCGCCAGCACGCTCAGGCCCACCGACGTCACGTCCTCCGTCAGGGACACCACCGGGTTCGCGAGCCCCGCTGTCGTCGCGGTCGCCACGGGCCGCGCCACCGTCCGCGCGCCGTGCAGCCCGCCCGCCACCAGCAGCCCCACGAGGCCCGCCAGCACCGGACTCACGTCACCCAGCAGGTTGTGCTGCGCCCCGAAGGCCACCGCGCCCGCCACCGGATTCACCCAGCCGCCCAGCGTGTGCAGCGCGTGGTCCACGCCGGGCACCTTGTCCCCCACGAAGTCCAGCAGACCCACCACGCCGATGGCCAGCAGCGCCCAGGGGCTCGCCAGCCACTCGTACGAGGACGCGAGGTTCAGGTACCCCAGCCGGTCCAGCAGTCCCAGCGCCAGCAGCGGCACGTACGCGTTGAGGCCCGCCGCGCCCGACAGGCCCAGCGAGCTCAGCAGGTTCACGAGCAGGTTGTCCATGACGTCATGATGAGCCGTCAGTGGTCAGCCGTCAGCCATCAGGAAACGATGAGTCAAGAGGCCGGGCGTTCGCCCGGCCCCCCGACCTCCCCACGGCCGCCTACCGCGTCAGGTAGCGCGTCGTGAGGTCCAGCATCGCCTCCCAGTCGCGGCGGTGCACGCACTCCACGACCGTGTGGATGTAACGCGTCGGGAGGCTCAGCGTCACCGTCGGCACGCCCGCACGCGAACGCTGCACGGGCCCGCCGTCCGTCCCGCCGAGCGGCAGCACCTCCAGCTGGTACGGCACGCCGCCCTCCTCCGCGACCGCGACGAGCTCGTCCACCAGCCAGCGGGTGGAGATCATGCTCGCGTCGAAGAGCTTCACGCCGACGCCCTCCCCGAGCCTCGTGACGGCCTCGTCGGGCCCCACGCCGGGCGTGTCCACCGCGAGCGTCGTGTCCAGCACCACCGACAGGTCGGGCCGCACCGCGTACGCCGCCGGACCCGCGCCGCGCAGCCCCACCTCCTCCTGCACGGTGAAGACCGCGTACACGTCGTGCCGGGGCGGTGCGGCGTGCAGGGCGCGCAGCAGCTCCACCTGCAGGGCCACGACCGCGCGGTTGTCGAGCGCCTTGCCGCACACGAGGTCGCCCACCTCGCGCAGGGCCGCGTCGAGCGTCACGGAGTCCCCCACCCGCACGCGGGAGCGCACCGCGTCCGCGCCGAGCCCGAGGTCCACGTAGAACTCGCGCGGGTCCGGCACCTTCTTCTGCTCCTCCGGCGTGGCGATGTGCACGGGACGGCCGCCCGGCGTCATCACGCCCGGCAGGGGTCCCTCCGCGCCCCACACCGTCACGGGCCGCGCGATGAGGTGACGCGGATCGAAGAAGCCCAGGGGCTGCAGGCGCAGGAAGCCGCGCTCGTCGATGTGACGCACCATGAAGCCGATCTCGTCCATGTGCGCCGTGAGCATCACGCGTCTGCGCTCGCCCTCGGGGGCGGTGCCGCGCCGCACCGCCACGAGGTTGCCCATGGGGTCCTCGCCGAGCTCGTCCACGAGCCCCTCGATCTCGGCGCGCACGATGGCGCGGACGTTCTCCTCACGGCCGGGGACGCCCGCCGCCTCCGACAACCTCCGAACGAGGTCCAGGTTGAATTGAGTCACCCGCCGAGCTTACTCCTCTCAGCCGCCCCGCGGGGCGGGCTCCTCCGGGGACGGGCGGACAGGCTCGGGCTTCGGGCGCAGGTCCGTGCCGTTCGCCTCGGCCTGGGCCTCGCCCACGCCGCGCGCCACCCAGGTGCGCGCGGTCCGCACGCCGATCCGCACGAGCTCCGCGAGGGTGGCCTCCTCCTCGGGCCGCCACTTGGAGAGCACCCAGCCCGAGGGGTCCCAGCCCGCGGGGGGACGCGAGATGCCGATCTTGAGCCGCGCGAAGTCCTCCGTGCCGAGCAGGCGGATGATGTCCTTCACGCCGTTCTGCCCGCCCGAACGCCCGCCGCGCCGCACGCGCAGCAGCCCGAAGGGCGAGTCGAGGTCGTCCTGCACGACCAGCAGGTCGTCCGGGGTCAGCTTGAAGAAGCGCAGTTTCGGCGCCACCGCCGCGCCCGACGCGTTCATGAACGTCAGGGGCTTCACGAGCAGCACCTTCTCGGAGCCCACGCGGATCTCCGCGACCTCCGCGTCCTTCTCCCTGCGCCACGTCCCGCCCGCCAGCCGGGCGAGCTCGTCCACGACGAGCCAGCCGACGTTGTGCCGCGTGCCCGTGTACTGCGCGCCCGGATTGCCGAGCCCCACGACGAGCTTCACGTCAGGCCTCCATGCCGCGCACGAGCTCGCGCCAGCGGCGCTCCGTCTCCTGCACGCGCGGCAGGTGACGGGCGCGCTCGTAGCCCTCGCGGAAGGCCGCGAAGTTCGTGTCGAGCGGGCTGAACAGCGAGCCGAGCGCCATGCGGACGTCGTGGACGTTGCGGTCCGACAGGAGTTCCTTGCTGTCGATGACCTCGTCGAGGGTGGCCATCAGGCCCGACAGGGGACGCAGCCACTGGAAGTGCGGGTCGTTCAGGACGAGGCCGAACAGCGCGAAGGGACTCGCGACCTTGCCGTGCTCCCGCTCGTACTCCTCCCTCGTGAAGTCGAGCAGGGACGCGTGGAAGTGCCGCAGGGCGGTCGCGAGGTCCTTGAGGCGGGCGCGGGTGGCGGCGTCGGGGGTGGTCATGCGCCAATCTTAGTGCTCACCCTTCCAGGGGAATGAAATCCTTCTTCGCTACTCTGTGGCCATGTTCTACCGCGCCTTCACCTCCGCCGACTTCGACGCGCTCGCGCGCCTCGACCTCGCCGTGCTCCGCCGCGAGGACCCCGCCTTCGACACGCTGCCCGACCGCGAACGCGAGGGCCGCGTCCGCACGTCCCTGGCGGCCCTGCGCTTCTTCGAGCGCAGCGAGCACTCCTTCGTCGCGGACGAGGACGGCGAGCTCGTCGGGGCGCTGTTCGCGCAGAGCGTCTGGCAGGGCGACCGTCCCACCGTGCTCGTCTCGCGCGTGTGGGTCGCGGACGGCGCCCCGGCGGACACGGCGGCGGGCCTGCTGCGCGCCTGCACGAAGAGCGCGTACGACGCCGCCGTGTACGAGGTGCACCTGCCCGTCACGGAGGCGCTCGCGATCGCCGCGGGCGCGGAGGGCTTCCGGGACGTGGGCCGCTACGCCGTGCGCTACCTCGGCACGCGCGGTGAGACCGCGCCGGGCGCGGCCCTGCCCGGTACACTGGAGCAATGAACACCCGGATTCTGATTGGCGTGCGCGGCATGACGAAGGAGGCGGGCGAGAAGATCTCGCGGCTCCTCCTCGACGTGGACGGCGTCGCCAAGGCCACCCCCGACGACGGCCAGATCGAAGTGCACTACGACCCCTCCCGCCTGACGGTCATGGACCTGCTCCGCGTCGTGCGCGGCCAGGGCTACCTGGCCGGCATGCTCTGACCGAGGGAGGCGCGCGATGCTCGGCTACGTCGGCACCTTCACCTGCCGCCTCGACATGCCCTGGGTGACGAACCTCAAGGAGAAGCGCGCCCTGGTGCGGCCCGTCGTGGAGCGGCTCAAGGCGCGCTTCCCGGTGTCCGTCGCGCGGCTCGACGGCCTCGACAGCCACGACTGGGAGATCATCGGGGCGGTGACCGTCTCGAACGACGCGCAGTGGGTCGAGGAGACGTTGCGGCGCGTCGCGGAGTTCGTCGTGTCGAACGGCGAGTACCGCGTTTCCGACGAGTCCTTCGAGGTCTGGCCGCTCGGTGACGGCGGTCGGGACGACGAGGACGAGGACGCCTGAGCCCACCGGAACGAAGAAGGGGGAGCCCGCCGTGGGCTCCCCCGTTCGTTGTCGTCGGAGGTCAGGGCTGCTGGCCGGTCGCGCCGCCCTCGGGCTTCGCGGGCAGCGTGCCGAAGGGCGCGGGGCGCGTCAGGATCCGCAGGTTCAGGCCGCTGGGGCCGCTGAACTCGACGTGCTTCTCCGGCTCGGGCCCGGCGTAGTTGCAGTCGTAGTCGGCGTTGGCCTTGCGGACGAAGGGCCACACCACGGCCGCCGCGCGTCCGGCGATGTCACGCAGGGGGATGGGGCCGAACAGGCGGGAGTCCTCGCTGCCGTTCGCGGTGCGGTTGTCGCCCATCATGAAGTAGTGCCCGGCGGGCACCGTGAAGGTCTTCTGCGTCTGCACGAGGCCCTGGTCACCCGACTGCGCGTTGTTCGCGATGCTGCTGTCGGTGTCCCAGCAGCCCTGCTTCTGCCAGTAGTCGGTCGTCCACGAGCCGTCGAGGACCTTGCCGTTCACGGTGACGACGCCCTCGTTCACGCTGACCGTGTCGCCGGGCAGCGCGATGAGCCGCTTGATGAGGAAGGGTCGGTAGGTCCACAGCCCGAAGAAGCTGCGGCTGCTCGCCTCGGCGGGCGGCTTGAACACGAGGATGTCGCCGCGGTGGAAGCTTCCCACGCCGGCCTTGTGCAGCCACGTCTCGTACTTCGGCACGAACACCCGCTCGCCGTTGCGGAGGTTCGGCATCATGCTCGCGCCCTGGACGCCCACGAGGGTCGCGACGAACTGCGTGATCACCACGGCGAACAGGATCGGTTCCAGGAATTCCCGCCACAGGCGCGTCCAGAAGGTCGTGGGGGCTTTGCGTTTCGTCATGCGTCTCCTTCTTCCCTGGGAAGCATATCAGCCCCCGCGTGGGGTCCGATGGGCCCCGCGAGGGCCCGCAATCGGTCGAGGTCCGCGAGGGCGGCCTCCTCCCCGGCGCGCACGGCGTCCGCGAGTCGCCGGAAGGACGCGAGCTCCACCCCGTCGGGCTGGGGACGCAGGATCACGTCGGGGCGGTAGAGCGACAGGCGCGCGTCGGTGAGCTGCGCCTGCATGATCTCCAGCGCCCGCGTGAGGGACCGCGCGGGCGACAGGCCCGCCTGCCAGCGCCACAGCTGGAAGCGCCGCCGCGCGCCGAGGCTCAG
>NZ_KI912647.1:44318-48848 GCF_000519345.1 Deinococcus pimensis DSM 21231
GCGCGCGAGGACGCGCAGCACGCCGATGTGCGCGAGCCCGCGCGCGCCGCCCCCGCCGAGGGCGAGTCCGAGGCGGCTCACGCGGGCCGTCCGGGTTGCTTCGAGATGCGCTCGGTCATGTCGGATGACAGTATCGCGCGTGGCGCATCGTTCGGCGTCACTCCACCATGACCCGCTTCATCTGCTATACCGGGAGGGGAATGCCGCTCGCCGGAACGCTCGTGGAGGGACGGTACCGTCTCGTGCGGCCACTCGGTCACGGGGCGAGCAGCGTCGTGTACTTCGCCGTGGGCAGCGACGGGCTGCCGTACGCGGTGAAGCTCTTCCCGCCGCACCTCGCGGCGCGCGCCGAGCGGGAGTACTTCAACGCGAGCGGCCTGTCGCACCCTCGCATCGGGCAGGTCTTCCAGCAGGTGGAGGTGCAGGGCCGCCCCGCGCTGATCCTGAGCTTCGCGCGTGGTCGGGTGCTGTTCGAGCGCTACGCGCGCAGACCCGCCCTCACGTTCGAGCGCAAGCCGTTCCTGCTGACGATCGTGCACCTCCTCGACGCGCTCGCGTTCATCCACGCGCACGGCATCGTGCATCGGGACGTGAAGCCCGAGAACCTCATCGTGGACGGCGACGGCAGCGCGAAGCTCGTGGACTTCGACCTGTCGGGACCCGCCGACGAGACCTTCGGCACGCCCCTGCGGATCGGGACGATGGCGTTCCAGTCGCCGGAGGCGGCGCGCGGCGAGCCGCTCTCCGCCGAGAGCGACCTGTACGGCGCGGGCGTGCTGCTGTACTGGGGCCTGCACGGGGAACTGCCCGACCCGGAGGCGGGCCCGCGCGCCTCCGACGATCCGCTCGAACCGCTGTGCGCGCAGCTCATCCACCCGGACCGTCGTCAGCGCCTCGCCTCCGCGGTGGAGGCGAGGCGCATGCTGCTCAAACTGGCGTCGCTCCCCTACTGACGAGTGCAGGGACGCGCGGACGCACCAGACATCAGGACCCGACCGCTCGGGGCCGTACTCAGCCCACTAGCTCGGGCTGGCGAAGCAGCGGGTGGAGCTCCCCGTCGGGCAGGAGCCACAGGGCGTGCATGCCGCGCGTCACGGCGACGTACATGAGGCGCGTCTCGTATTCCACGTCGTGGGGGTAGCTGGCGGTGTCCGCGCCGACGATGACGGCCGCGTCGAACTCCAGGCCCTTGCTGAGGTTGGGCGGGATGACGACGACGCCGCCCGCGTAGCGTTTCTGCTCCGTGTCGATGGGGGCCGCGTCGATGTCGCGCTCGCCGAGGGCGCGGGCGACGGTCTCGCAGTCGCGGGCGTGCCGGACGATCACCCCGACGTTCTCGAAGCCCGCCTCCCTCGCGGCGCGGACGGCGCGCGCGGCGCGCTCCATGAGGGGGCCGCCCTCGAGGACCTCGACGTTCTGACCGTCGCGGGGCACGGCCTCGGCCTCCTGCGCCTCGTCGCGGGAGAAGGAGCGGGCCACGCCGGAGGCGAGGTGCACGATCTGGCGGGTGGAGCGGTAGGTGCGGCGCAGGTGCCGCACCTGATCGTCGGGCGTGACGCGCAGCTGGTCGAGCGCCTCCGTCCAGAAGGACACGGCGCGGTAGCCGTGGATGCCCTGGTTGATGTCGCCCGCGACGGTGACGGCGCCGCGCGGGGCGACGTCGGCGAGGAGGCGGTAGAGCAGCGGGCTGAGGTCCTGTCCCTCGTCGACGAGGACGTGGTCGTAGGCGGCGGCGCCGCGGGCGTTCTTGCGTCCGATGCCTTCCTGCACGGCCTTCACGGCGAGCATGAGGGGCAGTTCGAGCGCGTCGACGCTGCCGGTGCGGGCGGTGGGGAGGTGCGCGGCGGGGTCGGGGGTGAGCAGCGCGCGGACGCGGGCGTCGGGGAGGATGCCGCGCGCGCTCGCGGCGAGCTCGCCGGGTTCGCGCAGGAGACGGCGGACCTCGGTGATGGGTGAGGCGGCGCGGAAGGCGCGCTGCGCGAGGCGGGCGGCGTCGTGTTCGAGCTGCGCGAGGACGGCGCGGTAGGCGCTCTCGGGGACGCCGCTGGCGTGCAGGTCCTGCCAGGCGCGTTCGACGAGGCGGCGGGTGAAGGCCTCGCGGACGCCGGTGAGGAGGCTGGACGCGGCGGCGTGGTCGAGGAGGGCGAGGAGGCGCGCGGCGTCGTAGGTGAGGGTGTAGTCGTGCTCGGCGGCGGTGACGGTCGTCTCGAAGGCCTCGCGTCCGAGGGTGTCGCGGTAGCGGCGCAGGATGCTCTCGCGCAGCACGTCGAGCATGCGGGCGTCGCCGAGGGCCTTGGCGCGCAGCCACGCGCGGCGCTTGACCTCGCGGTCGGCGTTTCCGAGGAGCAGGGTGAGGGTCTTGTCGGTGACCTCGGCGTTCAGGCCGAGCTGTTCGGTCATCCAGTCGTCGGGCGTGGCGACGGTGACGCCCTCGATGCGCAGGTCGGGCAGGACGCGGCGGGCGTACCCGGCGAGGACGCGGTTGGGCACGAGGACGAGGGTGTTCTTCGGGTCGAGGCGGCCGTCGCCGCGGTCCTCGTAGGCGAGGTAGGCGACGCGGTGGAACAGCAGGCTGGTCTTGCCGCTCCCGGCGGGGCCCTGGATGACGAGGGGGCGCGTGCCGGGCGCCTGGATCAGCGCGGCCTGTTCGGGCTGGATGGTGCTGATGATGTCGCGCATGCCGCTCGTGGCGCCCTCGGAGAGGCGGCGCACGAGGACCTCCTCGCGGGCGGCCTCGGCGGCGGCGGCGCCCTCACCGCGCACGTAGAGGTCGGTGAGGGCGGTGAGCTCCCGGTCGCGGACGTCGAGCTGACGCTTGAGGTGGATCTCGCCCTTGTCCCAGGCGACGGCGTCGGTGTAGAAGAGCTGTCCGACGGGGCTGCGCCAGTCGGAGACGGTGAAGGCGCCCTGCGGATCGTAGTAGGGGTAGCGTCCCAGGTAGAGGCGCTGGGTGCGCCCGCGGGCACGGACGAGCATGCTGCCGAAGTACGGGGCCTTGAGGTGCACGCTGAGCTGCTGCGCCTCGGCCTCGTTGTCGAGCCGCTGGACGAAGGCGGTGTCCTCGTCGGCGCCGACGTCCTGCAGTCCGTCCTCCAGCTGGAGGATGCGGCGGGTCATGCTGTCGATGGTGCCCGCGAGGTGCTCGCGCTCTCGCGGGAGGTCGGGGTGGCCGCCGGTCATTGGGAGAGTCTAGCGAATGTGGACGCGCCCTTCAGGCGCGTTCCCGCGTGGCCTGCCGGGCGGGGTCGACGTACTGCTCAATGACGCGTCCGCCGCCGCGGAAGGTGATGAGCGTGACGTACTGGACGCTGCCCTCCTCGCCCTCCTTGAGGTGCGTGGGGTCGGTGGGGCGCGCGCCGCGCGAGTACTTGACGATCTTGGGGAGCTTGAGCTTCTTGGTGTCCACCTCGTCGAGTTCGCGGCGCTTGTAGGTCTGGCCGCGGTAGAAGACGCACTGCTCGCCGTCGTCGGTGGTGAAGGGGCGCGCGCCGATGAGGGTCCAGTCGAACAGGTCGGCCATGGCGAGGGGGAGGACGAGGCCGCCGGGGGGGATCTCGCCGCTGGTCCAGCCGGACTTGCCGTACTTGCGCAGCGTCGCGATGATGTCGCGTTCGTCCTGGACTTCGACGGTGAGGCTGGTGCCGAGGGGGCCGGTGAGGTGGATCTGGGGCATGGAGTCTCCTGTGTGGCACCCGGAGGGATACCGTTACGCTCACAGCGTAACACGCCCGGCGGGAGAGCGCCACCCACGTTCCACGAGGGTCCTCACGTGAAGGACCACGGACGCGGCCCTCCAGCCTGCCTAGAGGGTGTTGCGGGTGAGGCCGCGCGGGGATTCGCGGGGTGTGAGGACGCTTCCGGGCCGCGTGGGGCCCGGACCGGTGGTCCTGCTCTTCATCTGTGTCACTTCCTGGGGGCGGGAACGGGGAGTCGCGACGCTCGGGTCTTCCTACGCGTGGAGTGTAATCACGTGAAGTTGGGCGTCGCGCACGTATTTTTCACGAGCCTGACTTTAATCTGAGTTGTCTAGACTGAAAGAAGTAGCAGTCTATACAACTTCCGGTCACGTCGAAAAGACCACGCCCGCGACATGAGATTCCGCCCCATACGTCCGGCGCCCACGCGGACTACCCTGAAGGCATGACCGCGGACCAGCCCTGGATGATCTACGGCGCCACCGGCTACACCGGACGCCTCCTCGCCCGCGAGGCGCACGCGCGCGGCCTGCGGCCCACCCTCGCCGGGCGCGGCGAGACGGTCCGCGAACTCGCCGCCGAACTCGGCCTCCCCGCGCGCGTCTTCCCCCTCGACGATCCCGCCCGCGTCCGCGCGGCCCTCGCGGACATCCGGGTCGTCCTGCACGCCGCCGGGCCCTTCTCCGCCACCCAGGCGCCCATGCTGGACGCCTGCCTCGCGACCGCCACGCACTACCTCGACATCACGGGCGAGATCGCCGCCTTCGAGCACCTCTTCGCCCGCGGACACGACGCGCGGCGCGCGGGCATCACCGCCGTGTCCGGCGTGGGATTC
>NZ_KI912647.1:48948-49240 GCF_000519345.1 Deinococcus pimensis DSM 21231
CGTCCGCGAGGAGCATGCCCTCGTGCGGGACGGGGTCGATGGCGCCCGGGTAGGCGCTCGTGGCGCGCAGCGCGGGGTACAGCTCGCCCCGGTGCAGGTACACGAGGCGGCCCGACAGGACGTCCGTGGCGGTCACGACGAGCGGCACGGGCAGCTCCTCGAAGGTCCGTGGCAGGTACGACGCGAGGAAGGCGTCGAACGCACCGGGCCGCACGAGTCCGCTGCCGGGCCGCAGGTCGAGCAGGCTGCGCCACGAGAGGCTCTCGGCGGCCCGTTCGATCACGTCGGGCGG
>NZ_KI912647.1:49340-49803 GCF_000519345.1 Deinococcus pimensis DSM 21231
GCAGATCGGCGGGCTCAGCGGGCGCGCCCGTGACGGCCGTGCGGGCCGAGATCAGGCCGGGGAAGCTGCGGGAGTCGTCCACGTACAGGCCGTCCCGCAGGGCGTACACGACGGGCAGGAAGGGACTGCACGCGAAGCACAGGCCGTACGCGTACGCGAAGCGGTTGTCGTAGCTCAGCAGCTCCAGCGGGCCGCGCCCGTCGAGCTGGGCGGGCACGAGCTCGGCGACGTTGCCGCTGTAGGCGTGCAGCAGCTCGCGTGGCGGCGTCGAGAGGGTGTAGAGGGTGTGTTCGGTGCAGCAGTGCGCGCCGCCGCTGTACGTGAACAGCAGCGCCTCGGGAACGCCGTCGCCCGTGACGTCCCGGCACCACTGCAGGCCCGCGCGCTCGTCCTGCACGCGCCCGATCAGGCCGGACGGTCCGCGCAGCGTCGCGCGCTCCTGCGGGCCGTACTCGCCCTGCAC
>NZ_KI912647.1:49903-68665 GCF_000519345.1 Deinococcus pimensis DSM 21231
GACCGCCCAGCGCGAGGAGCGCGACCGCGAGGATCGACGCCGCGCGCGGCGCGGCGCGGAGGTTGAACGACGTGCGGGACGGCGTGGCCTCAGGCGATCTCGGGACGGTCATGCCGCAGCGTACCAGGGGACGTGGCACGCCACGTTCGGCGAACGGCACAAAAAAGGAACCGCGTCCTGGACGCGGTTCCTTCTGCTGGTGGCGATGGGCGGACTTGAACCGCCGACACCACGATTATGAGTCGTGTGCTCTAACCAGCTGAGCTAGACGCGTCCAGGACGAGAAAAACCCGGCTTTTTGAATATGAGAGCGGACGACTTCTCCGACAAGATGATTCTAGCTGTGTGACGTGCTTTCCGGCCAGCGAGAGGTTTCAGGTGACCTTCACGCCTCTCCGTCGTATGCGGCAAGGGCAGTAGTGAAGTACCGGTCCATGATGGACAGCAGGTGCTCAAGCTTCTGTGGATCTTGCACAACACGGAGGTTGATGTTCGGGCGCTCCTCGATCGCACTTTCCGACAAATTCACACCCTCAATCTCGTTGAGCTGACGGAGGACTTCAAGCCGCTTTTCAACATCGTTGAAGGGTGGCCGATGCTTCATGCGCTCGAAGTTGAACTTGATCCGTCCATCCGTCCAAACGCCGAAAAAGCTATGTCGAGCGTTCTTGTAGTACAGCATCGCGTAGAACGCGCCAGTCTTCGCACCCTCTCCCCACACAACCGTGACGCCACGCTCTTGGAGTCTCTGGAGGATTGTTTCAGCAATGCCAGCCTCGACGTGAAGCCCCTGCCTCCGCATGTCCGTAAAGAAGCGAGCTTCGTCCCACTCCTTCAATTTTCCTCCGGCATCACCCGCACTACGCCGCTGCGTGGCCGACGCGGTTTGACCGACCACACGGGGAACGAGCGCCTGGAGATCAGCACTTTTGAACTGCTTGACCTCCAGAGCGAGAACCTCCGCCGGATCCATCTGCTGGTTGAGGAACTCCACCACGCGACGCAGCTCGACCGGGATCTCATCCGCGACGAAGATCATGCGAATGCGTCCCGCCTGAAGGTTCGTCTTGACCTGCTGCCAGAAGCCGTCCGCATCCTCAGAGCCCAGCAGATCGCTGATCAGCACCTGCGGGTCCTGGCCCTCGTTGGCGCAGCGCTGTTCAAAAGCCGTCCGGAGCCGCTCCACGGGCCAGTAGACGACCGCGTTGGCGGCGTAGTCGAGCATCTGCCCGACGACCTCACGTCGAATGCGGGTGTCGCTGCTGCGCTTCACCTCAATCAGCGTGGGAATCGCGTCTTGATCGAGGAACAGGTGATCGACGGACCATCGGCCGGGAGAGTCCTCGGAGTCGGGTACGGCAGCTTCTCGGCTCACCAGCAGCCATCGACGCGGTGTAGCCTGGTCGATCTGATCTCCGGCCAGCAGGTGAGGATGAGTGGCGAGAAGCTGCTGGAGGAGCGCTTCGGAGTCGTAGGGTTGTTCTCGCATTTCGACGAGTTGCCCTTCTTGCATCAGGTAGATGGCGCCCTGCATGGTTCTCCAGACCGTACCATCCACGCTGGCAACACGACAGAGTACATGCGCATGGTTCAGTGAGCGGCTGCCAACAGTCCAGGCTTGTCATAGAAGGTGTACAGGCCCTTGAGGCGGAAGGCGAATTGATTCTTGTTGTTCTCGCTGATCGTTGGTTCCTTGAGCTCGTCGATGGCGACGTTGACGAGGAGGTCCGCGCAGCGGTTGTGGTTGCGGCGCACCCACCGGAACGTGATGTGCTCCCGCCCGTACTCGGCCATGAGCGCCTGGACGCGCTGATGCAGCGCGAACATCGCCGCGTCCTTGACGCGGAAGTCACCTTCGAGTTGCTTCACGACGAGCTGGCTGTCACAGCGGATTTCGATGGGGCTGCCGCGGTAGTGCTCGTTGAGGTACTCGAACAGGCGCAGCACGCCCTGGTACTCCGCCTGGTTGTTGGTGCTGTCCGCCCCCATGTAGCCGTGTTCGTAGGCGATGAGAGAGTCATTGCGGAGCAGCATCCAGCCGTACCCTGCGGGGCCCGGGTTGCCGCGGCTTCCGCCGTCCGTGTGTGCGTAGTACATGCAGGTTTCCTCTTGGCCTGGCACCGTACCACACGAAAAACGCCCGGCATGCCGCACATGCCGGGACGAGGTGGTCTTTGCTCAGTCGTCTGCTGCAGCGTCGAAATCCACAGCACCGAGGTCCATCGCCACCTGCCGGAACTCTTCCAGCGCCGCTTCGAGGTTCTCGATGATCTCGGCAGCCAGCACGCCCGGCTCGGGCAGGTTCTCGCCGTCTTCGAGGCTCTCGTCCTTGAGCCAGAATACGTCGAGGTTCACCTTGTCCCTCGCCAACAGGTCCGCCAGCGGGAACTTCTTGAAGCGCTCGCCCTCCACCCGGCCAGCGAAATCACCGGCACGGTAGGCATCCACGAAGTCCTGCAGGTCAGCCCGTTTCAGCGGGTTCGTCTTGAGTGTGAAGTGCTTGTTGGTCCGCAGATCGTACACCCACGTCTCCCGCGTGTGGTGCGTCTCGCTCGACGTGCGCCGCTCGAAGAACAGCACGTTCGCCTTCACGCCCTGCGCGTAGAAGATGCCCGTGGGCAAACGCAGGATCGTGTGGAGGTCGCAGTCCTTGAGGAGTCGGCGCCGCACGATCTCGCCCGCGCCGCCTTCGAAGAGCACGTTGTCCGGCACGACGACGGCGGCGCGACCACCGATCTTGAGCATCGAGATGATGTGCTGCAGGAAGTTCAGCTGCTTGTTCGCCGTCTTCGCGGTGAAGTCGTCGCGGCTGTACTCGGCCTTTTCGCGTTCCAGCGTCCCGTCCTCGCCGAGCACGATCATGCCGCCCTTCACGCCGAACGGCGGGTTGGCGAGCACGATGTCGAAGCGCTGGCTGGGCGCACGCTGCAGGCTGTCCTCCCGGTGGATCGGGGTGCTCTGCCCGCCGATGTCATGGAGGAACATGTTCATGGCAGCGAGACGGACCACGCTGTCCACGATGTCAGACCCATAGAACGTCTCGTTACGGAGGAAGTCCTTCTCAATCGGGTCGAGAGTGAAGTGCTTGACGAGGTACTCCCGCGCGGCCAGCAAAAAGCCACCAGTGCCGCATGCGGGGTCGGCAATCGTCTCGCCAGGTTGCGGTTGGACGATCTCAACCATCGCGTCGATCAGGGGACGAGGCGTGAAGTACTGCCCCGCGCCGCCCTTGATGTCCTCGGCGTTCTTCTGGAGCAGACCCTCGTAGATCTCGCCCTTCACGTCGAACGGCAGGCGCGTCCATTCCTGCTGGTCGATCAGGTTGACGAGGCGCTTGAGGTTGGCGGGTTCGGTGATCTTGTTCTGCGCGCGGCGGAAAATGACTCCGAGCAGACCCTCAGACGTGGAGAGGTCGGTGAGGATCCGTCGGTACTGGATTTCGAGATCCACACCGTCAAGAACGCGGAGGCTCGACCAGCTCAGTTCCTCAGGGATGCGGGGAAGATCGTCGTCACCGAATTCGGTGTGCTGCTCGTCGACCATTTTGAGGAAGAGCAGGAACGTGAGCTGCTCAAGGTAGTCGCTGGAGCCCACGCCGTCGTTTCGCAGGACGTGAGCGAGGTTCCAGACGCGCTGGACGAGTTGCGAGGTGGTGGGGGCGGTCATTTGTTCTCCTTGCGGGGCTTACGGCCACGGCGTAGATTCTCAACCCCGAGCCGAATTTTTTCAGCTTTGATGCGTTCGAGCAGCACGCTGGTAGGTTCGTCATTCGGGTCTTGCGGGATGAGCTCTCCGCGGAAGGCTTTACGGAGGATCCCCTGGCGTGTTTGCTTGGCGCGCTTCAATTCGCTGTTCACAGTCACTTCTAGCTTGTCGAGGACGGATAGGCGCCGCTCCACTTCAGCCACAATTTGCGCTTGTTCAGCAACAGTCGGAAAGGGCAGGGCCATAGATGCTAAAGCAGAAGTATTGAAGTGCTCAAGGCCAATCCCAACTTTTCTGGCCGAAACATTCGCTCTAGCCATCGAATTCATGTAGTAGGCAGCGAACTTTGCATTGAAGTACGGACGCTGTACGATCACAAGATCCGAGCAGTTTCCTTCACCAAAATCCTCGGGAATTGCACAAGCGGTCCCAACGCTGCCGGATCGAACGACTACCAAATCGCCTGAGCGAACCTCCGACTTGGATATTCGGTCGTGGAATTGATTGGAGATGTACCGCAGGCCTTCTGGCTCATACCGATTCGGCCTCACATTTTGCGAACGAAGGAATGGCACGCCTTCGTCTCTGTACTCATGCTTCATTTGTCCAACAAAGCCAACTGTTACTCGGTAGCTCGCCTGCTCGAAGGTGGTCCATACCCAACCTTGTGGCACAGATGGCAAGTTCGTTTCGGAAGGTCCTTTGGGCTCTTTGTACTTGCCCTTTTTCTCGCTCGCCTCCCAAGCTTCGCGTCGTTGTTGAAGGACGCGCTCCAATTGGACGTCCGCGCTCTCCAACTGTTCCCCTTGCTGCTTACGCCACACCTGTGTCAACTGGCCACTGACACCCGCGTGGAGGACGCTCTGACGGTACAACTTCAGAAGCGCTTTTGTTTTGTGCAAGGCAGCTGTTCCGGAGTCGAGCTTTGAGAGCAGCTCTTCAATCCTAGCAACGATACGTTCTTGCTCCTGAATCGGCGCGACAGGAACAGGTAGACCCTCAACTTTTCCAATGCTCAAAGTGTAGAGTCCAGAAGAAGAACTGGATACAGATCTGATGTAAGCACGTCCTTCTTTCGACAGAAGCCAGTACAGAACAAATTTTGGCGCTGTGCCCGCAAGACGTACCTTGATAAGGTGGTTTTGGTGAAGGCAAGTTTCGATGCTGCCATCCCAAAGGGCTACACGACCAATATGATCAGGGCTTCCATTGCCTTCCACAACGAGAAGGTCATTCTTCTTCAGAAGAGTCCTTGCGATCTCGGTCGGCAGTACTCCCACCTCTTCAACGTCATCAAGTTTTAGCGAGTTCGCATACACATTGGCCACCCGCAGGTACGGCAACTTCAGCTCAAAACTTCCCCGTTTCGCGTTTTTGGTCAAGCCGCCTGTAACCTCGCCCAGAGCTGCCAGTGTGGCCCATTGCCAGCCGGGAGCCAACCCCGTCTCACTTCTTGCAGGTTGTTCTGCTACGTCCGTCATGCTTGGTCATTCTCCTCGCTGGCCGGAAACTCTTCCAGAGGAGCCCAGTACACCGTGCCGCAGACGACGCAGCTTCCTAGCCAGACCGTTACTGGCTGCTCCCGCCACCAGACGGGATTCGTCCGCAGCAGTACCGGCTTCGGGGCAGCCATCATGAGAGCAATGCCCTGCGCAGCAGCACGATCGTATGTCCGCTGTCGAGCAGCCTCGCAGGGGCCGGTGCAGGTTGTGAACGTCCCGACCTTCTGGAAGTACTCGCTGTCGTCGATGCGCCTGACCTCCTCGGCCAGGCGCCACTTTCTCGGAGCTTTGAACGGCTTCATTGATTCCTCGTTATCTCCGGGTGCTTGCACCCGCTCAAGTTTGCACTGCGTGTTTTGCTGTCGGTGCTACCCTTCCCCGCGTGACAGAAAAACAACCTGTTGTGTCTCGACGTCCTGGAACTCCTCCCGAAGAGATCGGCTGGATGGGCTACCCCAAACGGGAGTGGCGCATTGCTGCCTGGATCGGAGGAGTTGGTCTGGTAGTAATCATCTTCGCCGCTCTCTGGATGTTTTCCCCCGCTGGGATGAAAGCGGGCACCATCAAGTCCTGTGAGAACGAAATCTGGAGCCACGCAACGGACTGGCCCAACCTCAAAACGTCAGCTCAGGTCCGCGACTACTGCGAGCGCACGTACGGCGACTGACTGAACGGACTCCACTGGGGCCCTGCGCTGCTCACGCGGCCAGGGCCTCATTCAGCTCCTGCAGGATGATTGGAAGGTCATCACCGAAGAGCTCCCGCGCCTTGTGGATGCCTCCGTACTGGTTGAACGGGATGTCCGAGAGGTCACGTGGCTGCACCAGTAGCGACGTAGTGATGTGATCCCGAATCATCTCCAGCCAGCGACGCTGATCTGGCGTGAATGCGCGCCCCTGACCCTCCTGGGTCTTCAACCAGCTGTCGAAGCGTTCCTGAACGGTGGCGCCGAACGGGACGAGCACGTCCTCCTGCTCGGTAGCGAACCGCACCAGGCTCACCAGATCAGTCAGGAGCCGCCTCGGGCTTCCACCCCGTACTCTGCTCGCCTCCAGGCGCTCGTAGGCGTCCCAGAGCCCTTCTGTCGTCAGGGAGGGGTCCTGCCGTTCGAGGGCCTTGGCCAGCTCCCTGATCTGGCGGTAATTGACGTGACGCTTGGCGTACCGTTCGCTGTACAGGATGCGAAGCGCGTCCAGTTCGTCCTTGTTCGCCTCGATGAACGCCTTGAACGTCTGCACGCGGCCCTGAGCCAAGCGCGTCGCCAGTTCCTCTTTGGACTCCCCTGCCGTCGTGGTCGTGCTCTCCAGCCCGTCGACACTGACGTGGTCCACCACCATGTCGTTGCGCTTGCCGATCTGGACGAGCAGTTCGCGCAGCTCCGCGTTGTCGAAGACCAAGCAGGCAGCGTCACGCAGCTCCTCGGCCGCGCGGGCGCGGTGCTCGTCGGAGAGCGGTGTGCTTTCCTGCTGGCTGAGGTTCTGCGCGTGCGCCTCCACCTTGTCCGGGTCGAGGGCATCGAGCAGGGCCCGCGCTATTTGAGGAACGTCCTGCGCGGCAAGCTGAACGATGTCCGCGCGTTGTTCCGGGGTCAGGGTGCGGTTGAGGCGCGCCAACCGGCCAGCGAGGCTGCTGAGGGTGTCCTCGCTGCGATCCCCGGTCGCCACGCCCTGCAGGAGCTTGTCGAACGCCACACTGCGCTTACGCTCCAGCGGCTTCGCCTCGCCCTTGTCGCTCTCCGTGACACCCACGGCGTCCACCAGGATGAACCGGGTCTTCGTCGGCGCGTCCGCCGTGACCGATTGAAGGTCGCTCGGGTCGATGACACGGGTGCCTCGTCCCTTCATCTGCTCGTAGTACGCGCGGGACTTCACGTCTCGCATGAAGATCAGGCATTCGAGCGGCTTCACGTCGGTCCCGGTGGCGATCATGTCGACGGTGACGACGATTCGGGGGTTGTACTCGTTGCGGAACTGCGAGATCAACGTGTCCGTGCGTTCACCCGTCACGCCGTAGGTGATCTTCTTGCAAAAGTCATTCCCCTTGCCGAACACGTCCCGGACGATCTCCACGATCCGGTCGGCGTGCGCGTCATCCTTGGCGAAGATCAACGTCTTCGGTACGATGTCACGACCCGGGAACAGCACGGGCAGGTGGTCCTTCCACGTCTTGATCACCGTGCGGATCTGGTCGATGGCGACGACGCTGCGGTCGAGTTCCCTGCCCTGGTACTGCAGGTCATCATCGAGTTGCTCCCAGCGCACCTCACGCGTCTCCCGATTGAAGTAGTCGACGAAGGTGCCCGCGTCGAGCTTCGAGCCGTGCTCGGTGATGCGCGTGCGGATGCGGAAGACGTCGAAGTTGACGTTCACGCCGTCCACCACCGCGCGTTCGTGGCCGTACTCCATGACAAGGTTGTTGTCGAAAAAGCCGATGGTCTGCTTGCTCGGGGTGGCGGTCAGGCCGATCAGAAACGCGTCGAAGTACTCCAGCACCTGCCGCCACGTGCCGTAGATGCTGCGGTGGCACTCGTCGGTGATGATGACGTCGAATGTCTCTATCGGAAACCGCGGGTTGTAGGTGATGGGACGTTCCTCGCCGTCACTTCCGAGCTCCCATTCGCTGCGTTCCTCGTTCTCCGTGTTGTAATCGGGGTCGCCGTGCAGCATCGAGTACAGCCGCTGAATGGTGGTGATGACCACCTTGGCGTCCGGGTCGACTACGTTCGACGTGAGGTGCTGTACGGGGTACAGCTTGGTGAACAGCTCGTTGTCGTCGGGCGTGTCGAAGTTGGCGAACTCACCCAGCGCCTGCTTGCCGAGGTTGCCGCGGTCCACCAGAAACAGCACGCGCCTGGCCTTCGCGTACTTGAGGAGTCGGTAGACGCTGGCGACAGCAGTGTAGCTTTTCCCGCTGCCCATGGTCATCTGGATCAGCGCACGCGGGCGCGCTTGTGCAAGCGACTGCTCCAGGTTCGTGATCGCCTCGAACTGGCAGTCACGTAGCCCTCGCCGGGTCAGTTCGGGAAGGTGCCGTAGCCGAGCCCGAAGGGTGTTGGCTTCTTTCGTCCATGCACCGAGCGTCTCGGGGCGGTGGAAGTGGAACACGGAGCGTGAGCGGCTGTCCGGGTCGCGCAGGTCACGGAACTGCACCTCCTGACCGTTGCTTTCGAACGCGAACGGCAAGGGATCGCCCGCCTTCTTGTAGTGAGCAGGGAGGCCAGTCAGGTACTTCTCGGTCTGCTCCGCCACCCCGACGAGTGAAGTGCCTCGGGGTTTGGCCTCGATGACGCCGACGGCTACACGGTCCACGAAGAGCATGTAGTCGCAGGGCCCCGCGGCAGTCTGGACTTCGCGCAGTGCGACGCCCCTGGCGGCGGAGAAGTTGACGCTCCGGGCGTTCTGGACGACCCAGCCAGCAGCGGCGAGTTTCTGATCGATGAGTTGACGGGCGTGCTGCTCGGGCGTGAGCCCAGCCGATGTTGTAGTCGTCATGTAGGAGTACCCCGAAGCCGGAAGTTGGCCTCATCGTACCCGGCGTTCAACTGACTGCACACTTGATGTGCAGCGACACCTTCGGCGACCGTCACTCCTCGTCGAAGTAGTCCTTGTCGATCCGCTTGATCTCGTACACCACCGCTGTCGTGACGCCGACGTTGTAGTCGATCATCAGCTGCGCCAGTTCCTCCCCGTTGATCAGCACGATCCCGCCAAGGTGTTTTGCCGTCTCGATCGCGTCACGGCTGAAGTCCGAAGTCGTGATCAGCACGCCACGGTTCGCCTTGTGGTACTGCAGACTCCCAGCGAAGTTGCGCACCTCAGGACTGCCGACGTTGCCCGACCATCGTTTAGCCTGCAGGTACACGTTCTCCAGGCCGAGACGGTCCTGTTTGATGATTCCGTCGATGCCGCCGTCGCCACTTCGCCCGATGGCCCGGCCAGCATCCTTCACGCTTCCGCCGTACCCCATTGCCACCAACACGTCAACGACGACCTGCTCGAAGAAAGCGGCGCTGCAGCCGCGCACCAGCGTCAACACCTCTTGAGCCAGACTGCTCCTGAGGCTTAGCGTGATGGCCTCCAGGGACTCGTCCGGTGTTCCATCGGAAGCGCCTGTCGTGACAGGCGCGGCAGACTCGGCCGGGGTACTGGCCTGCGCGAATTCCACGAACTCCGGGTAGCGAAGCAGGTCGTTCTTGGTCAGGTGCGCCGGACGTTCCGCCAGCACACCCTGTCCTCGCTTTGTGATGCGGAACTTTGCGCGGCCAGCCTGCTCCAGCAGCCCCGCCTTCACCAGGTAGGTTTTCGCCCAGCCTGCACGGTTGTGGAACGTCCTCTGCTGCCGACTCGGGACCAACTCCTGTTGCGCGTCGTCGTCGAGCTCAAGGGTGGACGCTACGTACGGGTACAGATCACGCAACGACTTCTCCCCACCGTCAGCTGCGAACTGCAGCACGGGAAGAAGAAAACTCTGGAAGTTGGGCACCGGCATGACGGCAGTGTACGAGGCCAGAACACCCGGTCCATCCCAACATGAGGCAGAGTTGATCGCTCAAGCGGAACGCTGGATCGCTGCGGGCAGGAAAATGCCCCATCGCTCCCGGTGCGCGTAGTACACGTCGTGCTCCCCGAACTTCACGCTGGTCGGGAACGACGCGCTGTCGAACAGGTAGGCCTGGGGCGTCCGTCCCTGTTCAGGCAGGCAGGCGAGCGCCACGACATCCGCGTCAAAGGCGCCACCCGCGAAGTACGGCATGCCGTCCATGTTCCGCGCCGCGTTGGGCAGCCTGTACCGGAACTCGCCGTCGGCATTCGGTGTCAACGTCCGGACCACCACGCGCTGATCCTTGATCAACAGGTCGTACCGCGCTCCCGCTGGCGCGGGTTGCACGGTCATTCCGTACTGCCGCGCCCGGTTCGTGACGTACTCGATGCCGGGCTCCCTGGCTTTGTCCAGGGTCAGGTTCGTGTGCAGCCCGTGCGTCTTCTTGAGACGCTTGACCGTCGAGAGAGACACGCCGGACGCCCTGACGACCTCTGCGTCGGTCATGCCGCTGCGCAGGCCGTCCAGAACGATCTGAGTGTGTTGAGTGGAAAGCTTCTGTCCTTGAGTCATCGTGGTTCTCCTTTTCGAAAGTGGAGCTTGGGCTGGTAGTCACTGCTCAGCCGGGCAGTGGACTCGGCAGCAATTCCAGTTGCCGATCCTCCTGAAGAGCGAGGAGCGGGGGCTCCTCTCCCCTAAACATGAGTTGCCCCGGCAGGAAGACCGGGGCGGCGAACGGTACGAACTGTCGGCTCAACCACGCGGAGGATTGCAGCTTGCAAGCTGCGCCGTCAGGTGAGCGATCTGCTGGTTGAGGTCTTCAAGGTCACGCGACACCTCGAAGAAGGCGTTGAGGCGCTTGGTTGGCAAGACCGCCGCGCGGCTGCCCATCAACAGACGGTACAGACGATCTTGGCGGTCAAGCAGACGCAGACGACGACGTTGGAGGCGTTGGAGTTTGGCTGTAGACATGGAAGGAGCGCGCCTCAGGCACGGAAGAAATGAGGCGGGAAAGGTCACGGCGTGGGAATGCTGGCTTCTTCCCTGCTTCGCACGCAGAGATCGTCATTTCTCGGAACGTTTCACCGGCTCGCCGCACATCTGACGACATTCAGAAATGGTTTTTACTGCGATTTCCTCCACAAACCAAAGAAACGCTGCAAAGCGCAGTCAAAACTTTCGGCGTCGAGCGCGAAGCCAGCGGCATGAACCTGAGTACGATCAACCGAGATCCGGCGGGCCCTCTGCGGCTGCACACCCAGCTTGCTCAGCACCTGGAGTTCCGCGTGTACCTTGCCTCCCCGGTACGGCTCGACGGTGCCGTACCGCTGAAGCTTCCGGTGTTCCAGCCAGTGACTGAGCTCAGGACCTGTCGACACGGAACGCAACGCATGATGCAGGCGTTGATCAAGGATGTTCTGTGGGATCTTCAGATCAGGATTCTCGATCAGACCGAGAGTGTAGAAGGCGTGCAAGGGAATCCCACCGAGAGCGTCCAGCAGCTCTTGCCCGACGGTGATGATCGCGTCACGCCACCGCGGATTGGTGCTCTTCCGAACGAAATGCAGCGTCGTCCTGTAAGGCCGAACGGTAGCCAGTTCCCTCGGCAGATCCGGCTTGAACGCAGTGATGATGCGCGCGCCTGAGTGCCGGAACTGCCGAGTGCGCTCCAGCATCTGAAGCAACTCGGTTCGTTCGTACACCTCATGCGCCCACGCACGCTGCGTGGCGCTGTGAGGGAACAGGGCCGCCATCGTGTGTTCTCGATGTAGCGCCGGCAACTTTGGCTGGGTCAGGGCGAGGATGTGGTGCCCGCTACACGCGTTGATCCCACGACCAGCGTGGTAGTACCTGGACGCGATACGCTCCGCCTCACCCTGCTTCCCGGCCAGCGAGAGCGCTTGACGAATGTACCCAGCCCACGGTGAGGTCGGTTCCACCATGGCCTTGTTGGTCAAGACAGTGACGGAACGATCCGAGTCATCGAGGAGCGTGACGATCTCTTCTGCGATCTGCAGGTGCTTCTCGTCCATGCCCTTCTGGAGGTTGAGCGCGTCGAGCCGCAACCTGTCGCACCACTCGATGTCGAGGACGTGAGGTTGACCCAACTGCTCGAACCGTACCGGCCGCCCTGGGAACACCGCGTCGTACAACTCCTTCTCCGCGTACGCGTCCAGCACCAGCGTGTTCGGCAGGGAAGGCAGCGGCAGACACACGTCGAAACGGAACACGGGCTGCTTCGCTGCTCGTCCGGTCGTCCACAGCAAACCGAACCGTGCGCTGCCGAGCTCAGGCGCAGCGAGATCATCGCGCAGCGCCCCGGCGATCACACCGGCATGGTTGACGCCGAGGGACTTCAACGCCGCCTCGAAGCTCCCCCAGTCCTCTTCACTCCAGCTCTGTCCGAGTCGCCTGAGGAATGCGGCGCCGGTGAAGCTGTACGTCCAGGTGGACTTCTTGAGGTCCGGTATGCTGATCAGATCCTGCTGAGGAACGTTGTTCTGGGCGACATTCCGCAGCAACATGGCGATGCGACCACACAGCCGTGACGACGAGCTCAGCTGTTCGAAAGCTCCGGCGGTCAGCGGCTTCGACTTCGACCGAAATTCCGAATCCTGGCTGCTGTCATTGGGCAGCAGCAGAGTCGCGTGCGGATCCTCGTCAATGATGAGGAGATCCACGCTGCACAACGGGGTCAGTACTTCGCCGGGTGGTTCAGGTCCGAAGAGCAGCGGCAGATGCGAGAAGCTGATGATCTTGACCGAGGGTGCGTTCGGCCAATTCATCTGCGCCGCATACTTCTGCTGCCTGCCCTTGCCCTTGAATGCGGCCTTGCCGTAGACGATGCTGACCTCAACGCCGAGCTGCTGAAACTCCTGCAGGCATTCCTGGCCCAGCGATCCCGCGTCACGGGTCGCATGGACCGCCCAGAGTACCCGTTGGACTGTCCCGGCCTGAAGGAGCTCCTGAAGGGCTTGCCGGGTGGCGGTGCTCTTCCCTGTGCCCGGAGGCGCTTTGACGACGGTGACGCCTCGCACCTGGTTGTGCAGGCGCGTCTCGATCAGGGCAGCGAGGGTGGCACTGGAGACGTCAGGCGATGCACATGTGGTTTTGGTCACGTTCTACCCTCCTCTCACTACGAGAGGGAGACAGACCCGTAGTACCTGAACATCGGCTGTGCGGTCAGCACTCACGAAGGGTACTGAGCAAAGCGAAGCACCCGAGTGACCACGGGAGAACGACGCGCGGACAGCGCAGACTGACATGTCGGAAGGCGAAGGGGCGAACAACTCCAGAATTGAGTACCACATCAGAGGAATCTCCAGAACGAGAAACGCCCGCCGAAGCGAGCAGGAGCGGATGGAGGAATGTGGAGGACGGTCTCCCTGCTGGCCGGAAACAACCGAGCGCAGGCAGGGAGACACTCCTCCTTCACCCTCAGCGCCCGGTAGGGCGCACACGTCGGCAAGGCCGACGTGACAGGGGAACAAGAAATTGAAGCCGAATCAAAATGACCGGCCAGCGAGAAGGATCTGGGATTGAAGGAGCCGAGCAACGTCACTTCAGCGAGTCACCTGGACAGGTGCCACTGAGCCCCTCATCCCTCTGCGGCCGGTAGGCCGCACGGTCCGGCTCGACAGCGAGCGAGGGAAGAACAAGGGAAGCGGAGCACGCTGAAGCGGTACGCCACTGACTTGCGAGTCAGCACGACGGTGATCCCAGGAGTCCGCCTTGGTGCGAGTCACGAACCCCTGAGAGCTGTCGTAGCGCTCACCTGTAGGATCGCACACGCCCCCGCCCGACCTGCAAAATTTAGTGCGAAGCAACACCGCGTGTAGGTGCGGACGCGATACTGAGAGGCTCGCCGCACATGCAGACCCCGGGGGGTGGATTGTGGATTGGAGGAGCCTGTGTAGGCCTTGGGAGGTCAAGACGCATGAAAGGTGGAATTTCAGGGGCAAGTTCTCCCAGCTCGCCGTCTATCCGAAGCGTGTAGCTACGAGGCTTACGTAGTCCGCTGTCTGCCTGAGTGTGGTGCTTCCACAGGCACGCACTGCCTTCACAGCCCCGGTATGTTGGGGATGTTTCCTACACAGCGCTGTCAGGAGGTCAACATGAACGCACTTGTCACAGTAGCGCCCGGCCTGCACCAGCTCTCACTCGGGATGGTTAACGTCTTCCTGCTCGAACACGACCGTCAGCTCGTCCTGATCGACACCGGTGTCCCAGGCAGCGAGGCCCGCATCCTTGACGCCGCTCGTACGCTCGGACGTCAGCCGCAGGACGTTCGGCACATTGTCGTGACGCACTTTCACCCTGATCACGCCGGAAGCCTCGCCGCCCTCCAGGACCTCACGGGCGCCACGACGTACATGCACCCGCTCGACGCGCGGATCGTGCGTGAAGGCCTCTGGAGAGAGCGCGTCGTGACTCCCGCGCCCGGCTTCGAGGAGATGTTCGCCCGAGTGGTGGTGGCCGAGCAGGCCTTCCCAAGAACGGCAGTCGTGGACGAAGAGGTCCTTGCAGACGACGTCCTGCCCATCGCGGGTGGCTTGAAGGTCATCCATGTGCCGGGGCATTCCGCTGGGCAGATCGCGCTGCTGTGGAGTGAACACGGCGGGGTGCTGTTCGCAGCGGACGCGGCCGGGAACATGCAGGGGCTGCACGACCCGATCCTCTTCGAAGACGCGGAAGTCGGGCGACGCAGTCAACGTCAGCTGGCGGCGCTGAACTTTGAGGTGGCGACCTTCGGCCATGGAGACGCTATCCGTGCGGGAGCGGCAGGCGTCTTCAAGCGACGCTGGGGTGACGGTGCGGCTGTTCCCAAAGGCTGAACGCTCGACGAGCAGACCCAAGTGGACAGCGGACTAGGACTTGTCACGCGCGTAGTTGCGCCAGCCGTTCCTGATAGCCCAATGCCTATCTTGTCTCGGCTGTTCTACGAACGTAGGGTAGAGAAGCGTCATCCTGTCGATCTGCTCAGCACACTCCAAGGAGGAGCCCCCATGGCATCGAACGTGGACCGACGGACCGTGGACCTCTCTGCGTATCCCGATCTGGTGGTGATGTACCTGGGGATGCGGGTCAATGCCCTGACAGGCTTCAGGACTGTTTTCAAGCTGGGACCTCAGATTGATGGCTCGGTGAGGGACCGCCCCGATGGCCTCCTGTTGCACGAACAGCTCATCTTCTCGTTGTTCCCTCCGCATGTCGGGATGCGGCAGTACTGGCGCGATTTCGAGTCGTTGGAGCGCTGGTCCCGCTCGGAGCCGCATCGCCGCTGGTGGAAGGATTTTCTGCGCAACTCCGGCGGGACAGGCTTCTGGCATGAGACGTACTTCATGCGCGGTGGAATGGAAGCGATCTACGACGACATGCCGCACAGCATTGGCCTGGGGCGGTTCGCGGTCCTGCGTCCCGCACGGAGTGGCATGTACTCCGCGCGCAGACGCCTCAAGGTAGAGGGGCAGGAGCTCGACGGCGTAGTCAGCGAGGAGGAACTCTACGACAGAGCTCCTGCCGCAACGACGAAGTAGTGTCTGGTCACCCCGAGCGACGATGAACCCTCTTTAGACCCTGTTTCACGACCGAGGCAAAGCAAGCCCAGCCGAGGCGGACTCAGCCGCGTTCAGTGGACTCGTTCAGCTTGAGTGGAGCCAGAACGTCCTCGCCAGCGACTTTGTACTGATCGGACAGGGATTGTCCAATGCTGTGCGCGAACCAGACGCGCATCGCCGCTTTGGCGTCCGTGAGGTCCCGTTCTCCTTGCTCAGCCTGCTCAAGGAGGGGCATGAGGGGTTGAACGGTCTGGAGAAACCGGGCGAGTTGGATCTCCACGAAAGCGCTCATGTTCATGTCCATCGCGTCAAAGACGCGGCGCACTTCACGGTAGATGTCAGGGTCAATGGTGAGATTCACTCGGGCCTTGGTGGTCTTCCCCATGCGCAAATCATGCGCACAGCATCTGTATGCTGTCATCGGCATGATGGCTCATCGCGCCCATCATGGACTCTGTCTATCGACCGATGCAACTGCCGAGCGGACCGACGTTCAGGCTATGAAACAAGCTCTTAGAACGTGAGCGCTACCGCCTGCCGGATGGCTTCAACGAGTGCACGGATGTACGGCATGGCTTCCTCGTCCGGCTCATCTCCGAAATGACGCCAGCGACGTTGCTCGAAGAACAGGCAAGTTCGGAGGTCCGTCAGGTCCGTGGGCACCCCGCCGAACTCCTCGAAAGTCTCCAGGGCAGCGTTCGCCAGGTCCGCGCAGGCGTTGAAGCTCCCGCGATGCTCGTACCCGTTGAACTTGAGCGCGAACGTTCCGATCTCGTACCAGCTTGCGTCAGCAGCAGGTACGTCCGTCAGTCGAAGCTGCTCGTTCGGAATGATCGGAAAATCCATGCCTTGAGCCTACCCGGTCACTCCAGCGGGCCGTGACGCATCTGGTAGTTCTCCAAGAGCTCACCGATGCGGACGTGCAGGTTCTTGAGGTTCTGTGGAGTCATCACGACCTTCTGAACGAGCAGGCCCTGTGGCTGCTCCTGGCCACCTTCGGCGTGGCAGAAGTTGAGGACGACCTCGTCCTTGGTGGTGTCGAGGACGGCGAAGTTGGCGTAGACGGGAAGGATGTTATTGGAAGCGCGAATTTTCATGGTTTTCTCCTTGGGGGGCGAGGCTTGGAGGGTGAGCTCCGAAGGGCATGTTCGAACGGACTGGCTGCCGCGTGAGCAGCGCGCAACTCGTCCTGTGTGACGAGGTTGGGAATGTGGAAGCCGCGAACCCGGAAGGGCTGGGCGAGCAGCGCTTGGAGATCCGAGGACGAGCGCGTCATGCCCGAACGGAAGTAGACGCGCAGGAACGCGTACTGCAGCTGTCCAGGGGCGAGAAAGGGCAGACCCGCCTTCTCCCCTGCCGCTCGGAGTTGCTGCCGCACCTCGGCTGAGCTCAGCGGGTTCCCGGCCAGGCTGAAGACCCAGCCGGACGAGGAGGACCGCCGCCAGTCCCGCAGCGGCCCTTCGAGTGCGGTGGGAAGGTGGATCGAGACGCGCTCGCCTTCGTGGTCGGTCGTCCACAGCAGGTGCCGCTCGAAGTCGACGTCCTGCCAGGTCAACGTCAGCACCTTCTCTGAGCGCCATCCGGTCGTGAAGAGCGTCCAGACGAGCAGCGCCGTCTGATGGTCCTGCGCCGCCGCGACGACACGCTGGATGTCCTCGGAGGTCAGGGCGTCACGGAAGCGCACCTGAGCAGCGGGGCCGGGCAGGAGCACGCGCTCGTCCAGCTCGCCCTGTTCGACCGCCCAACGCAGGAAGACCCGAATGCCCCGCCAGGCCCTCCGAACGTCCTCGGGCGGTAGCCCGCTCCCTTGAAGGTGCAGCAGGTACGCCCGGCAGAGGGAGCGGTCCACCGGGTCACGGCCGCTGAACACACGGAAGGGCCTGTAGGCATCCTCCAGCCACGTCAGGGTGGCAGGAGTGCTTCCGAGGGCCCTGCGGGACGCCAGAAAGCGCTTGAAGAGCCTGACCGACATCAGTCTTCCCTGCCCTTGCGTCCGAGGTGCATCACGGGCGAAGCCTCCCGATGGAGCTCCTTGAGATCTTCGGTGCTCATGACGGCGTAGCGGGTGGACATGGTGACCGTGGTGTGCCCGAGCGCGTCACGGAGCCGCACCAAGTCTGCGCCGTGCTTCACGAAGGACACGGCGAAGCCGCGGCGGAAGGCGTGCGGCGTCTTGATGGGGATGCCTGCGTCCTCGCAGAGATGCTCCAGCAGTTGCCTCAGGCCGCTTGTGGTGAGGGGTCCGCCTGTCTGGGAGAGGAACAGGGTGGTGCGGTCCGTCCTGGGCCGTTCCTTGTCCACGTACGCTTGGATGGCGCGGCGCGTGGGCTTGCTGACGGGGACGCGGCGGTCCTTGGCGCCCTTGCCGAGCCGGACGTACAGGGTGCTGTCGGGCAGCAGGTCCTTGATCTGCAGGCCGCAGAGTTCGGAGGCGCGAAGGCCGGTGTCGAACAGGGTCAGCAAGATCGCCTTGTTGCGGAGAGGCATGCGTCTCCCCTTGCTGGCCGTAAGCAGCGCCTGCATCTCAGTGGGTGTGACGACCTCCAGCTCGGGTTGCGGCACCTTCGGCATGAGGGCGTGCGGGAGCGGGGAGGTGGCGAGCAGTTCTTCCCGCATCGCCCACTTGATGAAGACGCGCAGGGCGCGAAGGCGGGCGTGCGCGCCGCCTGGGCTGAGGATGCCGTCGAGGGACTCGGCGTACTGCCGGACGGAGCGGCGGGTGAGGTCTTCGACGTGCTCGATGCCGTGGGTCTGGCAGTGCTCGGTGAAGGCGCGGAGAGCGCTGTCGTAGTAGCTCAGGGTGTTCGGGGAGACGCGGCGACGGCAGTCGTGGAGGAAGTCCTTGACGGCGAGATGAATGCTCTCCATGAATATTCCTGACCGACGGAGAATCGTGTGCTGGGTTTTGGCGGTTTTGAGCCCGAAAGGAGCGGACGACTACGCCTGTATGCATCCGCTTGGTCTTCCCCATGCGCCTGACCAAAAAGAAAAGAACCCCGACTAGGTCGGAGTTCCTTCTGCTGGTGGCGATGGGCGGACTTGAACCGCCGACACCACGATTATGAGTCGTGTGCTCTAACCAGCTGAGCTACATCGCCTTGGAAAATGCCCCGGATGAACCGGGGCTTCCTCTGGTGGAGCTGAGGGGATTCGAACCCCTGACCTTCTGAATGCCATTCAGACGCGCTCCCAACTGCGCCACAGCCCCGAAGGCCTACGTAGGTTAGCAGCGAGTTCCGGTCTTGTCAACGGTGCAGGTCGAGGCCCGGGCACCCTAGGCAACCCGGCCTCGCAGGCCCGCCGGGTCCGTATGGTGCGTTCGTGAGGACGCCCGAGGCCCGCGAACGGTTCCTGACGGTCGTGCTGCTCACCGTGACGGCGGTGTGCGGCGGGTGGGCGGCGTGGCCGCACCTGGGGCGGGACGCGCGGGCGCCGACGGTGACGCGTGAGCCCGCGCC
>NZ_KI912647.1:68765-68983 GCF_000519345.1 Deinococcus pimensis DSM 21231
GCAGCAGACGGCGCGCCCGTCGGGAACGTCGGGCGGGCGGTACGGGCGACGTGGACGGAACGGCGGAGGGATCGACGGAGGGCGAACGCATCTTCACTGAATTTACATAATGCCGCTGACGGCCGCGTGAGGCACGACCCGGCCCACGACGCGCGGACCGGGAAACGCCGGGCGTCAGCGGCCCTGCGAGACGAGCCGGGAGAGCGCGGCGCCCGCGT
>NZ_KI912647.1:69083-69416 GCF_000519345.1 Deinococcus pimensis DSM 21231
GTGAGCGGGCGGGTGAACCTGAACACCGCGTCCCGGGAGCAGCTGGAGGCCCTGCCGAGGGTGGGTCCGGCGCTGGCGGAACGCATCGAAAGGGGCCGCCCGTACCGCGGTCTGGACGATCTGGACGCGGTGCCGGGCGTGGGGCCGAAACTGCTGGAGACGCTCGGGCCGCTGGTGACGTTCTGATGTCCGGGGTGGAGGCACGCTCCGGGGACGTTCTCGCCCACGCGGCCTCGCGGACGTCCAGCCGGGCGCCCTGGGGCGCGCGTCTGGGCTGGGCCACGGCGGCCTTCTGCGGGTTGCTCGCGGGCGTCCTCGTGATGTCGGGAAGCG
>NZ_KI912647.1:69516-73102 GCF_000519345.1 Deinococcus pimensis DSM 21231
TGGGGCAGGGCGACGCGACGCTCGTGCGGGTCGGGCGGTTCACGGCGCTGGTGGACGGAGGCGGCACGCCGCGCGGTGACTTCGACGTGGGCGCGGGAACGGTGGTGCCCGCGCTGCGCGCGCTGGGCGTCTTCGATCTGGACGTGGTGGTCGCGACGCACCCGGACCTCGATCACGTGGAGGGCCTCGCGAGCGTGCTGCGGCTCGTGCCGGTCGGTGAGCTGTGGCTGGCGCGCGCCGAGGGGAACGGGCCGCTGGGGCCCCTGCTCGTCGCGGCGCGCGAGCGGGGCGTGCGGGTGCGGGAGGTGCGGCGCGGGGACCGCGCGGACGCGCCGGGCGTGGTCGTGCGGGTGCTGTGGCCGCCCCCCGGCCCCCTGCGGGAGGAGGACAACGAGAACAGCGTGGTGCTGCGCGTGGACGCCTCGCGGCGTGGCGGGGGCACGTGGCGGGCCCTCCTGAGCGCCGATCTGCCCGCCACGCTGGAGGGCGCGCTGGGGGCGGGCCGCGTGGACCTCCTCAAGGTCGGGCATCACGGGTCGCGCTTCTCCACGGGAGAGGCGCTGCTGCGGGGGACGAGGCCGCGCGACGCGGTGGTGTCGGTGGGCCGCAACACGTACGGGCACCCGAACCCGGAGGTGCTGGATCGCCTGCGGGCGGCGGGCGCACGGGTGTGGCGCACGGACGAGTCGGGCGCGCTGCGCTTCCCGGTGCCCTAGATCCGCTTGTAGTACAGGCGGGTGCCGGTGAGGCCGCCGTGCGGTTTGAGCGCGAAGTCGGGGATCTCTCCCGCGAAGGTGTAGCCGAGGCGCTCGTAGAGGCCGGACGCGCCGCCGTCGGTGGCGGTGTCGAGGACGAGGAGCGTTCTGCCGCGCGCGCGGGCGGTGTCCTCGGCGGCGCGCAGGAGGGTCGTGGCGACGCCGCGCCCGCGGTGCCCGGGGCGGGTCATCATCTTGGCGATCTCGGCGCGGTGCGGCTGGTTCGGGGGGAAGTCGAGGAGCAGGGTGACGGTCCCGACGAGCAGACCGTCGTCCCACGCACCGTACACGACGCGTCCGCCGCGTTCGGCGTGGGCGAGGGAGGCGGCCCAGAAGGCGCGGGCGTCGCCGTGCGGGAGGGGGTGCATGAAGCTGACGGACCCGCCGTCCGCGACGACGCGGACGAGCAGGTCGGCGAGGGCGTCGAGGACCTCGGGCGTGGGCAGCAGGGGCTGGACGCGGACGGCGGTGTCGGTCATGAGGTCACCTGCGGGCGAGCAGCACGAGGTACGTGCAGGGGCGAGCGGTGTCGTTGGCGAGCGTCACGTCGGACGGGGCGCCGAACGCGAGGCAGTCCCCGGCGTGCAGGCGGGAGGATCCGTCGCCCTCGGTGACGGTGAGCTCGCCGTCCTGGACCCAGATCACCTGCCGGATGTTCGCGTAGGAGGACGCGGGCAGCGTGACGTGCCGCCGCGCGGGAAGTTCGACGCGGACGATCTCGACGGGGTGGTCGGGCCGGGCGAAGACCTGCGTGCGGACGTAGCCCGTGTCGGGGTCGCGCCAGGAGGGCTGGTCGGTGGCGCGGACGAGGCGGCCGCCGTCGTCCTCGGCGCGCAGGAGCAGTCCGGCGAGGGTGAGGTCGAAGGCGCCCGCGAGGCGGACGAGCGTGACGGCGGTGGGGCTCATCTCCTCGCGTTCGATCTTGCTGACGGTGGCCTTCGAGACGCCGGAGCGCGCGGCGAGGTCCGCCTGGGACCAGCCGCGCGCGTCGCGTTCCAGGCGGACGCGTCGGGCGATGCGTGCCCCCGCCTCGTCCACGATAGTAGTCATATGTCCATCATGCGAGATCAAGGTCGATGATGCAAGAGAGGCGTGGGCCGCGCTTTGAGCACGACCCACGCCACCGACGTTCCCGATCGGTCTCCTACGGCAGGCGCAGCAGCAGCGCCTCGTACCCGCCGAGCCGCACGCCGCCGAGCTCCTCGTGTCCCTCGCGCCAGGTGGACGACAGCAGCACGTGCGCGCGCTCCGCGTGCGCGGACGCCCGGCTCGCGTGCCCCGACAGGTCGAGGGTGAGGTCGCCCGCGCCGAAGTTCAGCAGCACCAGCACCCGCTGCCCGGCGTGCGAGCGCACGAACGCGAACACGTCCTCGTGCCCGGCGTCCAGCGAGACGTACTCCCCACCGTGCAGTTCGGGCAGCTGACGGCGCAGCAGCGTCAGCGCGCGGAAGTAGTTCAGGTCGGAGCGCGGGTCGGCCTCCTGCGCCTCCACGTTCACCGAGGCGTGCTCGCCGAGCGGCAGCCACGGCTCCACCGTGCTGAAGCCCGCGAACGCTCCCGCGTCCCACTGCATGGGCGTGCGCTCCGGATCGCGCGACGCCTCCGGGTTGTCCTTCTGCCGCAGCCCGCTGGGGTCCTGCGCCCGCCCGGGCGGGATCGCGACGTTCTCCATGCCGATCTCGTCGCCGTAGTACACCGTGGGCGTTCCGCGCAGCGTGAGCAGCAGCGTCTGCGCCGCCCGGTACCGCTCCACGCCGAACTTCGTGCGGAAGCGGTGCTGGTCGTGGTTGCCCAGGACCCAGTTCGGCCAGCCGTCGTACTCGCGGCACGCGGCGTCGTACCGGTCGGCGAGGTCACGCACCGCGCCCGCCGAGAAGTCCTGCATCGTGAGCAGCAGGAAGTTGAAGGGCAGGTGGCACTCGTCGCCCTTCCCGTAGTACGTCACGAGCTTCTCCAGGGGCAGGTAGATCTCGCCGACCATCATCCGCTCGAAGCCCGGACGGCTGAACTCGTCGAGGACCGCGCGCATCTCGCGGATGTACCCGTGCGTCTCCGGCAGGTCCTGCGTGTGCACGTGCAGCAGACGTCCGTGCTCCATGTGGCCCTCGCGCCAGTCGGGGTTCTCCGGCTCGTCCGGGAACTCCCCGTGCTTCCCGAGCAGCCAGATGACGTCCACCCGGAAGCCGTCCACGCCACGCGTGAGCCAGAAGCGCATCGCGCCGAGCAGCGCCGCGCGCACCTCCGGGTTCGCCCAGTTCAGCTCGGGCTGCTCCGGCAGGAACTGGTGCAGGTAGTACTGGCCGGTCGTCTCGTCGAACGTCCACGCGCCACCCCCGAAGAACGAGCGCCAGTTGTTCGGCGGGCCACCGTCCGGGGCCGGGTCGCGCCAGACGTACCAGTCACGTTTCGGGTTGTCACGGCTGGCGCGCGACTCCAGGAACCACCTGTGGCGGTCGCTGGAGTGGTTCGGGACGAGGTCGAGCATCACCTTCAGGCCGCGCGCGTGCGCGCCCGCGAGGAGCTCGTCGAAGTCCGCGAGACTCCCGAACAGCGGATCGACGTCCTCGTAGTCGGCGACGTCGTACCCGAAGTCCTTCATGGGGGACGTGAAGATCGGGGAGAGCCACACGGCGTCCACCCCGAGCGACGCGAGGTAGTCGAGGCGGCGCGTCACGCCCGGCAGGTCGCCGACGCCGTCGCCGTTCGTGTCCTGGAAGCTTCGGGGGTAGATCTGGTAGACGACGCCTTTCTGCCACCACTGGAGGTCCATGCGGGCAGTCTAAGGCTCCCCCGCTACCGCGCGGGCGTGTCCGCGCCGAGCCGCACCGTGA
>NZ_KI912647.1:73202-73701 GCF_000519345.1 Deinococcus pimensis DSM 21231
GACGATGCCTTCGCGCGGGCGGGGCTGGGGCACCTGATGGCGCTCTCCGGGCAGAACGTGGCGTTGCTGGTGGCGGCGGCGTCGTTCCTGCTGGCGCGCGCCCCGCTGGGAGGGTGGCGCTCACCGCTGCTGGCGGGGCTGCTCCTGGCGTATCTGGCGCTGGTGGGGGCGTCTCCGAGCGTGGTGCGGGCCGTGCTGCAGGGCGTGGTGGTGCTGCTGGCCCTGTGGGCGGGCCGGGGGCGGACGCCGGGGCTGGAGACGCTGTCTCTCGCGGGCGTGGCCGCCCTGCTGGTCTTTCCCGCGTGGGTGGACGACGTGGGGTTCCAGCTGAGCTTCCTGGCGGTGCTGGGACTGCTGCTCACGCCGCGGCTGGAGTCGAGGTTGCCGGGCTCCTGGCCGCGCGCCCTGCGGCTGGCGCTGGCGGGAACCCTGCTGGCGGAGCTCGCGACGTTGCCGCTCGTCGCGCACGCGTTCGGGAGCGTGCCGCTCGTGGGACTCG
>NZ_KI912647.1:73801-80357 GCF_000519345.1 Deinococcus pimensis DSM 21231
TCGTCCGCCTTCAGGGTCGGCGCGAACGCCCGCACGAGCGCCGCGACGCCCGCCACCTGCGGCGCCGCCTCCGACGTGCCCGCCCACACGCGGTACTCCCTGGGTCCCGCGCCGAGGCTCAGGATGTCCCGCGAACCGCCCGTGCCGACCCCGCCGGGCGCGACGAGGTCGAGGTCACGCTCGGCGGTCGGACGGGCCGAGTAGGACGCCAGGGCGTCCCCGTCCCCCAGCGCGCCCACCGCGATGACGAGCGGATCGCTCGCGGGATAACGGATACCCTCCGCCGGGTTGTTCCCGGCGGCCGCCACCATCACGACGTCCTTCCCGGCGGCGTTCCGGATGGCCTGGGCGAGCGCCGGATCGGGATTGCAGCCCACGAACCCCAGGCTCATGTTCACCACCCGCGCGTTCTGCGACACCGCCCAGTTCAGGCCCGCCGCGATGGACGCGGTGTCCGCGAACTCCCGCCCGGCGTCCGTCATGCCGAACACCTTCACCGGCAGCACGTTCTGCGGACGCCACGTGATCCCGGTGATGCCGCGCCCGTTGTTGCCCGCGGCCCCCACGATGCCCGCACTGCTCGTGCCGTGCCCCGCGTACGGCCCGGTGATCTCCGAGGGGTCCGCGTCCTCGCCCTGACAGAACGGCTGCCCGTTCGCGCCGACGCCCGTGGTGGCGCAGAAGTCCCGCCCGGCGCGCAGCAGGGTCGCGCCGTTCGCGGAGAGGTCCTCATGCGTGGCCGTCACGCCCGTGTCGAGCACCGCGACGAGCGCCCCGCGCACCTCGCCGAGCCGATCGAACACCAGATCCCAGGCCGGCTTCGCGCCGATGCGGGTCAGGTAGGACTGCTCCGCGCCGCCCGCGAGGTTCGACACCACGCCGCCCGGATAGCCCGGGTCGTTCGGGACGGGCGCGGCGAGCGCCTCGTAGCGGTAGTTCGGCTGCACCCGCAACCCCCGCGCGGCGAGCCTCCGCGCGAACGCCTCGTCGGACTGCCCGGCGGGCGTGAAGACCCGCACCGTCTCCCCCACGGGCTCGGTTCGCAGGTCCGAGAGCGCGGAGGAGGCCGCCAGGGCGCGCGCTCCGCCGGACGACTCCTCACCGAGGACGAGGAGTTGTCCGGCGACACGCGGCGCGCTCCAGTCGGCGGTCCCCAGGAGGTCCGCCGCCGAGAGGACGCTCAGCGCGCCCGCAGGCGTGGGGCGCACGCAATCGTTCACGCTCGACTGCTGCACGCCGGGCGCCGAGCCGCAGGCCGCGAGCAGCACGCCGAGCGACAGGAAGGCCCAGGCTCGAATCATGAGCCATTCTCTGCCCAGCCCGAGGAAGCGGGGATGTGAGCGACCTAAGGTACACGTTCAGCGCGGGAGGGTCACCGTCACGTCCTGCCGGACGTGATCCTCGTCCAGCACGGTGTCCGCCGTGCCCGTCGGTTCGTCCGGGGTATCCAGCCCGTCCGCGCCCGCGTCGAGCCGCGCCACCACCCGGTACGCGCCCTGACCCACGAAGCCCGAGAAGGCGCCCGACGCGTCCACCGGGAGGTTCACCCGCTCGTCCTGGGTGTCGGGACGCTCCAGCCACACGCGCAGGTCCGGCGCCACCGCCCCCGCGCCCAGCGCCGCCGCCGCGTCCACCATCCCGAAGCCCGTCTGCGGATCGCGGCCCGCCGGGCCCAGATCACGCGCCGTCGCCTGAAGGCGCGCCACCACCCCGGACGCGGACGACGCCACGCCCTTCGACAGCAGCAGGGCCGCCAGGGCCGACACCTGCGGCGCCGCCTGCGACGTCCCCACCATCGCCACGTAGGTCGGCCGATTCGCACGGAAATCCCACGACGTCGAGAAGACCGCGTCCCCGAAGGGCTCACCGTCCAGCGTCGCCCCGTTGAGCGCCGTCGTCGTCCCGCCCCCCGGCGCGGCGAACATCACCTGAGGGTAGTAACTGCTGTACGGCGCCCGCACGAGACCGTTCGACGAGAGCGTCACCGACGCGACCGCCACCGCCCCGTCGCAGGCCGCCGGGTAGAACGGCGCGGTGGTGCCGTTGTTGCCCGCCGCCGCCACCACCAGCGCGCCCCTCGCGCGCGCCGCCGCGACCGCGTCGCACAGGGGCTTCGCCTCCGTCTGGGAGACGCTCCCGCCGAGGCTCAGGTTGATCACCTGAGCCTCGTGCGGCGTGCGCCACTGCACGCCCCCCAGCGTCACCGTCTCACCCGCCGCGTACCGCACCGCCAGCGCGATCGACGCGACGTCTCCGTTGCCGAACGCGTCCAGCACCCGCAAGGGCAGCACCTTCACCGGCGCGGACCGCACCGCGCCCGCCACCCCGCTCGTGCTGCAGCCCGCGCAGGGCGCCGCGAACGACCCCCAGCGCGCCGCGATGATGCCCGTCACGTGCGTGCCGTGACTGTCCGGATCGCGGTCGGCCACCGCCGGATCCGTCGGGTCCGTGTCGGGACCGTCCCCATCCCCGTTGTCGACGTTCGTCAGGAAGTCCAGCGCCCCCTCCGAGGGGCCCCACGTCACCCCCGCCAGGTCCGGATGGTCGAAGCGGGTCCCCGTGTCCACCACCGCCACCGTCACCGGACGCGTGTACGCCCCACCCTCCATGTCACGCCACACCGCGCCGTAGCCCATCACCCGGTACGGCCACTGCAGGGCCGCGTACTGATCCGAGGGACGCACCGCGGACGGCAAGGCCGCGTCGGCCAGCCTGCGCAGGACCCGGTTCGGCACCGCGTACTCCACGTCCGCGCGGGCGCTCAGCACGCGCGCCCGCGCCTCCGGGTCGGGCGTGTCCAGCACCACCAGTCGCGAGGACGCCGGACCCGCCGCCTCCGCGCCCACCGAGAGCGCCCTCGCGAACGCCGCGTCCGAACGGTACTTCACGATCACGCCACGCGCCCCGGGCGTCCCGGACGCCTCCAGGGAACGCCCGACGGTCACGTCCGAGGCGCCCGACACGTCCCGCACCACCCGGCCCGACAACGAGAACATCTCCGCGTCCACGTTCACCCGCACCCGGGAGGCGGGCAGGGCCCCCACGCGCCACGACACCACGAAGGACCCCGTCACCTCCGGACCCGAGGCGAGCGCCGGACGACGCGCCACCAGCTCGAACGACGCGTCGCCCTCCCCGCTGGACGGGACCGCGTCCAGCCAGGCGGGCAGGTCCCGCACCTCCCACGTGCCGCGCCCCGGCAACGTCACCGCCCGTGACGTGGACGTACCGAACGACACCGACGCCTCGGGCGTCCGGTTCGACGAGCCGCACGCCGTCAACGTCGAAGCGACGAGGGCCACCAAGAACAACCGTTTCATGTGATCACAGTCTAGGGGGCCGCCGCTGACGGAGATGAACGAAGCGGACGGAGCGGCGGGGTGGCGGGGCGGCCCGGCTGTCCGGGCAATTCACCCCACGCGTCTCTACAATGCGCTGCGTACGCTCGGGAGCGGTCCCTCGCTTGTGCCTGGGGCGTTCATGTGTCTCTACAATGGGTTCCCACAGCCGGGGCGGCCCGGCTGTCCGGGCAATTCACCCCACGCGTCTCTACAATGCTGGGGTGCCCAGCGGCAACACTCACAACCTCATCAACCTCTCCACCTTCGCCGTGCTCGGGAGTGCCGCGCTGTACCTGCAGCGGGCGGGCAGCGTCGACTTCTCTCGCGGGGACGCGCTCGGGTTCACCGTGGGCTTCTTCGTGGGGACGTTCCTGCTCTCCCCCGACCTCGACCTCGCCGAGCAGAACGTGAACTCCAAGCGGGCCTGGGGGTTCCTGGGCGTGCTGTGGGTGCCGTACGGGATGATGTTCTCGCACCGCGGCTGGTCGCACTCGTGGCTGGTGGGGCCGCTCACGCGGCTGG
Source organism: Deinococcus pimensis DSM 21231 (assembly GCF_000519345.1). Lineage (GTDB taxonomy): Bacteria > Deinococcota > Deinococci > Deinococcales > Deinococcaceae > Deinococcus_A > Deinococcus_A pimensis. The sequence goes on from NZ_KI912647.1 coordinate 77,665, forward strand.
TGTACCTCGCGCTGATCGTGGGGCTCGTCGTGGGGCTCGTCCGGCTCGTCCTGCCCGGCGCGGCCCTGCCGTCCCTGCCGGTGCGGCTCGACTGGCCGGTCGCGTTGCCGCTGCTCGCCGGGTACTACGTGAGCCAGTGGCTGCACCTCATCGCGGACGGCGTGCGGCCCGACCACAAGATGCGCTTCCGGCGGCGCTAGCCCTCAGCGCGGGCCGTCACGACCATCACGTGGCTCGACTCCGTGAGCGGGCCGCCCTCGAACGAGCCGGAGAAGCGTGCACGGAAGCCCGCGTGCCGCAGCAGCCACTCCAGCTCCCAGCGGGTGAACCAGCGCTGCGTCAGCTCGCGGTGGGCCCGCGTGAGCCGCCCGTCCCCGTCCGTGGTGTCCACGAGGTACGACGTCGTCACGACCTGATTCACGGTGTCCGTGCGCTGCAGCAAGAAGACGTCCGTGCGGCGCCCGCCCTCCACGAAGGTCTCCCCCTCGTGCCGCAGCACGCCCTGCGGACCGAAGTTCGGGACGTACACGTCGAACGCCAACGTCCCGCCCGGCGCGAGATGCGCGCGCGCCGCACGCAGCGCCGCGAGCTGATCCTCGGGCGTGTAGAGGTGCATCAGCGCGTTGAAGGGCGCGACGATCAGCTCGAAGCGTTCACCCGGCAGGTCCAGCGTGCGCATGTCGCCCTGCACGAAGCGCACCTCCACGCCCGCCTCCCGGGCGCGCGCGTGGGCGCGCTCCAGCATCCGCGCGCTGGGCTCCACCCCCGTGACCTGCGCGCCGCGCCGCGCGAGGTGTACGGACACGCGGCCCGAGCCCGCGCCGAGCTCCAGCACGCGTCCCCCGACGTCCAGAGCGAGCCGCGCGTAGAAGTGCAGGTCGTCCCGGTAGGCGTCGTACTGACGGTCGTAGAGATCGGCGAGGTCGTCGTAGTCCACGCCCGAGATGATAGGGCACCAGCACACCTCTGCCCGCGGGAGCCGCGTGCGGTTTGTTCCAGAGGCCCGGACAGGCCTGAGTACGGTGAGGGAACCTCCTCAGCGTGCCCTCCGGAGAGCCCATGCGCATACCCCCGACCAGTGCCCAGAAGCAACGTGACGCGAACGCCGCACCCGAAGACACGCCCGACGGGCGGGAACGGTACGTGGTCGTCCTGAAGGACTTCGTGGCGATGCAGTCCCTCAACGGACTCGCCCTGCGCCTCGCCCAGGACTTCGACGGCCGACTCCACCGCACCTACCAGGACGCCCTCAAGGCGTTCTCGCTGGATCTGAAACCCGAGAACGCGCGGGCCCTAAAGCGCGATCCGCGCGTCGCGCACGTGGATCGTGTCCGCGTCCGTGCGCGGGCCGTGCGCGAGGAGACGACCGAGGAGCCCAGCGCCCGCGTGTTCGGGCGCAGCGGCAGCGTCACGTTGACGGTGAAGGTTCCGGCGGAACTGGGCTAGGGGCGCGCGCGGAAGGGAACCCGCGCTTCGTGCCCGGGTTCCCTTCCGCGTTCAGCGGCCATGACGGCGCAGCAGTTCGTCCCTGGAGATGAGGCCCAGCCGCGCCTCGCGCGCGGGACCCCTGGCGGAGCCGTGCGCCCAGCGCAGGAAGCTCGACCACAGGGTGAGACGGCGGCGCATCGCCTCGGGGACGTCGTGCGTCTCGAAGCCGAGCGTGACGAGCACGTCCGCGAACGGCCCGATGGAGAACACGCCCGGCAGGTCGCGCCACTCGGGGTCCTCCCGCACGGCGAGGGCGAGCTCGCGCATGCCGTCACGGACGAGCTTGAGGGTCCGCAGGGGCTTCGCGGCGAAGTGCACGAGGCGTTCGCTGTCGATGTGGATCTCCAGCATCGGCGTGCCCCTGGCGATGGTGGGGTGATCGTCGAGGGGGAAGGGAGAGATACCGGCGCGCAGCAGGCTCGTGGCGTTCTGGCCGACGCGGCGGATGCCGCCGCGCCGGTCGAACTCGGCGTCCACGAGGTGCAGGGCGCGCGGCAGCAGGTCGCGCGGGCGCTCCACCCGCACGCCGTCCAGCTCACCGAGCGGCAGGAGGCGATAGCCGCGCGCGCGAAGCTCCGCGAGGAGGCCGGGCAGGGCGGCGCCCGCGACGCGTCCACCGGGGCCCGCGTCGTGCATCACGACGACCGCGCCGGGCGCGGCGTGCTCCAGGACGCGCCGCGTGACGGCGTCCGGGGTGAAGTCGGGGTGCCAGTCGTGCGCCTCCACCGTCCAGTGCGCGCCCGTGAGACCCGTGCCGCGCAACCCCAGCACGGTCGCGAGGGTGTACGCGCCGTGCGGCGGGCGGAAGAAACGCACCGCGCGGCCCGTGGCACGCTCCACCGCCTCCCGCGAGCGCCGCAGGTCCGGAACGACCGTCCAGGGCGCGCGGCTCCAGGCGTGCCGGTGCCCCTGGCCGTGCGTGGCGACCTCGTGGCCCTCGTCCGCGACGCGGCGCGCCAGGTCCGGGTGCGCGAGGACGCGCTCGCCGACCATGAAGAACGTGGCGCGCACGCCCGCCTCACGCAGCGCGTCCAGCACGGCGGGCGTGGTGTCGGGGTCGGGGCCGTCGTCGAAGGTGAGCGCGAGGGTGGGTTCGCTGCCGCGTCCCACCCGGACCACGCCGAGATTCGCGACCTGCATGAGCAGGTACGGCAGGCCGACGTACAGGGCGAGCGCGCCCGTCAGCAGGCCCAGCGCGCGGCGTG
>NZ_KI912647.1:80457-81854 GCF_000519345.1 Deinococcus pimensis DSM 21231
CGCGCTCGCCCTGCCCGCCCTGCGCGGCCTGTTCCCGCCGGGCGCGTGGCTCGCGCGCAGACCGCTCGACGCGGGCTACGCCACCCGCTTCGTCCTCACCTTCTCCTTCTTCGGCGCGGAGGCCTTCGTGCCGCTCGGCCTGACGGACCTGCACGGCCTGAGCACCACCGGCGCGGGCCTCGCGCTCACCGCGAGCGCCCTCACGTGGTCCTCCACGTCCATCCTGCACTCCCGCTTCGACGAACGCACGGGGGGACGGTACCGCGCGCGCGTCGCGCTCGTCGGCACGACGCTCGTCACGCTCGCGCTGCTGCTGACGGGCCTGATCGTCACGAACCCCGCCCTGCCCGCGTGGGCGGTGGGCGTCATGTGGGCGCTCGGCGGGCTGGGGATGGGCCTCGCGTTCCAGTCGCACACCCTCGTGGTGTTCAGGAACGCGCCCGAGGGGCAGGAGGGCGAGGTGTCCGGCACCCTCCAGACCGCCGACGTGCTCGGCAGCGCGATCGGGGCGGGTCTCGGCGGGGTGCTCGTGGCGACGCTCGGCCTGCGCGCGGGCGTGACGGGCCTCTTCGCGCTCACGGTGCTCGTCGTGCTGCTGGGGCAGTACACGACGAGACGGCTCAGGGACCTCAGTCCAGCCTGACCTTCACCGGCTCCGGCAGGCGGTACGCCATCCACACGCTCGGCAGCAGCAGAGAGATGCTCACCAGGGCCGCCGTCGTCGGGGTCGTCACGTCGGCGAGCACGCCCACGAGGAACACCAGCAGACCCGCGAAGCCCCACGAGAAGCCCATCATGATGCTGCTCGCGACCGCCACGTGACGCGGCGCGTACTCCTGCGCCGTCACCACGCCCACCGGGATGCTCGCGTTGATGAACGCGCCCACCAGGAACGCCAGCGGGTAGTACCAGACCTGTGACGGCTCCGAGTACACCAGCAGCACGAACAGGGGCAGCGTGCCCAGGATGCTGGACCTCAGGACCGGCGTGCGCCCCCGACGGTCGCTGATACGTCCCCCGACGATGCCGCCGATGGCGCTCGCGACGCTGTACACGCCCAGCGCGAGCGCCGTGGAGCCGTACCCGTACCCGCGCGCCGCGAGGATGAACGGCAGCATCGCCCCGTACCCCGACGACGCGAGCGACCGCAGCACCGCCATGCCCCACAGCGTCACCATGGGTCCCCGGAAGATCGCGAGGTACTCTCCGACCGAGGGACGGCGCGCGCTCGTCCGCTCCTCGCGCGGGGTGACGAGGAACGTCACGAGCGCCACCGCCAGCCCGATCGGCGCGAAGATCGGCAGGCGGTCGAGCCCCACGCCCGCGAAGACCGGCCCGAGCGCCATGCCCGCCGTGCCGCCCGCGCTGAACAGGCTCGCCCACAGGCCCCGTTTGTC
>NZ_KI912647.1:81954-86887 GCF_000519345.1 Deinococcus pimensis DSM 21231
CCGAGCAGCGCGATGAGGTCGCGCCGCAGCTCCCACTCGGACTGCGCCCACAGCGCGGCGCCCATCTCCTCGAGGTGGCGGGCGTTGGCCTCCTCCTGACCCGGGATGGGACGGTAGATCAGCATGGGCACGCCGAGCGCGGTGGCCTCCGCGACGGTGAGGCCGCCCGCCTTGCCGACGACGAGGTCGGACGCGGCGAGCAGCTCCGGGAAGAAGCGGGTGTAGCCGAGTCGGTGCACGGTGGCGCCGCCGACCTCCTCCACGCCGACGCTGCCGCTCCCGGCGAGCACGAGGACCTGCACGCGCCGCCCGGCGCGGGCGCAGGCGTCGATGACCTCGTCGACGGCCTTGTAGGTGCCCTGCGCGCCCGCGCTGACCAGCACGAGCGGGTCGTGCTCGTCGAGGCCGAACTGACGGCGCAGCGCGGCGCGGTCGGCGTTCTGGAGTTCGGTGTAGCGCGAGAGGATCGGGATGCCCGTCACGACGACGCGCTCCTCCGGGATGCCCCAGCGGGCGAGGTCGCGGCGGACGCCCTCGGTCGCGACGAGGAACACGTCCGCCTCCTGCCGAGCCCAGTGGTAGTGCGCGGCGTAGTCCGTGACGAGCAGCGCGTTGAGGAACTTCGTGCGCAGCAGGCGGCGCGCGGTCCCGGCGAGCGAGGCGGGCGCGTCGTAGCTCGACATCACGAGCTGCGGGCGGGTGCGGCGCAGGTCGCGCAGCATGTGACGCAGCCCGGCGGTGCGCGACGCGCCCTTCACGACGCGCGGGGCGTTCTCGCGGTTGCTCCAGTGGTAGAAGTAGCGGTACGTGGCGGGGCTGTGCCGCAGCCACCACATGTACACCCCGGCCGACGCGCCGCGCTCCAGCGCGGAGAGGTACGTCAGGTAGTCCACGTGCAGCGCGTTCAGGCCGGGCGAGAGCTGCCCGAGCGCCTGCTCCAGCGCCTCGCCCGCCTTCTGGTGCCCGCCGCCGAGCGAGGCGTGCAGGAAGAGGGCGCGCAGCTCACGCGGCGCGCGGGACGTCATCCGGTCCTCCGCAGCATCCACAAGCCCACGACGACGAAGACGATGTTGGCGAGCCACGCGCCGATCTCCGGGGGCAGCAGGCCGGAGTTCGTGAAGGACAGGCCGAGGATGTACACGAGGTAGTACGCGATGGTGATCAGGAGCGCGACGCCGAGCGCGACGCCCGTGGTGCGTCCGAAGCGCAGCGCGAAGGGCAGCGCGGCGAGGACCAGCACGAGGTTGCCGAAGGGCAGCGCGAGCTTGCGGTTGAGCTCGATGCGCGCGCCGAGCCGCTCGGAGGGCCGCGCGGAGCGGTCCGTGATGACCGTCCACAGCTCGCTGAGGGAGCGGCGCTCGGCGGCGATGGCGTCCGCGAGGTCCGCGATGGCCTGCTTGCGGCTTAGGCCCGTGTCGATGTCGATGGAGGCCTTCGGGTCGGCGGGAATGTTGGCGCTCACGAAGACGTTCTGGACGGCGCCGCGGAAGGCGGCCTCGTCGGCGTTCTCGGGCAGGGCGGAGAGCGCGTCGATGGCGGCGTAGTCCACGACGTAGCCGCGGTAGCCGCTGAGGCGCAGGGTGTTGCCCTCATACGTGCCCGTCCCGGCGAAGTAGATGGTGGCGCGGCGGTCCTGCCAGGCCTGCAGGCGCACGCCCCGGAGTTCGCGGCGGGCGTTGTCGTAGCCGTCGAAGCGCAGTTCGATGGGTTGCGCGGCGTTGCCGATGTCGAGGGTGCGGCCCGCGAGGGTGCTGAGGCCCGCGCCGGTCAGGTCGTCCCAGTAGAAGGAGCGGGCCTCCTGGTTCGCCTGCGGCACCACGACCTCGGAGAGGAACAGCGAGAAGGCCGACACGAACGCGGCGATCAGCACGGCGGGCCAGCTGAGCCGCAGCAGCGAGAGGCCGCCCGCCTGCGCCGCGCCGAGCTCGCGTTCGTTGGCGAGGCGGCCGTAGGCCACGACGACCATCAGCACGACCGCCATCGGGAAGACCCGCACGAGCGTGTCGGGCACCTGCAGACCGATGTAGCGCAGCACGCCCAGCACGGGTGCGTTCGCGAGGAACTGGGAGCTCACGAAGAAGTACCCGAAGGAGACGATGGCGGTGAAGAGAAGCGTCCCCGTCACGAGGGGCGGGACGAGCTCACGGGTGATGTATCGCTGGATTCGCATCATGGCAGCACTTGAAAGCGCGGCCCGCTGGGGGCCGCCGTCGTCCTCACCTTAGCAGAGCGGACGCGAGGGTCACTTCGCGAGGGCGAAGAGGATGGTGGCTTCCACGGCGACCTCGCCGTCCACCTCGGCGCGGCAGGTGGTCTTGGCGAGGCCGCGCCGGAAGAACTCCAGCTTCACGTGCAGGTGCAGCACGTCGCCCGGCACGACCTTGCGCTTGAAGCGGACGTCTTCGAGCCCGGCGAGGTAGCCGACGCTGCCGGGCGCGACGTGGTCGAGGGTGGCGAACATGCTGGCCTGCGCGAGCGCCTCGATCATGAGGACGCCGGGCATGACGGGCTCGCCGGGGAAGTGCCCCTGGAAGAAGGGCTCGCCTATGGTGACGTTCTTGACGGCGTGGACGGCGCCGTCCTCGATGGACAGCACGCGGTCCACGAGCACGAAGGGGTAGCGGTGCGGCAGCGTGGCCAGCACCTGCTGGATGTGCATGGTCGTCTGGGTCATGGGCACTCCATAGGAGCGGCGGGCGGACCGCTGGTCCGCCCGCGCGCCCGGGTTCAGCGGCGCAGGTAGTTGTCGCTGCTGATGAGGTGGTGACGCAGGATGGGGATCATCTCGAGGGCCATGCCGGTGCCGATCGCGACGGCCTCGCTGGCGTTCTCCGCGACGGCGACGGGAATGCCGGTCGCCTGACGCAGCATCTCGTCGAAGTTGCGCAGCAGGCTGCCGCCGCCCGTCATGACGATGCCGCGGTCGATGATGTCGGAGACGAGTTCGGGCGGGGTGCTCTCCAGGACGCGCTTGACGCCCTCGACGATCTTCGAGACGGGCTCGGAGAGCGCCTCGACGATGTCGAGCGTCTGGAGGGTGACGGTCTTGGGCAGGCCCTGGAGCAGGTCGCGGCCGCGCACCTCGGCGACGATGTCGTCCTCGGGCTTGAGGATCATGGCGGCGCCCACCTTGACCTTGATCTCCTCGGCGGTGCGGTCGCCGATCATGAGGTTGTGCTTGCGGCGGACGTAGCGGATGATGCTCTCGTCGAACTCGTTGCCCGCGACGCGCAGCGACTCGGACACGACGATGCCGCCGAGGCTGATGACGGCGATGTCGGTGCTGCCGCCGCCGATGTCGACGATCATGCTGCCGACGGGCTCGGCGATCTTGAGGCCCGCGCCGATGGCGGCCGCGAGAGGCTCCTCGATGAGGAAGGCGCGCTTGGCGTTCGCGTTGAGGGCGGCGCGCAGCACGGCGCGCTTCTCGACGTCGGTGACGCCGGACGGGACACCCACCATGAGCTGCGGCTTGAAGCCGAAGAGCTTCCCGGCGCCGCCCTGCACCTTGCGCAGGAACATGGTGATCATCTTCTCGGTGAGGGCGTCGTCGGCGATGACGCCGTCCTTGATGGGACGCACGGCGACGATGTTGCCGGGCGTGCGGCCCAGCATGCGGTAGGCTTCCTCGCCGACGGCCATGACTTCCTTCGTGTCACGGGTCATGGCGATCACGCTGGGCTCCTGAAGCACGAGCCCGCGGTTCTTGCTGTAGATCAGGAACGTGGCCGTTCCAAGGTCGATGCCGATGTCTTCTGAAAACCTCACGAGTCCCCCCGGGTATCTGCGGCCTTCGCGTTCGTCGGCAGGGCACGCGCCGTCCTCACTGGACGTCTGCGGCCCTGCCGGAATCGAAACCACCGTATGCTAACACGCTCGTGGTGAGTGTCCGATTGAGCCCCATTCACGAAACTCACGTGCCGCGTGGGGTGCTGGCGGCGCTCAGGCGCGCGGCTTGACGTACGTCGCCGCCCACACGCACGCCACGCACAGCAGCAGGTACGTGAGACCACGCCAGAAGGCGTCCACCGACGCCAGCCTCAGCGACGCCGAGAACGCGCCCTCCACGACGGACAGGAAGCGCAGCACATCCGACACGTTCGGGTTGACGCTCGCGAAGGCCGCGAGCGACAGCGGCGCCAGGCACAGGCCCAGCACGACGAGCAGCACCGAGATGACGGCCTTCACGCGCGCGTCCCGCCTGCGAGGGGAGGAAGATCCATGCGTTTTTTTCTACCATGCCCTCGTGAACCTTCCCGCCCGCGTCCGCATCAGCCGTCTGCCCGGCCCGCCCGGTGACGCCCTGCGCGCCCAGCTCGCGCGCCTCTCCCCGGACCTCGCGCCCGCCCTGCTCGCGCGCCTCCCCTCCCCCGACGTCGTGTGCCTCGTCGTGATCGCGGGGGGCCGCACCGTCGGCGCCCTCCTCGCCGAGCGCGCGGAGGGCGGCGCGTGGCGCGAGACGCTCGCCATGGAGGCGTCGTGGCGCGGACGCGGCATCGAGGCGGCCCTGCGCGAGGAGCTCGCCCGCGCCTGATTGTCGCGCCCGCACGGTCGGGCGGCGCGCGCTGGTGAAAGCTCGTCGGGATGACCGACGCCGCGCCCTCCCCCTTCTCGCCGTCACGGCGCGCCCTCAGCACGGGCCTGCTGCTCACCGTCCTCCTGATCGCCTTCGAGTCGCTCGCCGTCGCGACGGTCCTGCCCGTCGTGGCGCGCGAGCTGCGGGGCGTGCGGCTCTACGGGTGGGCCTTCAGCGCCTTCTTCATGGGCTACCTGCTGTCCACCATCGTCCTCGGCGGGCTCGCGGACCGGCTGGGGCCCGCGCGGCCCTTCGTCGCGGGCCTCGCGCTGTTCGCGGCGGGTCTGTGCGTCGCGGGTCTCGCGCGGAACATGGAGGTGTTCATCGCGGGGCGGACGCTGCAGGGCCTCGGCGGGG
>NZ_KI912647.1:86987-89437 GCF_000519345.1 Deinococcus pimensis DSM 21231
GGCGAGCGCCGCGTCCCGCTCGCGCGGGGCGGTGGTGGTGGTCGGGGGCCGCATCAGCGGTCACCCGACGCGGACGGACCGGGCACGACGGCGGGGAGGTGGGTCATGGGGGTATTCTCCGTGAGGACCCCGGGGTCCTCTGTACGAGCTCCCTCAAGCCCGCCCGGTGCGCCCGTTCCGTCAGTCTTCACACCGTAAGCCCGTCCAAGGTCCGGTAGTCCTCGTCGCCGAGGTCGAGGGACGCGGCGGCGGTGTTCTCCTCGAGGTGCTTCACGCGGCCCGTCCCGGGAATGGGCAGCATGACGGGCGAGCGGCGCAGCAGCCACGCGAGCGCCACCTGCGATGGGGACGCGCCGAGCCGCCGGGCGATCTCGTCGAGCGGGCCGCCCTCGCGCGCGAGGTTGCCCGTCGCGAGGGGGAACCACGGGATGAAGCCGATGCCCTCGCGCTCGCAGTAGCTCACGACGTCCTCGTGACGGCGGTCCGTGAGGTTGTAGAGGTTCTGCACGGTCACGACGTCGATGATCCTGCGGGCCGCCTCGATCTCGGGGACGCCGACCTCGCTGAGCCCCAGGAAGCGCACCTTGCCCTCGTCCTGGAATTCCTTCATGGCGCCGAACTGCTCGTCGGCGGGCACCTTCGGGTCGATGCGGTGCAGCTGCCACAGGTCGATGCGGTCCACCTTGAGGCGGCGCAGGCTCATCTCGACGCACTGGCGCAGGTACTCGGGTCGGCCCACGGGCGGCCAGACGTTCGGGCCGGTGCGGGTGAGGCCGCCCTTCGTGGCGATCACGAGGCCGCCCTCGTACGGCGCGAGCGCCCGCGCGATGAGGTCCTCACTGACATAGGGGCCGTAGCTGTCGGCGGTGTCGATGAAGTTGACGCCGAGCTCCGGAACGCGCTTCAGGACGCGCAGGGCCTCCTCCGGGTCCCGCGGGTCGCCCCAGATGCCGTCACCGGTGATCCTCATGGCGCCGAACCCCAGCCGGACGACCTCCAGCTCCCCGCCGATCCTGAACGTCCCGCTCCTGCGTGCGTCGATCTCGTTCGTCTGCGTCATGGTGGTGACCTCCGGCGGGCATTTCACTCCTGTCCGAGGGTACGGACTGTGAAGGGAATTGGATTCAGTCCCGCTCGGGCGTCTCGCAGGTCTCGCGGTACACGTACTGCGAGAGGCGCTTGCGGTGACGGCTCGACCAGTCGATGCTGGGCCGCGCCTGCCCCTCGGGAAGGTAGCCGAGCCGGTACACGGCCATCAGTTCGAGGTGGTCGGGGACCCGCAGGACCCGCGCGAGCTCCGCCCAGGCCTCGGGGATCTCCATGGGCGTGCTGACGAACTGGATGCCCATCCCGAGCTCACCGACGGTGAGCCAGACGTTCTCCATCGCGGCGCCCATCCCGAAGAGGCTGTAGAAGCCCGAGAGCTCCCCGGGGCGGTACTCCTCCCGGTCGAGCAGGACGGCCAGCAGCAGGGGACTGCCCGCGACGAGCTTCTCGTTGTCGCGCCCGAGCCGGGCGGGCACGCCGAGGCGGCGCATGACGCTCAGGCCCGCGTCGGAGAAGACCTGCCGCGTGAAGGGCCGCAGCGGTCCGGGAAGGTGGTCGATGAAGATGCCGTCGCGGCGGGCGTCCATCTCGGCTTCCGTGAAGCGGAAGTACTTGCGGTAGCGCTCGAAGAACACGCCGCGCTCGATGAGCTGGCGCATGCTGTCGCCCGAGAGGTGCGCGACCCGGTCGATGGTGTCCCGGTCCTCCACGAGCACGAAGCGCCACGGCTGGCTGTTGAAGTGGCTCGGCGCGGCGCCCGCGACGCGCACGAGGAGGTGCTGGTGCTCCACCCGCACGGGGTCGGGCCGGAAGGGGCCGTTGGTGGTGCGGCGAGCGAAGATGCCGCGTACGAGGTCGCCGTACGCGCGCTCGGACTCGGCGGGCGGGGCGGAGCGGTCGAGGTCGGTGGTCACAGGAGCCTCCAGGCGGTCAGCAGGAACCCGGCCGCGAGGACGCACGCGAGGGCCGCGTGATCGGTCCGTCCGGGGCGGGTGCGGGGCACGGTGAGGAGCGCGGCCAGCAGCGCGGCGGGCCAGATCCACGGGCCGTGCGCGCGCCACGTGAGGAGCAGGGCGAGGGCCGTGGACGCGCAGGTGAGGAAGTACAGGACGTGGTGCAGCGGGCGTGGATGCCAGCGCGATCCGAGCTGCAGGCTCAGGCCCAGGGCGAAGTTGAGGGTGAAGAAGAGGAGGGCCGCGGCGAACGCGAACGTCACGGCCCCTCCGGTCGCCGTGAGGCGTCCCGGTGAGGGCGCGCGTTCGGGCACGAGCGGACGGTCACGTCCTCAGGATACTCCGCGCGTGTCGGGGCAGCGGTCCCGCAGCACCCGGTTCAGCGGGCGCGCCAGCGTCCGCCGGGCGCCTCCTCGGCGAGTCCGGAGAGGAGGAGACGCGTCAGGGCGG
>NZ_KI912647.1:89537-91073 GCF_000519345.1 Deinococcus pimensis DSM 21231
CGCCGACCGCACGCGCGGCTCGCCGTCGCCGGTCAGGAGGTCATGCTGCGCGCCCACCTGCGCGCGGGGCCCTGGTGGGTGGAGCAGGCCTCGCTGCGCGGCGGACGCGACGTGCTGATCTGCACCTCGGTCCTCACGGACGGCCTGACGGAACTGCACCTCGGCAGCCTCGTCCGGTCCGCCGGACTGCAGGTCGCGGGCGTCCTGGCGGGCGTGGAGTTCACCACGCGCGGGGCGCGCGGACGGCTGGAGATGCTCGGCGCGCGCGTCGACAGCCTCGTCCGCGTCGCCGACACGCCGCGCGGCGTGGAGTTCGAGCGGCGCGGCGAGAAGGTGGAGTGAGGAGCAGCGGCCCCTCGCTCAGGCCTGGCGCGGGGACGTGTCTCCACACTCATGGGCGGAGCGGTCCGGTCCTTATGCATGGGGCGGTGAGATGTCTCTGTACTCGATGGTGGCCGTCCGCGTTTGGCTGCGTACGGACCGGAGCGGTCCGGTCCTTATGCCTGGGGCGGTGAGGTGTCTCTGTAACTTTGGAGCGCCCGTTCCTCCAGCGGAATTCGGATCAGCAGCAGCAGCGCCGCGTTGAGCAGCGACGCCACGAGCGCCGTGCGGGGCGCGCCCACCGCGAGGGGCGCGCTGAGCAGTTCCGTCGCCACGACCAGGTAGTTCGGGTGCCGCACCCGCGCGAAGAGGCCGCGCCGCACGCGCTCGCCGCCGGGCACGATCAGCACGCGCGTGTTCCAGTAGCGGCCCAGCGTGCGGATCACGAGGACCCGCGTGGGCTGCATCACGAGCCACAGCAGCAGCCACCCCCACGAGACGCGCGCGCGCGAGCGGCGCCCCTCGATCAGCAGCGCGGCGAGCCAGCCGCCGTGCAGCAGGAAGAACAGCGGGTAGTGCGCCCGCCCGTGCTCCACCGCGCCGCGCTCCCGCGCCCAGCGCTCGTTGGACCGCGCGACCCGCAGTTCCAGCAGGCGCTGCGCGACGATGAACCCCACGAGCCACGGCGTGAGCCGCGCGCCCGTGAAGCTCCGCGCCTCGGGACGGGACGTCAAGCGTCGAACTCCAGCATCACGTGTTCCGCGCTGAAGCCCGGCCCCATGGCGCTCAGGACGCCGCGTCCGCGCGGGCGGGCGCGCAGGGCGCGCTCCAGCACGAACAGCACCGTCGCGGAGGACATGTTGCCGTACTCGCGCAGCACGTCCCTGGACGTGTCGAGCGTGCCGGGCGGCACCTCCAGCGCCTCCTCGAAGGCCGCGAGGACCTTCACGCCGCCGGGATGCACCACGAAGTGCTCCACGTCGTCGCGGGTCCAGCCGATCGTGGCGAGCGCCTCGGCGACGTTCCCGCGCATCATGGAGCGCACCAGCGCGGGAATGTCGCGGGAGAAGCGGACCTTGAGGCCGTCCTCGACGACGTCCCAGCCCATCACGTCCGCGCTGTCCTCGATGAGGGTGGAGTACGAACCCATCAGGGCGGGACCTCGCGCGCCGCCGCGCCCGGCGCCGCCCTCACGCGGGCCGAGCACGAGCGCCG
>NZ_KI912647.1:91173-91628 GCF_000519345.1 Deinococcus pimensis DSM 21231
CGCCGCCCGCGCAGCCCAGGCCCCACAGCGGCACGCGCGCCGCGTGCCGCGACAGGCCCATGCGCTCGATGAGGTAGCTGTCGAGGCTGGGCGTGCTGACGCCCGTGCTGGACGCGAACACCACGGCGTCCACGTCGGCGGGGCGCACGCCCGCCTCGTCGAGCGCGCGCCGCGCGACGTCCTCGGAGAGGCGCAGCGACTCGCGGACGTACACGGCGTTCTTCTCCGCGAAGGAGTGCGGCTCCAGGAACCACTCCAGCGGCATCGCGAGGTGCCGCGCGTCGATCATGGCGTTGTCGAACACGTCCAGCATGTGCCGGAAGCCCGACATGCGTGGGAAGAGGTCTCGCGCGGCGGCCTTCACGTCCTCCTGCGGGACGCGGTGCGGCGGGTTGCCGAGCGCGAAGCCCCGGATGACCGGGACGGGCCGCGCGGCGAGCGCCGCGTCCCGCTCG
>NZ_KI912647.1:91728-98647 GCF_000519345.1 Deinococcus pimensis DSM 21231
GGGTAGCCGGGCAGACCGCGTCCCAGCAGGCCGAGACCGCGCCGCGCGGTGAGGAGGCGTTCGCGGGCGGCCCGTTCGCGCGCCTCGGTGGAACCGAGCGCCCGCAGCGAGACCGCGCCGAGGCCGGGGAGGTCGCGCAGGTCCCGCGTGGGCGCCGCGAGCACGGCGGCGGCACTGCCGAGGGCGCGCAGCAGCGTCTCGGTGCGCAGCGGTCCGAGGCCGGGCGTGAAGCGCAGGGTGAGCAGGGCCTGGAGTTCGTCGTCGGGCGCGGCGGGCGTCATGCGGTGATGCTAGGGGCGCGCGCCCTCGTCCTCCCGGGGTTGTCCAGACAGCCCGGGGAGGCCAGGTCGCCAGTCGAACACCGCGACGTCCCGGAAACCCAGCGCGTTCGCGCGCCGCACCTGCTCGCCCAGCGGCGCGAAGCCCGGTCCGACCTGCACGCCCGGCCAGACGCGCGCGTCGCCGCGGAAGTTGAGCATCAGCAGGTCGAAGGCCCACGGGACGTTCGCGGGGACGTACGCCATCGGCATCGCGACGTCGAGGCCCTTCCAGCGACGCCAGTCCTGCAGGTCGTCGTTGAGGTAGAACACGGCGGCGCTCACCATCCCGCGCCCGCCCGACGCGCGGTACGCCCCGATGAGCCGATCGGCGAGGTTCGTCACGGCGTCCCGGCGCAGGTCGCGCCACACCTGCCAGTTCGTGGTGGGAAGACCGTCGTCGCCGAACTGACGGAGCGCGCCGATGGACTGTCCGGTCCGTTCCTCGTAGGTCCGCACGAGCGTGGGGTGGTAGCCGTACTGCCCCTCGCGGGGGTAGCGCAGGTAGTCGAGGTGCAGGCCCACGTCCGGGTAGGCGCGCGTCACCTCCCGCACGAGGCGTTCCAGGACGTCCCCGACGCCGGGCTCGGCGGGGTCGACCATGCCGAGGCCGCCACGCTGCAGGCTCGTACGGCCCTCGTCGTCGCGGGTGGCCCAGTCGTCGCGCCACAGGGGCGAGACGGGAATCCCGAAGCGGTCCTGCGGACGCCAGTAGAGCGTCTCGAACCAGACGTTGACGCGCAGGCCCTCGCGGGCGGCGACGTCGGTGGTCACCTTCAGGGCGTCGTAGGTCGTCTTCATGGCCGTGACCTCGCTCGGCCAGACCGTGCGTCCGTGGTAGAACCCCTCGAGCAGCACGTCCGTGAAGCCCGCCTGACGGGCCGCGACGAGCGTGCGGGTGAGCTCCTCGGGCGTGGCGGGCGGACGCAGCCAGAAGGCCGCGCGGGCGCCCGCGCCGGACGCGAGGAGCAGGGCGAGCGTCGTGAGGACGGTGCGGTGCATGCCTCGACGCTACCCGCGCCTCGTGAGAGCTCCCGGGCCTTCCGGTGACGCGTCCGCACGGTCCGGGCTATACTTCCCCTGCCCTGCCGGGATGGCGAAACTGGTAGACGCAGCGGACTTAAAATCTGCCACCGAAAGGTTTGCGGGTTCGATTCCCGTTCCCGGCACCAGCGACGACCCCTGAGGGGTCGTTTCGCTTTCTTTGACGTGGCGTTGAGGTTGACGCGCGCCCCACAGTCGTGCGTACGGACGACTCCTACGGTGGACGTGCATCACAATTCACCCTCTGGAGGGGCACATGCGCACAGTGGTATTCGCGATCGTCGGAGCACTCGGACTCGCCGCCTGCAACGCCAACCAGCCGCCCGTCGTCGGGGCGCAACGCGTCGTCGCGATGGGAAAGCAGCCCGCCGCGGGCACGCTCAACCCCACGGGGAACGCGACCATCGTGGACCTCGCCAACGGCGACCGCGCGACCCGCATCAACCTGAGCGGCCTGGCGCCGAACACGAGCTACGTCGCGCACTACCACAAGCAGGGCGACATGACCAAGCCGCCCTGCGAGTCCGGCGGGGCGCTGATTCCGACGTCCACGATGATCGGCAAGTCGGACGCGAGCGGCGTGCTGGTGATGCGCGGCAACGTGGCGCGCGACGACGTCGCCGACGCGACGTACCTCAACGTCCACACGGCCGCCGCCGACATGTCCACCATGCCTGCCGACGCGGGCGTCTCCTGCGGCAACCTGAAGTGAGCTGACGGACGGGAAGGGGCGCCCCTGTCGGAGGCGCCTCTTCCCGTCACGCGGCTCAGACCAGCCCGAGTTCCCGCGCGCGGTTGAGCAGGCCGATGCGGTCCTGCGCGCCGACCTTCAGAAAGAGCCGCCCCAGGTGGTCCTTGACGGTGTCGGGGCTGAGCCCGAGCTCCCGGGCGATCTCCTTGTTGCTGTAGCCGCGCGTGAGCAGCGACAGGACGTCACGTTCGCGCGGCGTGAGGTTGGGGACCTCGGCGGGCGGCATCCAGTCGCGCCAGGGCGCCTGCACGATGCCGCGCAGGGTCCGCGCGAGGTCGGCGGGGTCGGTCTCCTTGCTGAGGTAGCCGCGTGCTCCGGCGGCGCGGGCGGCGGCGACGACGGCGGGCTCCCGGAAGGTGCTGATCAGCACGACGGTGGGGTGGGGCCGCTCGGCGGTGAGGCGGGCGCACACGTCGATGCCGCTCAGTCCGGGCATCTTCACGTCGAGCAGGGCGACGTCGGGGCGGTACCGGGCGCAGGCGACGAGGGCCTCCTCGCCGCTGGCGGCCTCGGCGACCACGTCGAAGCCCTGCGCGGCGAGGGCGTAACGCAGCCCCATCCGGAAGAGCGGATGATCGTCGGCGATGAGGACGCTGAGTCGGACGGGGGCGGTATCACCACCGTGCCGCTCGGTCGCGGGAGAACTGTTCAAGCGGGCTCCTTCACGAGGGTGGTCCGGGTGACCGGGGTGGCGGCGGAGGGAGGGCGGAGTTCGACGGTGAAGACGCTGCGGTCGGACAGGCGAGCGTACCGGAGGTGCCCGCCGTGCGCCTCGGCGATGCGGCGCACGATGAAGAGGCCGAGCCCGGCGGTCCCGGCGGTGAAGCGGTGCCCGGCGATCTCGACGGGTTGGGCGTTGAAGGGCCGGGCGAGCCGATCGAGGCTGTCGGGAAGGCCGGGTCCGTCGTCCTCGACGTGGACGAGACCGTCGGTGACGTGAACGTGGACGGACGTGCGGGCGTAGCGCAGGGCGTTGTCGACGAGGTTGCTCAGGGCGCGGTCGAGCTGGGTGGGGTCGGCGTCGGCGCGTCCGGCGCCGCTCAGGGACAGGTCGAGTCGGCGGGCCTGGGCGCGCGGCAGGGTGCGTTCCACGATGAGCCGGGCGACGTCGTGCAGGTCGGTCGGGACGAGGTGGACCGGGGCGCCCTCGCGTTCGAAGCGGTGAGCGTCGGCCATGTGCTGCACGAGTTCGAGCAGACGGCGGTTCTCCGCGAGGAGGCGCGCGGCGATGTCGTCGCGCGCCTCCTCCGCGACGGTGGGATCGCGCAGGACCCGCACGAGGTGTCCCGTGGCGATCAGGGGCGTCTTGAGGTCGTGGACGAGGGTGGCCATGAAGGCGTTGCGTCGGTCGCGTTCCTCGGTGAGGCGGTCGAGGAGGCCGGTGAAGGCGCCGCGCAGACTGCGGACCTCGTTGGGGTCGTCGGGGTGCGGGTCGAGGGGACCGCCCTGCGTGACCTCGGCGGTGAGACGCGTGAGGGGGCGCAGCATGGCCAGCGACAGCACGTACCCCACGATGCCGGAGGCGAGCGCGACGAGCAGCAACCAGCCGATGACGAGGGCGTGGTTGCTGATGCCCGCCGAGCGTGTGAGGAACATCACCACGACGACGTTGGGCAGGAAGGAGAGCAGACCGATCACCAGCGCGAACTGTGTACGTACGCTGCCCGGACGGAGTTGGGTCCGGGCGGGGTTGGTGAGGTGCCGGGGCTCGAAGGGCATGACCGTCCCCAGTGTATGAGTTTCGGGTATGGCTTTTCTTGAGGGATTCGTACGTGACTCATTCGACGTTCCGTTCCCCGACCACCGATTTCTCGTCCCGGCGCACGAATTTCACGTGTGTAGCGGCCTGCACCAAGCGGCCGCGGCGCTGAACGAGCCGTCTAGACAGCGTTGAGATTTTTCGTGGGCGGTGTCCGGACTTCACCGCTTACGCTCCTCAGGAACGGCGAACGGCCGCTCGACAAGGAGGAACGTATGCGTCACGTCACTGGAAAGACCCTGCTGATCGCCCTCACCGTCGGTGCCCTCTCCGTCGCGTCCGCACAGGACACGACCGCCCCCGCGACCACCGCACCCGCTGAGCAGACGGCGCCCGTCACCACCGACGTCGCGCCCACCCCGGCCGCCGAGGCCGTCGAGATCGTTCCCTTCGCGGAGCAGTTCTTCACGAACCGCGCCGCGGTGTACGTGCGGCACGACGCCGCCATCACCGAGCCCGTCGACGTGTACCTGGGCGGGCAGCTCGTGTTCCGGAACGTGTTCCAGGGGAACGTGTCCACCTTCCCCGCCGCCGTGCCCCTCGGCACCTACGAGGTCGTCGTGGTCCGCGCCGGACGCCCCCTGCCCGCGGCCTCCGTGACCGCCGACACCGCCGCCACGGCCACCGCGCCCACCGACACGACCGCCACCGCCCCGGCGAACGATACGACCGCCGGGGCGGGCGCGACCGACACCATCGCCACCGCCCCGGCCACCGACACCGCCGCCGCGAGCGGCGCGGTCGACACGGCGGCTCAGGCGACCGTGACCGTCCCGCAGGCCAGCGTGCAGGACGCCGAGGCGGACGTGGTCCTGCGCGGCGAGATCACCGTGAGCAGCGCGTCGGTCTTCACGCTCGCGCTCGGCGGGGACAGCGCCGACGGCTTCAGCGCCGAACTCGACTCCGGCAATACCAGCCTCGACGCGAACGACTGACCGCCGCCAGCGAAAAGAAGGGCGGCCCGGACGTGTCCGGGCCGCCCCACGCGCGTGGCGCGCTCAGCCTTCCTCGGTGGAGAGCACCGCCAGGAACGCCTCCTGCGGCACCTCGACCGTGCCGATGTTCTTCATGCGGGCCTTGCCCTTCTTCTGCTTGTCCAGCAGCTTCTTCTTGCGGCTGATGTCGCCGCCGTAGCACTTCGCGAGGACGTCCTTGCGGTACGCCTTCACGGTGGCGCGCGCGATGATCTTGCCGCCGATGGTCGCCTGGATCGGCACGGGGAACATCTGACGCGGAATGACCTCCGCCATCTTGTCGACGATCTTGCGCCCCAGCGAGTAGGCCTTGTCACGGTGCACGATCACGGCGAGGGCGTCCACGACCTCGGCCTGCACGAGGATGTCCACCTTCACGAGGTCACCCTCGCGGTAGCCGATCTGCTCGTAGTCCATGCTGGCGTACCCGCGCGAGATGCTCTTGAGGCGGTCGTGGAAGTCGTAGAGGATCTCCGCGAACGGCACCTCGTAGAGGAGTTCCACGCGCTTGCCGACGTAGTTCATGGTGATCATGCTGCCGCGCCGCTCCACGAGCAGCTGCATGACCGGCCCGACGTACTCCTCGGGCAGCATCACGCTGAGCTTGATGTACGGCTCCTCCATCAGCTCGATGCGGTCACGGGTGGGGAACTCCGCCGGGTTCTGCGTCTCGAAGACCGTGCCGTTCGTGAGGGTGAGGCGGTACACCACGGCGGGCGCCGTCGCGATGAGGTCGAGGTCGTACTCGCGCTCCAGGCGCTCCTGGATGATCTCGGCGTGCAGCAGGCCCAGGAAGCCGCAGCGGAAGCCGAAGCCCAGCGCCTCCGACGTCTCGGGTTCGAAGACGAACGCGGCGTCGTTGAGCTTGAGCTTCTCGAGCGCCTCGCGCAGACGGCGGTAGTCCTCGGTGCTGGTGGGGTACAGGCCGGAGAACACCACGGGCTGGGCGGGCTTGAAGCCCGGGAAGGGCTCGGTGGTGGGCTGGTCCTTGGCGGTGATGGTGTCGCCGACCTGCGCGTCGTGGATGTCCTTGATGCTCGCGGCGATCCAGCCGACCGCGCCCGCGCGCAGCTCCTGCCCCACCACGAGGCCCGGGCTGAAGGTGCCGACCTTGTCCACGTCGAAGGACTTCCCGTTCGAGAAGAGCGTGATGGCGTCCTTCGCGCGGACGGTACCCTCCAGCACGCGCACGAACAGGATCACGCCCTGGTACGCGTCGTAGAAGGAGTCGAAGATGAGCGCCTTGAGGGGCGCGTCGGGATCTCCGGGCGGTTCGGGAATGCGCTCCACGATCGCCTCGAGGATGTCGTCGACGCCGACGCCGGTCTTGCCGGACGCGAAGATCGCCTGATCGGCGGGAATGCCGATGACCTCCTCCAGTTCGCGCGCGGCGCCCTCGGGGTCGGCGGCGGGCAGGTCGATCTTGTTGACGACGGGGACGATCTCGAGGTTGTTGTCGATCGCGAGGTAGGCGTTCACGATCGTCTGCGCCTCGACGCCCTGGCTGGCGTCCACGAGCAGCAGCACGCCCTCGCAGGCGGCGAGGCTGCGCGACACCTCGTAGTTGAAGTCCACGTGGCCGGGCGTGTCGATGAGGTTGAGGGTGTAGGTCTCGCCGTTCGGGCGGGTGTAGGTGAGCCTGACGGGCGTCGACTTGATGGTGATGCCGCGTTCGCGTTCCAGTTCCAGCGTGTCGAGCGTCTGGTCGCGCTTGTCACGCTCCCCCATCGCGCCGAGCCGTTCGAGGATGCGGTCGGCCAGCGTGCTCTTGCCGTGGTCGACGTGCGCGATGATGGAAAAGTTCCTCGTATGCACCAGAAGAGTCTACAGTGTCCACGCCCGTCGGACCGTTCCCGGCACCCCACGCGGATGAAGGGCAGTTCAGCATGCCCGCGGGTGGGGATGAAGTACCATGCCGTCAGACCTCACCGAGCTCATCCGAAGCGGTCACGCGCGGTGTGCCCCCCGGCGAGGTGACGGTCCCGAGGTTCCCCGTGAGTCAACCCGTCCCTCCCCGCCACCCCGACCGCCGCCCCCGCGCCACGCTGCCGGACGGCTGGACGGACCTGCGGCG
>NZ_KI912647.1:98747-99557 GCF_000519345.1 Deinococcus pimensis DSM 21231
GGACGGCTGGACGGACCTGCGGCGCCGCGCGTTCCTCGCGCTCGCGCCCGTCGGCGTGGTGGGCTGCGCGGCGGGCCTGTGGACGCAACTGCCCGACGTGAACCCCGTGGACCTCGTGCTGCTGAGCCTCATCGGCGCGGCGCTCGTGGTGACCGACCTGCTGGTGTGGCGCCGCCGCCTGTCGGTCGGCGCGGCGCTCGGGACGGTGTACATCCTGAGCGCCTCGTACTTCGTGACGATGCTGGCCGATCAGTACCTGCACAACGTCGGACGTGACCAGCAGCTCAGCGAGGCCGTGTTCTGGTTCCCGGTGCTGTCCACCCTCGCGTTCCTCGCGTGGCCGATGCCGCGCGCGGCGCGCGCCGCGTTCACGACGTACCTCGCGTCGGTGGTGGTCACGCTGTGCTTCGTGCCGTACTTCCGCGCGACCGGGGCCCTCACGGAACGGCTCGTCGCGATCCTCGTGCAGTTCTTCCTGTCGAACGGGGTGCTCGTGGGGCTCCTCGCGAGCCTGGCGTACTTCCAGCGGCGCTTCTCGCAGCTGCGCACCATGGCGTACGTGGACTTCCTGACGAGCCTCCCGAACCGCCGCTACCTGGAGGAGAAGCTGCGGCGCCTCGACACCCCCGGCGACGCGACCGTGCTGTCCGTCGCGATGTTCGACGTGGACCACTTCAAGGCCGTCAACGACCGTCACGGGCATCACGTCGGCGATCACGTGCTGCGCGAGGTGGCGCTCGTCGCGGCGGCGAGCCTGCGGCACGAGCAGATCCTGGCACGCTGGGGCGGCGAGGAGTTCGTGGTGGTCTT
>NZ_KI912647.1:99657-106370 GCF_000519345.1 Deinococcus pimensis DSM 21231
CGAACTCCTCGGGGCGGGACCGCGCGTCGCGGGCAACGACGCGAGCGAGCGTGCCCGGACGTACATGGAGGCGCAGCTCAGGGCGAGCGGGTACGTGACGCGCCGCGACACCTTCGAGTACACCCGCGACGCGGACCTCGGGTCGAGCGCGACGGTAGGCGGCCGCGAACTGCCCGGCAAGGCGCTGCGCGACGCCGTGAGCGGCACCGTCAGGGCGGCCGTGATCCGCGTGCCCGGCGTGGGCCGCGCGGAGGACTACCGCGGCCTGAGCGCGCGCGGGAAGGTCGTGGTGGTGCGCCGCGGCGAGATTCCCTTCCAGGAGAAGGTCCGCGCAGCGGAGGCGGCGGGCGCCGTCGCCGTGATCGTCGTGAACAACGCCGCCGGGGACGTGGCGGGCTCGCTCGGCACGCCGTCGAAGGTGCCCGCGCTGACCGTGCGGACCGACGCGGACGCCGCGCTGCGCGACGGCGCGAGCGTCACCGTGTCGGTCCGCAACGAGCGCCGCACCATCCAGGGCGTGAACGTCGTGGCGTTCAAGGCGGGCACCGTGAAGCCGACCGTGCTGTTCGGCGCGCACGTGGACTCCGTGCCGGGCGCGCCGGGCGCGAACGACAACGCGTCGGGCACGGCGGCGGTGCTGGAGATGGCGCGCCGCGCGGCGAACACCCCGCTGGGCGCTCGGAGCTTCTTCGTGCTCTTCGACGGCGAGGAGGACGGCCTGCGCGGCTCGCGCGCCTTCGTGGAGAAGTACGGTGACGTGGCGCGTGGCCTCAGGGCGATGCTGAACTTCGACATGGTCGGCGTGAACGTCATGCCGCTCTCGGTGGGCGGCGAGGACGAGCTGGAAGCGCTCGCCCTGCGCGCCGCGCCGTCCTTGAAGACCATGCCGAACGGCGGCGGCAGCGACCACGCGTCCTTCGCGGCGGTCGGGACGCCCGCACTGTTCTTCCACCGCGGCATCGACGCGAACTACCATCAGCCGGGCGACACGGTCGTGGACTTCGCGCTCGTGAACGAGGCGGTGGAGGCGGGCCTGAAGGTCGGGGAAGCGGTCGTCGCGAGCAGCGAGCGCTGAGCGTTCCCGGCCATGGGAGCGCTGAGCGTTCCCGGCCATGGTGAGCGCGGCCCGTTCGTGAGGAGCGGGCCGCGCTATCGTGGGCGGTTGTGACCGCCCCCCTCGCGCGCCTGAAGACCTTCTACGACCTCGTCAAGTTCGAGCACACCGTGTTCGCGCTGCCCTTCGCGTACGCGGGCATGCTGTTCGCGTCGCAGCAGCATCTCGGGACGGGCTGGCCGGGCGTGATGGTGTTCGTGTGGGTGACGCTCGCGATGGCGGGCGCGCGGACTGCCGCGATGGCCGCGAACCGTCTCATCGACGCGGGCATCGACGCGCTCAACCCGCGCACCGCGAACCGTGACATCCCGCAGGGCCGCGTGCGACCCGCCGGGGCGGTCGGGTTGATCGTCGTGAGCCTCGCCCTGCTGCTCGTCGCGGCGTGGCAGCTCAACCCGCTCGCCCTCAAGCTGCTGCCGATCGCCGTGGTGTTCCTGGTGCTGTACCCGTACACGAAGCGCTTCACGTGGCTGTGCCACCTGTGGCTGGGCGTCACGGACGGCGCGGCGGCGGCGGGCGGCTGGATCGCGGTGACGGGCGCGTGGGACTGGGGCGCGGTGATGCTGTGGCTGGTGGTGATCTTCTGGATGATCGGTCTCGACGTCATCTACGCCACGCAGGACGTGGACTTCGACCGGGCGCAGGGGCTCAGGAGCATCCCGGCGCGCTTCGGGGTGCGGCCCGCGCTGAGGCTGGCGGCGGCGTCGCACGCGCTGACGTTCGTGCTGCTCGTCGCGACGGGCGTGGTGGTGGGGGCGAGCTGGCCGTACTACGTGGCGTCGGTCGCGATGGGCGCGATCCTGCTCTACGAGCATCGGCTGGTCCGGCCCGACGACCTGACGCGCGTGAACGTCGCGTTCTTCGACGCGAACATGTGGCTCGCGCTGACGATGCTGGCGGGGGTCGTCCTGGACGTGGTGTGGCGGACGCTGACCTAGCCGGGCTGGTGCCGCCGGGGGCGCGCGAGGCCTTCGGGGACGGGGACGACCGCGCCGCGCTCTCGGTTCTGCGTCATGCCCGGGACGCGCGCGTTCCGGGTTCGGTGGAGTGGGCGCTGCTGGAGAGGCTCGTGGGCCTCGTGCTGATCCACATGCTGCGCGAGGTGGAGGGCACCTTCGCGCTGGAACGGGCGGACGCGGTGCTCGACGCTCGTGGCGTGGAGCGTCCGGATCTGGAGGCGCTGCGCTGAAGCGTTCCCCTGCCTCGGGCTTTCCCGTAGTCTGGGTGGCATGACCCTGGAGAGTTCGGTCGAGGAGTTCGCGTCGCGCTTCGCGGAGTTCGCGGCGTCGGGAACGGTGTATCCGCAGCCGGAGGGTAGTCCGCTGATCGAGTTCGTGACGGGCGGCCGGGTGCTGTACCTGTTCGACCGTTCGGGGCCGTACGCCGTGAAGCCGGGTCCCGCGCGTCTGGTGGTGCACGGCGTGGTGGAGGAGGCGGAGCGCCTCGGGGCGGACGAGGAGGCGCGGGAGCAGCTCTCCATGCTGGGGGTCTCGGCGGTGGAGGGTGTGGGCGAGGTTCTGGCCGTGTCACGCGGGCTGTGCGTGGTGCGGGCACGGACACCGCTCGTGCTGGGGCGGTTCGGCGGCTGGCCGGACGTGCGGGTGGGGCACTGGTTGAGGTTCCGGACCCTGCCGCCCCTGCATGGCTTCCATATATGAAGGAAACATGAATGAGCGTCCGGAAGCCATTCACTCACGTCATGGGGCGTGTCAGAAGGACTTCCGTGGGTTTTTGACGGCAACCCGTCGGCGGAACCTTTAGCGCGCTGTGTAGACAAACCACGCCTGTCTGGGTGAACATGAAGAGTATCTGAGCTTTTCGTGACCCTCGCTACTCGCCCCCAGAGGCAGGCACCGCTCGTGACTTTTTCCCCTACTCTCCGGCTCTCCGACGGCTTCACCTCCACGCGCAGGATCTGCGTGCTCTTCGTGGATCTGGTGGGCAGCACCCGTCTGTCGCTGGCCCTGCCCCTCAAGGTCTACAGCGACCTGATGGCCGACGTGCTCCAGATCATGATGCTCACCTGCGAGGCGCGCGGCGGTGAGGTCCTCCCCCATCAGGGCGACGCGGTGGTCTCGCTCTGGGACGCCCGGCTCGGTGCGTTCGCACTGGAGGCCGCCTCGGAGTTGCACGGACGCATCGGCACCATCACGAAGGCCGAGGAGCTCGGGCTCGACCTGCGGGTCCGCGTGGGCGTCGCCTGCGGTGAGGCCGTGATCGGCTCCGTGCGAGGCGACCTCACCGCCTTCGGACCGCCCATGAGCGTCGCCCGTCGGCTGTGCGACGGCGCCGCGACGTCCCAGACGCTCGTGTGCGGCGCCACCTGCGACGAGGTGCCCGAGGCGCACTTCGAGCCCCAGGGCGAACGGACCTTCCAGGATTTCCCCCTCCTGCGCGTCTCCAGCCTTCATGCTTCACCCAGCCTGACCCGCATGAAAAGCAGTTAAGTGAATGAGTGCGGATTCTCATGAGAGCGCTCCCTATGCTGGCCACATGGAACGCAAGCCGCTCGTGCTGGTCATAGAGGACGAGAAGGACATCGCGCGCTTCATCGAGCTCGAGCTGGCCGCCGAGGGTTATGCCACCGAAGTTGCGTTCGACGGTGTGACCGGCCTCTCCAAGTTCCGCGAAGTTTCGCCCGATCTCGTCATCCTCGACCTCATGCTCCCCGTCCTCGACGGGCTGGAGGTCGCCCGCCGCATCCGCAAGACCTCCAACACGCCGATCATCATCCTGACGGCGAAGGACAACATCCAGGACAAGGTGGAAGGCCTCGACTCCGGCGCCGACGACTACCTCGTCAAGCCCTTCTCCATCGAGGAACTCCTCGCCCGCGTCCGCGCCCACCTGCGCCGCGTCAACCCCGCCGTCACCGGCGAGGTCCGCGTCGCCGACCTCGTCATGAACCTCGACGGCCGCGAGATCTTCCGCGGAGGCCGCCGCGTCGAGCTCTCCGCCAAGGAGTTCGAGCTGCTCGAACTCCTCGCCCGCAACCCCGGCAAGGTCTTCTCCCGCTTCGAGATCGAGGAGAAGGTCTGGCCCGAATACACCGGCGGCAGCAACGTCGTCGACGTCTACATCGGCTACCTGCGCCGCAAGCTGGAGGAGGGCGGCGAGCGCCGCCTCATCCACACCGTCCGCGGCGTCGGCTACGTCCTGCGCGAGGAATAACCCATCCCGCCCCACGTGCATTTCTCAACGCGCGCTCCATGGCCGCTCACATGCACCCCATATACCCTGATACGTGATGACCCTCCGCTGGCGCCTCACGATCTTCTACACGACGCTGCTCACGGCGCTGCTCATGGTGATCGCCGTCGCCGTCGTCAGCGTGCTCAGCACCAGCCTGCGCCGCAACGTCGAGAACGAACTGCTCGCGGACCTCCAGCAGATCCGCACGTCCCCCGTCCTCGACAGCCTGGAGCTCGCCAGCCTCGGCAGCAACACCATCACCCTCGGCGTGGACCCCTACAACCTGTTCGGGTACATCGAGCTGTACTCCGGCATTCCGCCCGCCGACCTGCAGAAGTACGACCGCGCCTACCTCGGCGCCTACCCGCTCAAGCGCGACTACCCCACCAGCAACATCGTCGCGGACCCCCGCAATCCACCCGACGCCTCCCCCTTCAAGCTCAGCGACGAGGAATTCCGGCGGCTGCAGCGCACCAGCCAGGTCGTCATCGAACGCAAGCTCCTGCCGTCCGACGGCAAGGAGATCCCCACCATGGTCCTCGTGAGCGTCCTCCCGTACGACGCGGGCTCCTACGTCGACAACCGCGTCGTGCAGTCCAGCCTCGTGCTATACCTCGCGCGGGACCTCAGCGGCGTGTACGGCACCGTCCGCGACCTGCAGCTCATCATGCTGCTCGTGTCGCTCTTCGGCGTGATCGGCGCGGGCGTCGGCGCGTACTTCCTCGCGGGGCGCGCGCTGCTCCCGCTGCGGCTCGTGCGCAAGGCCGCCGAGTCCATCAGCGAGAAGACGCTGCGTCAGCGCGTCCCCGAACCCGCCACCGGCGACGAGGTGCAGGCCCTCGCGCACGCCCTCAACGGCATGCTCGACCGCATCGAGCGCTCCTTCGAGGCGCAGCGGCGCTTCACCTCCGACGCCAGCCACGAACTGCGCACCCCCGTCACCGCCATCGGCGGACACGCCGGGTACCTGCTACGCCGCACGCAGCCCAGCCCCCAGCAGGCCGAGAGCCTCAACATCATCAAGAACGAGGCCGACCGTCTCAGCGGCCTCATCGCCAGCCTGCTCGAACTCGCCCGCAGCGACAGCGGCGTCAACCAGCTCCGGCAGGCGCGCATGCTCGCGCGCCTCTTCCTGGAGGACATCGCGCGGGAACTGCGGCCCCTCGCGCAGGCGCAGGGCGCGACCGTCACCGTCGAGGGCGACGAGGTGGAGTTCGCGGGGGATCCCGACAAGCTGCGGCAGGTCGTCATCAACCTCGTCTCCAACGCGCTCAAGGCCGGATCGCACGCCGTCACGCTCGGCTCCACCCGTGAAGACGGCCACCTGCTGCTGCGCGTCCGGGACGACGGGCCCGGCATTCCCGAGGAGCACCTCGGGCGGCTCTTCGACCGCTTCTACCGCGTCGAGGAGTCCCGCTCGCGCGACGTGGGCGGCAGCGGGCTCGGCCTCGCCATCGCCAAGGCCATCGTGGACGCGCACGACGGACGCATCTGGGTCGAGAGCGAGGTCGGCGTGGGCACCACCGTCTTCGTGCGCCTCCCCGTCGGCACCCTCGCGCCCGAACCCGACGAGGAGGAAGCCGAGATCGCCTGAGGGCGCGACGAGGAAGGGCCCCGCACGTCCGGTGCGGGGCCCTTCCTCGTCGTACGCTCCGCCTGCGTACGGACCGGAGCGGTCCGGTGCTCGCGCCTCGTGCGTCGGCGCGTCTCTCCACTCAGTGGTTACTTCTTGAGCCTCTTCACGGCCTCTTCCGGACTGATCTGCCCGCGTTCGAGCAGGGCGAGGGTCTCGTCGCGCGGGTCGGGGCCCTCGGGTTCGTAGCCGATGGCGCGCAGCAGCGTGTCGAAGCGGGCGCGGACGGTCGGGTAGGACACGCCGAGGATGCGCTCCACCTCCTTGAGGTTGCCGCGCACCTTGATGTAGAGCCGCAGGAACTCCAGGCTCTCGGGCGCGAGGGTGGCGAACTCGTTGAGCTCGAACTCGCCCCGGACGGTGACGTCCGCGTGCGGGAAGCGCAGCTCGGTCACGAGCGGCGTCTCCTGGACGCCGGGGAAGGGCACGGGCAGGGACCTGGCCATAGGTGTCATGGTAGCGGCTCGCGCGTGGGCGCCCCCGGGTCCGGAGGCGCCCACGCGGCGGGCGTCACTCCACCGAGAGGCGGATCTCCGAGCCGTCCGCGCCTTCGAGGCTGAGCAGGTCCCCCACGGGAGGGTTGCTCGACAGCATGAGCTTCAGCGCCTCCGCCGAGATGCCCTCGCGCTCCAGCACGCCGAGGACGCGCGGCGGGAGGATCTTGTGCGCGTGCTCCGCGAGGCCGATGGGGAGGTTGGCGCGCAGTTCGCTGCCGTCGGCGTCCTCCACCTCGACGCGCAGCAGGGTCGCGGCGCGGCCCGGACGGCGCCCACC
>NZ_KI912647.1:106470-107209 GCF_000519345.1 Deinococcus pimensis DSM 21231
CAGGCCCGCGCCTGGGACGCCTTCGTCGAGGCCCTGCGGCGCGGCGAGGTCACCGACCCCCGACGCCTCGGCGACGTCGAGGCGCTCGCGCTGGGCCGCACGAAGACCTCCAGGGTCCTCGCGGCCCTCGGCCGCCCCGAGACGCCCGAGAGCGCGCACGCTCTGCTGCTCGCCCTCGACGTCTGGGACGAGACGCGCAACCCCTACCCCGCCCGGCACGGCGCCGACACGCGCCCCGTGGACCTGCCCCTGCCGGAGGCGGCAGCGCTCACGGACGCGGCGGGCCGACTGAATCTGACTCATCTCACCGCCCTCGCCATCGACGACGAGGGCAGCAGCGACCCCGACGACGCCCTCAGCATCGAACGCACCGGGGAGGGCCACCGCCTGTGGGTGCACGTCTCCGACGTCGCCGCGCTCGTCCCGCACGGCAGCGACCTCGACGCGGAGGCCCGGCGGCGCGGCGCCACCCTCTACCTCCCGGAGCTCACCGCGCCCATGCTGCCGCCCGCCGCGACCGGCCTGCTCGGCCTCGGCCTCACCGACGTCTCCCCCGCCCTGAGCGTCGCCGTGGACCTCGACGGGGACCTCGAACCCACCGGCCACGTCGAGATCCACCCCACCCTCGTGCGCGTCACGCGCCTCACGTACGGCGAGGCGCAGGACCGCCTCACGGGCGATCCCGTCCTCGTGGAGCTCACCCGCTTCGCGCGGGCCGCCCGCGCCCGGCGAGAGGCCG
>NZ_KI912647.1:107309-107622 GCF_000519345.1 Deinococcus pimensis DSM 21231
CGTGCAGGAGGCGATGATGCTCGCGGGCTGGGCGGTCGCCACCTGGGCCTCCCAGCGCGACCTCGCGCTGCCCTTCGCGCAGCAGGACCCACCGCTTTCCCCTCGCGAGGCGCCCTCCGGCACGTCCGGCACCATCGAGCCCGGCGAGACGCCCGCCGCGCTCTGGCGGCACCTGCCGGAGAACTGGGCGAAACGCAAGTCGCTCGCGCGGACCCGCTTCGCGCCCGCCCCGGGAGGCACGCGGGCCTCGGCCTGAGCGCGTACGCGCAGGCGACGAGTCCCATGCGGCGCTACCTCGACCTCGTGGTGCACC
>NZ_KI912647.1:107722-115227 GCF_000519345.1 Deinococcus pimensis DSM 21231
GAGCGGCACCCGCGCCGCCGAACGCGCCTCCAACCGCCACTGGACGCTGGTGTACCTGCGCCGCCACGGGAGCTGGCAGGGCGAGGGGACCGTCGTGGACCGCCGGGGCGCCGTCGCGACGGTGCTGCTGCCCGACCTCGCGCTCGACGTGACGTTGCCCGTCCCGCACGAGATCGGGGACACGCTCACCCTCGGCGTCGTCGAGGTGGACCTGCCCAACCTCGCAACACGATGGACGCCAAAACAGGTCTGAAATTCGGTAACCTGAGGGAACCATGCCGTCCGGCTTCGAGCCCGTCGCCCTTCCGCTCGTGGACCTCCTGGAGCGGGCGCCCTCCCTGCCGGACACCCTCGCGCTGTACGCGCGCCTCGACCGGCCCCTCGCGGCGAACGAGGTCGTCGTGATCGCCGATCCCGACGACCTCGACGACTGGGAGGACGAGCCGCCCCTCGCGCGCGCGCACGGCTGCGCGTACCTGCTGTCGCTGCCGGACCTCAAGGCCGTCGTGCACGACCTCGAACGCCTTCACGCCCACCCCACCCTGGCGGAGCGTGTGACGGCGCTCGCGTACTACCTGGAGAACGACAGGTTCCAGAGGTTGTAGCAAAAGCTGGAGAGACACGTCGACGGCCCAGGCAGGAGGACCGGACCGCTCCGGTCCGTACGCAGCCAACCAAGGTTGGAGAGACGCGTGAACGCCCCAGGCAGGAGCGAGGGGCCGTCCCCTCCTTTTCCTATTCCGGTTTCGCCTCGCGTTCCATGAGGGACCGCACGCCCTCCTCGGGAGTCCAGCGGCCCTCCACGACGCGGTGCACGGCGCGGACGATGGGCAGGTCGTGGCCGTGCTCGGCGGCCCAGTCGTCGAGGAGCGCGGCGGTCCTCAGGCCCTCGACGACCTTGCCGCCCTGCCGGGGGTCCTCGCCGCGCGCGATGCGTTCCCCGGCGGCGCGGTTGCGGGAGTGACGGCTCGTGGCGGTCGCGATGAGGTCCCCGAGGCCGGAGAGGCCGTACACGGTGTCCTCGTCGGCGCCCTGCGAGACGAGGTAGCGGCGCATCTCGCGCAGGCCGCGCGTCATGAGGGCGGCCTTGGCGTTGTCGCCGTAGCCGAAGCCGTCCACGAGGCCCGCCGCGAGCGCCATGACGTTCTTGAGGACCCCGCCGAGCTCGACGCCCGCGAGGTCGGTGGAGGTGTACACCCGGAACGACGGGGTCATGGTGGCGTCCTGCACGTCACGCGCGAAGTCCGCGTCGTCGCTCGCGACGACGCTCGCGGCGGGCAGGCCGCGTCCGACCTCCTCGGCGTGGTTCGGGCCGGACAGCACGGCGACGCGTGGGAAGCCGAGCTCGCGCGCGACGTCCGTGAGCCGCCGTCCGTCGCGCGCGACGCCCTTGGCGCACAGGACGAGGCCGAGGTCACGCGGGAGACCGCCGAGGAGGTCCTCGACGCCGACGCTGGGCACCACGACGAGCGCGAAGGGGAAGCGCGTGGCGACGCCGAGGTCGCTCGTGACGTCCACGCCCGCCGGGAGGGTCACGCCCGGCAGGTACTCGCGGTTCTCGCGGGTGGTGGCGAGCTCGCGGGCGAAGTCGTCCCGGCGGGCCCAGAGGGTGACGTTCCGGGCGTGCGTGGCGAGCATCACGGCGAGCGCGGTGCCCCAGCCGCCCGCTCCGAGGACGAGGACGCGCTCCACGTCAGGCGCTCCGGGTGGGAAGGCCCTCGCCCGTCCACGCGGCGCGCGCGAACACCCACACGCGGGTCGCGTCGGGCTCGGGGCGGGCGTAGTCGGGGTACTCCAGGAATTCCCAGGAGCCGAATCCGGCGGCGGCGAGCAGGGGCTCGAGGTCGAGCTGATCGTAGCCGCGTTCCTCGTGGACTTCGAGGAATTCCTCGTCGCCGACGCGGCAGAAGGCCTGCACGATCCCGATCTCGCGGGCGGCGTCGTAGTGGTGCGACCAGTGGTAGTGCACCTCGCCGCCCTCGGGGAGGTCCGCGACGCCCTCGATGACGTCGCCCTCCCAGAGGTCGCGGACGCCCGCGCGGGTGTTCACGTCGAACACGAGGAACCCGCCGGGCCGCAGGTGCGCGTGAGCGCGCGTGAGGGCGCGGCCGAGGTCGGAGGGGTCGGT
Source organism: Deinococcus pimensis DSM 21231 (assembly GCF_000519345.1). Taxonomy (GTDB): domain Bacteria; phylum Deinococcota; class Deinococci; order Deinococcales; family Deinococcaceae; genus Deinococcus_A; species Deinococcus_A pimensis. The sequence goes on from NZ_KI912647.1 coordinate 109,851, forward strand.
GAGGTTGTTGAGGGAGTCGAAGACGCAGGTGACGAGGTCGAAACGCTGATGAAGCTCGAAGTCGCGCAGGTCGCCCTGCGTGAAGGTCACGCCGGGCAGTTCGCGCGCGGCGACCGCGAGCATGTCGGCGCTGAGGTCGAGTCCGGTGACGTTCAGGCCGCGCGCCGCGAAGGGCCGGGTGCTGGCGCCCGTGCCGCAGGCGAGGTCGAGGACGCTGTGGGCCTTCCAGCCCTCCGCGCGGAGGTAGTCGAGGATGAACTCGGCCCAGCCGTCGTACTCGATGTCGGCCATGATCGCGTCGTAGACGCGGGCGAGGGCGCTGAAGGGGGGGCGCTGCACGAAGGGAGTATAGAGCGGCGGGGGGGCCGTCCGGGCCCGCCCCGCCCTGGATCGTGGGGTTCAGCGTGCCCGGAGGGCGCTCGCGGTCCGGACGGCCTCGGCGGTGGCGTCGGCGCCGTACATGGTCAGGCGGGAGACGCTGGCCTGGACGAGGACGTCACCGTGGACGGTGGTGGCGGTCGCGACGCGCTCGCCGAGGGAGAGCGTGCCGCTCGTGAAGCCCTTGGCCGCGAGCGCCTGCTTCGCGGCGGCGGGGAAGGCGAAGGAACCCGTGTCGGGGGCGTAGCAGGCGAAGACCACGACCTTGCTCGCGGACATGGCGGAGCCGGCCAGCAGGACGACGGTGGAGGCGTCGTTGGAGGGTTCGCTCCACGTGAAGGTGGTGTCGGGGGTGACGGCGTAGTTCGAGGCGGCGCCGGGCGCGGTGAGCGTGAGGCGTTTGGCGGTGGGCAGCGTGACCTTCATGGCGGGCACGTTCGCCGCGCCGGGCACGTCGGCGGTGAGGGCCGTGGTGGGCAGCGTGGCGGGCAGGGGCGCGCTCTCGTCGGAGAAGTAGTCGATGGAGGTGGCGCCGCTGTGGCGGGGCAGCGCGCCGAAGGTGCCGGCGGACGAGGTGAGGCTGATGTGGTCGCCCGCGTCGAGCGAGGTGATCGGCGTGCCGGGCGTGGGCTGGGGCGTGCCGCCCGTGGTGTCGGAGACGACGCAGGTTCCGGTGAGCGAGGCGTAGGGGTTGCTGCCCGTCGCGGTGACGGCCTGGCTGGTGAAGAAGGCGCCGTAGCCGGAGACGTCCACCCGGGCGCCCACGACGGTTTCGCTGACGTCGATGTAGCCCATCTTGGTGTAGGTCTGGCCCGAGCCGCCGCCGGTGCTGCCACCACCCGTGTTCCCGCCGCCGGTGTTGCCACCGCCGGTGTTGCCGCCGGTGGAGCCGTCCGGCGCGGCGGGGCCGCCGCAGGCGGCGAGCGAGAGCGTGAGGCCGATGAGCAGGGCGGGCGTGAGGCGGCGCAGCGTGATGGACATGATCGTGGTCCTTTCGGGGCGAGAGGCTCGGGGGTCCGGGGGCGCCCGCGCTTCGCGGCGTCTCCCCTGTCCTGAGCGCAGGGTAGGCGGGGAGGCATGGCACGCCGATGGCAGCCCTCCCCGCGTGGCGCGGTGGGATAGCCTGAGGCATGTCCTTCGAAACGAAGTTCGCGGAGCTGCGCGCGCGGCTCACGGAGATCACGGACCTCACGTCGGTGGGCGCGGTGCTGGGCTGGGACCGCTCCACGTACCTGCCCGAGGGGGGCGGCGCGGCGCGCGCGCGTCAGAGCGGCCTGCTGAGCCGCCTGCGGCACGAGAAGGCCACGGACGCGGGGCTCGGTCGGCTTCTCGACGAGCTGGAGGCGGGCGGCGGGCACCTCGACGCGGGCGGCTTCGAGGCGCGGCTGATCCGGGTGGCGCGGCGTGACTTCGACCGGGCGACGCGGCTCCCGCAGGACTTCGTGGAGCGCATGTCGCGGCACACGAACGAGACGTACTCCGCGTGGGTGCGGGCGCGTCCCGCGAACGACTTCGCGGGGATGGTCCCGAGGCTGGAGCGCACGCTGGAGCTCAGCCGGGAGTACGCGGCGTTCTTCCCGGAGTTCGACCACCCGATGGACGTGTTCGTGGACGGGAGTGACGAGGGGATGACCGTGGCGCGCGTGCGGGAGGTGTTCGCGCGTCTGAGGGAGGCGCTGGTGCCGCTCGTGGCGACCGTGACGGCCGCGCCGGAGCCCCGCACGGACTTCCTGCACCGGCACTATCCCGCGGCGGACCAGTTGCGCTTCGCGGAGGCGGTCATCGCGGACTACGGGTACGACTTCTCGCGGGGGCGGCAGGACCTCACCGCGCACCCGTTCTGCACGCGCTTCAGCGTGGACGACGTGCGCATCACGACGCGCGTGAAGGAGACGGACCTGACGGAGGCGTTGTTCTCGACGCTGCACGAGTCGGGTCACGCGATGTACGAGCAGGGCGTGGATCCGGCCTTCGAGGGCCTGCCGCTCGCACGCGGCACGTCGGCGGGGGTGCACGAGAGCCAGTCGCGGCTGTGGGAGAACGTGGTGGGGCGCGGGGCGCGCTTCTGGCAGCACTACTTCCCGAGGTTGCGCGACGCCTTCCCCGAGCAGCTCGCGGACGTCACGGAGGAGGAACTCTACCGGGCCGTGAACGTAGTGCGGCGCAGCCTGATCCGCACGGACGCGGACGAGCTGACGTACAACCTGCACGTGATCCTGCGTTTCGAGCTGGAGCTCGCGATGCACGAGGGGACGCTGGAGGTGCGTGACCTCGCGGACGCGTGGCACGCCCGCTACGAGCAGGACCTCGGGGTGCGCGCGCCGAGCGACACGGACGGGGTGCTGCAGGACGTGCACTGGCACGCGGGCCTGATCGGCGGGGCCTTCCACGGGTACACGCTGGGGAACGTGCTGAGCCTGCAGTTCTGGGAGGCGGCGCGGCGGGCGCATCCGGACATTCCCGACGAGGTGGCGCGCGGGGAGTTCGGGACGCTGCGCGGCTGGCTGACCCGGCACGTGTACCGCCTGGGACGGAGCCGCACGGCGGCGGAGGTGGCGCTCGCCGCGACGGGCGCCGAGCTGGACGTGGAGCCCTACCTGCGTTACCTGCGCGGGAAGTACGGGGAACTGTACGGCGTGACCGTGCCCGCCTGAACCGCACGGGAAGCGGGCCCACCCCCGGGGGTGGGCCCGCTTCCCGTGCGGTCGCTCGTCGGAAGGCCGGTCTCGACGGGCGTCCGCGCGGCCTTCAGAGCGCGAGGATCGCGGAGAAGTTGCCGCTGAGGCCTTCGGGGAAGAAGCCGCCCATGGTCTTCTGACCGGTGTTGTCGAGGAAGACGATGTTGGCGACCTGACGGGGGGTGCGGCTGAAGGCGATGGAGTTGCCGTCGGCGAGGACGATGTTCGCGGCGTTCGTCTGGCTGCGGACGTAGGCGGGGTTGCCTTCGACGTTGCTGGTGATGCCCTGGTCGACGTCGCTGGTGCCGTCGACGGCGTCGCGGAGGTTGCTGATGGCCTGCACGACCTGCTCGACGGTGAGTCCGGCGGCGGCCTGCTGGGTGCGGCGCTGGTAGAGCAGCGTGCGGATGCTGCCGGAGTGGTAGGCCTCGACGGCGAGGATGCCGGCGGCGTTCTCGAGGTTGCCGCCCGCCTTGTCGTCGACGAGGAGGCGCGCGGCGCCCTTGTAGGCGCTCACGCCGACGTCCTCGAAGATGAACGCGCCGTGCAGGAAGAAGAGTTCGTTCGCGAAGGGATCGAAGCCGGTGATGGCGCCGCTCGACGCGGCGCTCCCGGCGGCCTGGAAGGCGGGCCCGAGGTCGATGCGGGGCTGGGCGACGGCGTTCGCGCCGAGGACGGCGCGGATGACCTTGACGTGGTTGAGCTCGTCCGTGGCGATCTCCTGCGCGTAGGCGCGGACCTCGGGGGAGAGACCGCTGATGCCGGTGCCGTTGCTGGCGGCGGCGGTGAAGCTCGCGGGCAGGATGACCTTGCTGGCGTCGCCGCCCGCGGTGGTGAGCTCGCCGAGGCGTCCGACGGCGGCGAGGTAGAAGGCCGCCTCGAGGTATTCGAGGTTGAGGGCGAAGTTGAAGATGGTCGCGTCGAGGTCGGGCTTGCTGGGCTGCTGCGCGATGACGGGCGCGCAGGACGCGAGGACGGCGCCGGCGCCCATCAGTCCCATCTGGCCGAGGAACTGACGGCGGGGGTTCTTGGCGAGATCGGTCTTCGAATCGTTGCTCATGGGTCCTCCGCGAGGGGTGGGGAATGGATTTGGCCTTCCACCTGGCTTGTAAGCGGGGGAGCCGGGAATGGATGGAGCGCGGAGGTTGCGTGAAGCGGTGATGAAGACGGGAGAGTGAGGTCATCGAAAGTTACCGAAGGGTAACTACTTCCTTTTAGTTACCCATGAGAGGATACTCGGCTCGAAGACCTCAAGGAGGACCACCCATGAACACCATCCTCGTCACGGGCGCCACCGGCTCCCAGGGCAACCCCGTCGCGCGCCGCCTCGTCGAGGCCGGGCACCGCGTCCGCGTCCTCACCCGCGCTCCCGAACGCGCCGCTCCCCTCGCCGCCCTCGGCGCGGAGGTCGTGCGCGGCGACCTCGACGACGCCCCCGCCCTGCGCGAGGCCGTGCGGGGTGCCGACGGCGTCTTCCTGCACGTCCCCTTCTTCACCCCCTCCCCCACCGACGGGCCGCGCTACGCCCACCACGTCGTGGACGCCGCCCGCGAGGAGGGCGTGCGCCTGCTCGTCTGGAACGCCAGCGGCGAGATCCCGCCCGCACGCGGCGGCAACCCCGCCTTCGACGCGCGCATCGACGTTCTGGAGACCATCGAGGGCTCCGGCGTCCCCTACGTCGTCCTGCAGCCCACCGCGTACATGGAGAACTTCCTGGGTCCCTGGACCCGCGAGGAGCTCGCGCGGGACGGCACCTTCGCCTACCCCACCCCGCTCGCCGTGAGGATGCAGTGGCTCGCCACGGAGGACCTCGGCGCGTTCGCCGCGCACGCCTTCGCGCATCCCGAGCTCGCCAACCTCAACCTCAAGGTCTGCGGACCCGAACGGCTCGACGGCGAGGAGGTCGCCGAGCGCTTCTCCCGCGCGCTGGGACGGCCCGTCCGCTTCCGGGCCATGCCACCCGCCGAGTTCGGCGAGAAGCTCGACGCGGTCTTCCCCGGCATGGGACGCGGCGCCGCCGCCGGGTACGAGCTCGCGTACCGCCAGCCGGAACGGATGTCGAGCCACGTGGACCTCGCCGAGACCCTGCGCGTGATGCCCGTGCGCCTCACCAGCCTGGAGGAGTGGGCGCGCGCTCACGCGGCGGCCTTCGCTCCCGCGCCCGAGGGAGCGCCGGGCTGACCTTCAGGCGGGGTCGTAGCCGCTCGCGGCGAGCAGCGCGAAGGGATCGCGGACGTCGAGCAGGTCCGCCCACGTGAGCCCGCCGCGCGTGAGGGCCGCCTCCGCGATCCGGTAGCCCACGAAGTACCCGAGGTCGGCGG
>NZ_KI912647.1:115327-117468 GCF_000519345.1 Deinococcus pimensis DSM 21231
CCGCACCGCCTACACCTCCCGCAGCGGCCTGCGGGAGGCCAGCAGCAGCGCCACCGCCCCCACGATGCCCGCGCCGAGCCACACCACGCCGGGCGGCCCGATGATTCCGGCGAGCGCGCCCGCCGGGAAGTCCCCGAGGGGCCGCAGCCCCATCATCAGCAGGGTGTTCACGCTCATGAGGCGTCCGCGCATGGCGCGCTCCACCCGGGACTGCATCAGCGTGATCGCGGTGGACTGCACGGCGTTGAGGCCCAGCCCGAACGCGAAGAGCGCGAGCATCGCGGGCAGCAGGGAGCGCGCGAATCCGAAGGCCACGAGCGCCGCCACCCACAGCGCGATCCCGCCGAGGAACAGCAGCCCCTTGCGCCGCACCTCCCCGAGGGACGCCACGATCAGCCCGCCGAGGATCGTCCCGATGCCCGTGGCCGTGAAGAGCCAGCCCAGCCCGGTCGAGTTCAGGTGCAGGGTGGTGCGCGAGAAGAGCGGCAGGATCAGCGACACGCTCGGCCCGCAGAAGAGCAGCGTGCCGTACCCCAGGATCACCCAGGGCAGCACCCGGTCCGCGCGCACGGCCCGCAGGGCCTCACGCAGCGACTCGCCCAGCGGTCGGCGCTCCCCGCCGCGCGCGCCCTCGGGGACCTTCAGGCGCCACAGCACCACCAGCATCCCCAGGAAGCTCGCGGCGTTCAGGAAGAAGATCCCGCCCGGCCCGAGGACGCCCACGAGGAAGCCCGCGAGCGCCGGACCCACCGCCGACGCCGCGCTGAACGCGACCGACTGGAGCGCCACGGCGTTCGTGAGCTGCTCGGGCGCGACGAGCATCGGCACGAGCGCCGAACGGGCGGGCTGGTCGAAGCTCAGCACCGCGCTCGACGCGAACGCGACCGTCAGGATGAGCGGCAGCGACACGTGGTTCGTCACCGCGATCACCCCGAAGGCGGCGGCGCACGCGGCGAGCAGCACCTGCGTGACGAGCAGCAGGCGGCGCTTGTCGAGCCGATCGGCGAAACTGCCGCCCACGAAGGACAGCAGGAAGAACGCCGCGGCCTGCGCGAGCGACACGAGGCCCAGCGCGAGGGCGCTGTCCTTCGTGACGCGCAGCACCAGCAGGCTCAGCGAGACGATCTGCATCCACGTGCCGAGCGCGCTGACGAGCAGCGCGATCCACAGCGCGCGGAAGGCGGGGTTGCGCAGCGCCTCGAAGGTGCGGGCGCGGGCGGGGCGGGAGGCGGCGGTGCTCACCTCCCGACGCTAGTCCCGCCGCGTGGAGTCCGCGTGCGAGGCCGCGCAAGCGGACTTCATGCTGTGCGCCGGGGCTCAGTCCTCGTCGGGGCCGTAGCGCTGCCGCCCGGGGAGGTCCGCGCCCTCGTGCACGGCGCGCGCGATCTCCAGCGCGAGGGGCAGCGTGACCCCCTCGTACCAGCCCTGCTCCAGCGCGCCGCCCCGCTCGCGGTAGCAGGCCACGACGGGCCCGTGGGAGCACGCGCCCAGACAGCCGGAACTCGTGAGGCGCACGCTGCCGCCCGCCTTGTAGTACATCAGCTTCTCGTTCTCCATGGCGCGCGTCAGGGCCAGCATCAGCAGGTCCGCGCCGCGCGCGCGGCAGTTGCCGTTCTGGCACACCAGCAGGTGACCGGCCGTCCTGAAGTACCGGGCGGGCACGCTACGCCTCCGGGACGACGAGCAGTCGTCCCGCGATCTCGTGGACGGAGACACGTACGCCGTACGCACGCTCCAACAGGGCGGGCGTGAGCACCTCGGCGGGCGCGCCCGACGCGAGGACGCGGCCCTCGTGGAGGAGCAGCACGCGGTCGGCGAGCGCGGCGAGCGTGAGGTCGTGCAGCACCACGACCGCGCCGAGTCCCCCGGCGGCCTCGCAGCGCAGGTAGCGCAGCGCCTCCACCTGATGACCGACGTCGAGGTGGTTGGTGGGCTCGTCGAGCAGCAGGAAGCGCGGCGTGGCCGCCAGTGCCCGCGCGAGCGCGACGCGCTGACGTTCCCCGCCGGAGAGGTCCATGACGCGCTCGTGCTCGAAACGCCGGGTGTCGGTGCGGTCCATCGCGGCGGTGACGGCAGCGCAGGGCAGCTTGTCGGCGGCGATCCCCACACCCGTGTCCTGAACGTCGACCGACAGCGACGTC
>NZ_KI912647.1:117568-128035 GCF_000519345.1 Deinococcus pimensis DSM 21231
ACGGGTCCGCGAGGGGGTTGCGGAACACGCCCTGGAAGGCCGCGCCGCACACCCCGAGGCTCGCGCCGACCAGCAGCCCCAGCACGACGCGCGGCAGGCGCAGCTGCCACACGATCACCTCGTTGCCGCTGAGCTCGCGGCCCGTGAGCCCACCGAGGATCGCGGAGAGCGTCTCCCCGGGCGGCACGGTGACACCGCCGAGGCCCACGGCGAGCAGCACCGTCAGGACGAGCAGCGCACCGAGGCCCAGCGTCAGCGCGCCCGTCCGGCCCACGCGCGGACGCGCGGGCGAACGGGGCGACGCGACCTGCTTCACCGGAAGAGCTCGGGGTGGATGATCCGCGCGAGCCCCAGGAGCGCCTCGCCGAGACGTGGGCCGGGCCGCCCGAGGATGGTGTTGAGGTCCTTCGGGACGTCACGGACGCGGCCCGCCTTCACGGCGGCGATGGTGGTCCAGCCGGGCCGCCGGGCCGCCGTGGCGAGGTCCACGCCGAGGATCAGCGCGGGATTCTGCTTCACGACGAGCTCCGGGCTGATCTGCGGGAAGTCCCCGAGGTTCGCGGGAATCACGTTCTCCGCGCCCGCCTTCGTGAGCAGCACGCCCATGAAGGAGTTCGGGCCGACCGTGTAGGGCGTCGGGTCGATCTCGAAGTACGTGCGGACCTTGCGGGCGTACTTCGTGAGGATCTCCACCCGGGCGATGTCGGCGCGGAGCTTCGCCACGACGTTCTTCGCGGCCGTCTCGCGGTTGAGGAGCCTGCCGATCACGAGGGTCTTGGAGAACACCTCGTCGTACTTCTCGGGATTCACGGCGACGACGGTGACGCCCGCCCGTTCGAGCGCGGGCACGAGGTCGCCGTACTTGCTGACGAGCACGAGGTCGGGCTTCTGCGCGACGATGCCCTCCACGTTCGGCTGGTAGAGGCTCCCGACCTTGGGAAGCTTCGTGACCTGCGCGGGAAAGTCGCTGTACTCGTCCACGGCGACGAGACGGTCGCAGGCGCCGAGCGCGCAGACCGTCTCGGTGCTGCTGGGCAGCAGGCTGACGATACGCTTCGGCTCGGCCTTCACGGTGACCTTGCGGCCGAGGTCGTCGGTGACGGTGAGGGGGTAGCGGGTGGCCTGCGCGCCGGAGACGGCCAGCAGGGACAGCGTGAGGATCACTTTGTACATGGGGGCTCCTGGAGTCCGGCGGCCTCGGGGCGGCGCGGACGGAGACCTTCCCGAAAAAGAACGTCCGCCCACGGGGGGCGGAGAACGCGGCAACGTCGCTGCTCGGCGTCCCCCTTTTCGCGAGAGGTCAGGCGGGCGGTCCCGGAAGGGACCGGACGGGAAGGTATTCGGACTCGTCCCGCGCCCCCTGGGGCGCCGAGGCTTACCGTTGCGCGACAGTGCCGGGTTCGCACCGGCTTCCCCTGTCCTCGTCGGCCCCAATCTATCACGCCGTACCGGGCGTTCCCGCGCGGCGCGTGAGGATATGCGAAATGAAACACCACTGAGGCGCGCGTGAAGGCATACTCAAGGCGTGCGTTCCCGTCCCCTCGTCCTCGCCCTCGCGTCCCTGCTCCTCGCGGGGAGCGCGCCCGCCCTCGACCTCAGCTTCGGCATGCGCGCCGCGCAGGACCGCCTCGCGCCGCTCACCGTGACCTTCACGTCGCCGTTCCCCGCGGACGCGGACGTCACCTGGGACTTCGGGGACGGGACCTCCACACGCGGCGGTTCGCCCGCGCACACCTTCTGGACGCCCGGCGCGTACCGCGTGACCGTCACGGTGAACTCGGACGGACGGCGCTACACCGGCGCGATGGACGTGCAGGTCCGCGACGCGGGCCCCGAGCAGGCGCGGGTGGTCCTGCTCCTCGGGCTCGGCGAGGGCCGCGCGGTCTTCTCGGAGGCGGGGAGCCGCGTGTACGCGCCCGCCCAGCCGAGATGGACGCTCAACGGACGCCCCGTGACGGGCTCGCCCGTGACCGTCCCGGACGGGCAGAACGTCGTGCGGCTCGACCTGCCCGGCCGCACGGGCACCGTGTCGCGCGAGGTGCGCTTCACGAGCGGGAAGCTCGGCGGGAACGCGGCCTTCGAGGCGGAGGTGCTGCGCCTCACGAACGACGCCCGCGCCCGCGGCTACGACTGCGCCGCGAAAAGGTTCGGCGGCGGACCCGTCCGGGGACCCCTGCGGCGCAACGCGAACCTCGACGTGGCGGCGCGCGCGCAGTCCGCGGGCATGGCCTTCGGCGGGTACTTCGATCACGTGAGCGCCCTGGACGGCAGCGCGCCCGGCGACCGCGCCCGCGCGAGCGGCTACGCGTGGACGAAGGTCGCGGAGAACATCGCCGGAGGGCAGAAGACCCCGCAGGAGGTCGTGACGGGCTGGCTGCAGAGCCCCGGCCACTGCCGCAACATCATGGGCGACTACGAAGAGATCGGCCTGTCGTACGTGACGCGCGACGGGACGACGTACGGGACGTACTGGACTCAGGTGTTCGGGAACAGATGAGTGGAGAGACACGCGGGCGCCCCAGGCAGGAGCGAGCGGCCGCCCGCGAGCGTACGACGCCCAAGCGCGGACGGCCACCCCCGAGCCCGTCGAGCCACGCGGACGCACCGGGCATGAGCGAGGGGCCGGACGTCACGGCAGACGGACGGGCTGGCAGTTTCCCTGCGCGGCGGTGGTGGCGCGCTCGTCCACGACGACGTCCTCCTCGCTGCCGACGAAGCCCTGGCAGCGGGCGAGCTCACGCAGGTAGTCGGGGGTGGCGGCGCGCGTCTCGACGTCGCCGAGGGTGCGGAGGTCGAGGCGCAGCTGGTGCACCTCGCCGCGCAGAACGCGGATCTCGCGGGTCCACTCGTAGGAGCGGTAGAGGCTCTGCCCGATCAGGAAGGTCATCTGGATGATGCCGAGGCCCGCGAGGACGCTCGCGATGATCATCAGGACCGGGGGCTTGCTCACGCGGTCAGTCTAGCGGAGATTGGAAGCGCGCGATGAGCGGTCAGGACGCCGCATCTCACGTGTGGAAGGTCGGTATGAGCGCGTCTCTCCACTCATGGCAGCCGTCGTACGCTCGGGGACGGCCCCTCGCTCAAGCCTTGACCTTTGACGCGTCTCTCCACTCATGGCTATACACTGGGCCGATGACCTTGCTGCAACAGGACGCCGGCTGGGCGGCCTCTCACACGACCGAGATCCAGATGCGCTTCGGTGACGTGGATTCCCTCGGGCACGTGAACAACGTGGCGTACGCGCAGTACCTGGAGACGGCGCGGCTCGCCTTCCTCGACGAGCTCACGCGGCGCGGGGTGTCCCTGCCGATCGTGGTGGCGCGTCTGGAGGTGGACTACCGCCGCGAGATCACGCTGAGGCAGCGCGTGCGGGTGCAGATGCGCTGCTCGCGCGTGGGGAACTCCTCGTTCGATCTGGTGTACCGTGTCCTCGCGGACGACGACACGCTCGCGGCGGAGGCGCGGTCCGTGCAGGTGCACGTGGACCTCGCGACGCGCCGTCCCGTGCCGCTCACGGCGGAGCAGCGGGTGGTGCTGGCGGGCCTGCCGTGACGGGCGGTTCGTTCGGCGTCGAGGTGACGTTCCAGGGGGACACGTGGGTGCTGGTGGGCGAGTTCCCGAGGATCATCGCGGAGTCGTACCGTCGGCTGCTGGAGTCGTCCGGTGTGGTGAGCGTGCTGCGCACGCCGTTCCAGTGGGTGATCTACACGCCCGTCATCGAGATCGAGACGGGGGGGTACATGGGGTCGGTCGGCCTGTACGTTCCGAAGGTGCAGGAGCGCGACGCCCGGGACATTCTGGGGGGAGACTGAATGACGAGCGAGACGACCACGATCGGAATCGATGTCGGCGGGACCAAGATCGCGTACGGCGTGCTGCGCGGCGACACGCTGCTCGCGCGGCGCTCCGTGCCGACGCCACGCGACGGCTGGCGCAGCGTCCTCGACGCGATCGTGCTGGGCGTGACGGAACTGCGCGCGGAGTTCCCGGAGGAGGCCGCGGTGGGCCTCGGCGTGCCCGGACCGCTGAACCGCGAGTACACCGAGGTGAAGTTCGCGCCGAACATCTACGGCTTCAAGGACGTGCCGATCGTGACGTACCTGTCCGAGAAGCTCGGGCAGGCGGTGGTGCTGGAGAACGACGCGAAGGCCGCGGCGCTCGCGGAGGCCGTGCTGGGCGCGGCGCGCGGCACGTCGTCGAGCGTGTACGTGACGGTCTCGACGGGCATCGGGAGCGGGATCGTGCTGGGCGGGAAGGTCTGGCGCGGCTTCAACAAGATCGCCGGGGAGATCGGGCACGTGGTGTCCCTGCCGTCGGGGCCCGTGGCGGGAAGCGGCGTGTCGGGCGCACTGGAGGCCGTCGCGAGCGGCACGGCGATCTCGCGGGACGCGACGTTCGCGTTCGGGCGGCCCGTGAGCACGGCGGAGGTGTTCTCGCTGGCGCAGGAGGGCGACGTGAAGGCCCGGCGGATCGTGGAGAACGCGATGCGCTTCATCGGCGTGGCGCTCGCGGACGTGCAGAAGTTCCTCGACCCGGAGGTGTTCGTGCTCGGCGGCGGCGTCGCGGAGGTGGGCGCGTACTTCCTGGAGGGCGTGCAGCGCTTCGCGGACGAGTCGGTGGGGGACTTCGCGCCCGTGGTGATCCGCCGCGCGGCGCTCGGGACGGACGCGGGCGTGATCGGTGCGGCCCTGACGGCACGCGCGACCGTGGAAGGCGACTGAACAGCGCGTCGTTTGCTTGTATAGACCGGGCGTTTCTTGCTGGAACGCCCGGTCTATACAACTTGACAAGTATTCTTTTCGCCGGTACCGTTCATGTGTCCTGCGGGACGGGCATCATGACAACGGGACGAGGGCTGCACTTTTGGCGTGAAAGCGCCCGGAGTAGCAGCTCCGGGCGTGGAAAGGAGGTGGTCTTATGCGTACGCGCAATAAGGCTACCACGTCACGCGCGATCGAGAAAGTGAGCATGGAACAGGTCACGCACCTGATCCTCGCGCTCACTGGCTTGATTCACGCGCTGACACAGTTCCTGCAACTGTTCATCTGACGCCTCTCGCCCGTTGAACCCGGCCCGCCGGACAAAGAGAGGGGGCCTGCCGCAAGGCAGGTCCCCTTCTCTTCATGTCCGCCACCGCGCGTACGTCGCCCGGCGCAGGACCACGTCCCGGCCGCCTGCTACGCTCGAACCCGGCCGCCTCGCGGCCACGGAGGAGACCATGAACCACCGCCTCGTTCGGGCAGGCGACAACGGGAGCTACGTCGAGGTGACGCCGGGCGCGTCGCCCCTCGTCACGGAGCGGGACGTGCTGGACCTCGTGAGCCTCGGCCGCGAGCACGACACGGACCGGCTGCTGCTGCATCCGGGCGTGCTGGACGACGCCTTCTTCCGGCTGAGCTCCGGCCTCGCGGGGGCCGCGCTGCAGAAGTTCTCGAACTACGGCCTGCGCGTCGCGCTCGTCGAACCGGACGTCGCGCGGCACGGGGAACGCTTCGTGGAGCTCGCGCGCGAGTCGAACCGGGGCCGGACCTTCGGCGTGTTCAGCTCACTCGATGACGCAGAGCAGTGGCTCCTGCGCTGAAAGATCGACAGGTTCTTCGTCACCTCGCGCTGCTTCATGATCTGTCGTGCGAGGTTTTGTTTTTTGTCCTTCGCCTCGTCTATACAACTTGACAAGTATTCTTTTCGCCAGTACCGTTCATGTGTCCTTCGGGATGGGCATCATGACAACGGGACGAGGGCTGCATCTCCGCGTGAAAGCGCCCGGAGATAGCAGCTCCGGGCGCGGAAAGGAGGTAATCCTAAGGCGAACCGTCGTAAGGTTACCAGATCCTGCGTGGCCCGGAAAGTGAGCCTGATCGAGGTCATTCGACTGATCACGGTCCTCACCGCCCTGGTCCACGCAGTGATCGAACTCCTGAAACTGCTGACCTAAAGCCTCTCGCCCGTTGAAACCCGCTCGCAGGACAAGGAGGGAACATATCGTCTAGACATGTTCCCTCCTCTTTGTTTCCATCTTCAACGCTATTGTCTATACAGGCTGCCGTTCGACGCTGACGCTCACCCCGGTACGCTCGTGCCCTCTCGTAGGCAAACGACCATACAGCAAAACAAAACGCCCGGCGTCGCAACACCGGGCGCGGAAAGGAGGTGATCCACTCCAGTGCGAAAGAAGCGCACCGGACTTCGTACGACACCCGCGACTATTCGCCCCGCGTCACCCGGTACGTGATGACGTTGTCCGCCTCGCCGTCGTAGAGCGCCGGGTAGGTCTCGCCGTGCGGGCCGCCCACCGTGATGCGGTACTCGTCGCGCGCCGCGCCGAGGTACTCGATCACGACCTCCGTCCCGTGCTCCACGCCCGGCAGGGTGCTCTCCACGACCGTTCCCGACAGGGAGTCCGTGCCGCGCCTCAGGGTGATGATGTGCGCCGAATCGCTCATGCGGTCACGCTCGCACGGCCCCACCTGAGGGACGTGGGGACGCGCCCGCCGCACCTTGAGCCTCCCTGGACCCGGAAGGGCCCGGGCAAACGCACTAGACTGGCTCGACATGACCGACACCGCCCGCAAACGAATCCTGATCGCGAACGACGACGGCATCTTCTCCCCCGGCATCCGCGCCCTCGGGCTCGCCCTCGCCGAGATCGGCGACGTCACCGTCGTCGCGCCCGACGTGGAGCAGTCCGCCGTGGGTCACGGCATCACCATCCGCCGTCCCCTGCGCTTCAAGCACACCGCCAGCGCGGGCTTCGGCGACATCCCCGCCTACCGCGTGGACGGCACGCCCGCCGACTGCGTCGTGCTCGGCGTGCACCTCGTCGGGAAGCCCGACATCGTCGTGTCGGGCATCAACCTCGGCCCGAACCTCGGCAACGACCTCACGCACTCCGGCACCGTCGCCGCCGCCATCGAGGGCCTCGCGTTCGGCGTGCCCTCCATCGCGTTCTCGCAGGCGTCCATCCCGAGCGGCGAGTTCGACTTCACGCACGCCGCCCGCTACGCCGCGAAGCTCACGCAGGAGGTCCTCGCGCGCGGTCTGCCGCCCCGCACGCTCCTCAACGTGAACTTCCCCGCCGGGGAACTGCGCGGCGTGCGCGTCACGACCCTCAGCGACCACCGCTACGAGGACGAGATCATCAGCCGTCAGGACCCCGACGGCCGCGACTACTACTGGGTGGCGGGCACCCCCAAGGCGGAATACTCCGACACGACCGACTACGGCGCCGTGCAGGACGGGTACGTCAGCATCACGCCCGTGAAGCTGGACCTCACCTACCGCGACTTCCTCTCCGAGGTGGAGGGCTTCGCCCCGTCCGTCTGAGGGCGGACCCCGGGAACCTTTCGGGGGCGTCCGCGCATCCAAGGGGTGTATGAGCAAGACACGCATCCTGACGACCGCGCTGACCGCCCTCGTCACCCTCGCCGCCCTCGCCCACGCGCAGGGGACCACCGGCACGCCCGGCACCGCCGCGCCGGGCACCACGCAGAACGGCGCGCCCCGCACGGCGGCCCCGGCGCCGACCGCGCCCGGTGTGGCCACACGTGACCTGCGCCGTGAGGCGCGCAGGCTGGAACTGCGCAACCAGCTTCAGCCCGCCGACCGCGCCGCGTTCGACAGGCTCCTCGCGGACCGCGACGCGCTCGCGCGGGACGTCGCGGCGTTGCGCCAGCGTGAACTGCGCGCGTACGTGGACGCCCTGCGCGGGGGCGCCGCGCCCGGCGACGCTCGCCGCGCCGCGCAGACCGCCACGCTGCAGGACCGCGCGGCGCTGCAGCAGCGCGCGAACGCCGTGCGCGAGGAGGCCCGCGCCCTCGCGCGGAAGTACCCGCGGCTCGCGGGCCTGCTCGGCGGGCGGGACGTCCGCGCGGGCCGCCTCGCCCCTCGCGGGCAGCGTGCGGCGCCCGCGCCGCGCACCTTCCGGATCGTGCCGGATCCACGCGGCGGCGACCGGATGCGTGTGCCGCGCGACCGCCTCGGTTTCCCCCGCCTCTGACGTTCCGACGAAGAGGGACGCGCCCCACCCTGAGGCGCGCCCCTCTTCACGGCGCCTCAGCTGCCGAGGCTGTCGCTCGTGTCGCCGAGCAGGTCGGCGAGCAGCTGGATCTTGCCGGACACCTCGTCGTCGGCGGCGTCGGCGGCCTCCTGCGTGACGTTCGACAGGTCCCCGAGAAGTTCGCCGATGAGTGTCCCGTCGGGCTCTTCGCTGTCGAGCTGCGCGCGGATCTGCGCGAGGATGCCCGCGATCTCGTCGGCGCCGTCGAAGTCGGCGTCGTCCAGCGTGGTCTGCCACGCCTCGAGCATCTCGATGGCGGTGGCGTTGTCGAGCGTGGTGACGTCGCCCTGCAGGGCGGCGATGGTGTCCTCGATCTGTTTGTCTGCGCGTGCGGCCATGTCTCCCCCTTCGTCCGGTCGCGTCCGCGCCGGGGTGGTGCTCGCTGTCAGTAGGGCCGGTTGGCCGCGTCGTGCAGGGCCTGCCCGAGCGCCATGACGTCCTGCGCCACGGCGCCCGGCGCGGCGCTCGACGCGGCCATCGTGAGGTTTCCGAGGCGCGCGAGGACGTCCGTGACGTCCCCGAGATCCCCGGACTCCAGCTTCGTCACGAGGTCCGACAGCGCGCCCCGCAGCTCCTCGGCGTGCGGGAAGTCCGCGCCTTCGAGCACGCCGAGCCAGCCGCGGACATTGCCCGCCGCCTCGGCGCGGTCGAGCCGGGCGACGCCGCCCTGCACCGCCACGATGGTGTCCGCGAGCTCCGGGTTCACCCGTCCTTCCTTCCGTCGTCCTCGTAGAGGGCAGGGTCGTTCGCGCCGTAGTGCGAGGCGCTCGTTCCGTCCACCTCGGCGTCCACGCGGTCCGTCTCCTCCGCGCCCGCGGGCGGGTCGTAGAGGGCGCTGTCCTCGGTGGGCGTGACCGCCGGGACGTCACCCGCGTTCAGGTCGCGCTCCATGGACTCGCGGTCCCCGGAGGTCACTGGTTCGCCTCGGCCTCGCCACCCTCGGCGGGCTGGGTCTTGTCGGCGGGATCCTCGTGGGGGCTCTGGCCGCGGTCCTCCTCGGGAATGCCCTCGGGACGCTCGCCCTCGGCGGAGACCTTGTCGGCGGGATCGGGCAGGTTGGTGTTGCGTTCGTCGTCGTTCACGCTCTCAGCTTGTGGCTCCCGTGAGGTGCGGATTCGCAGGGGGGCGTTAAGGGGAGTTCACAGAGCGGCGCTTCAGCGGGGCGGCGTGGCGCTGAGGCGCCGGGCAGCCTCCCGCCACGGCATGACGTAGTACAGGTTGACGAGCAGGAACACGAGCGCGCCGAGGTAGAAGGGGCCGCCCGACCCGAAGCGTTCCCACATCACGCCGCCCAGCACGGGCCCGACGGCGTAGCCGAGCGCCTCGACGGCCATGACGGTGCCCCACGCGGCGGTGCGGTGCTCCTTGGGGAGGGTGCGGCCCACGAGGCCGTTCCAGCCCGCGAGGAACAGCGCGTACGCGAGCCCGCCGACGGCGGTGATGAGGTACAGACGGTTCTCCGCTCCGGGCAGGCCGAGCAGCACGAAGGTCGTGCCGAGCAGCAGCAGACCCGGCAACAGCGCCGCGCGCGGGTGCAGCCGGTCCGCGAGACGTCCGGCGAGCTGCACGCAGCCGAGGCCCACGACCGCGCCGAGCGCGGCGGGCGCGAGGAGATCCGTGACGCTCAGGCCGAGCCGCGCGAGGTACGGGTAGAAGATCGGGACGAGCAGACCCGGCGCGAGCGTCTGCGCGAAGGCCGCCGGGATGAGCGTCGCGACGCGCACCCAGCGGTACGAGGAGGTGCGCTGCGTGCGGCGCGGCAGGCGCAGGTTCACGAGGCTCAGCGCGAGCAGCAGCGCCACCACCTGCGTTCCGACGAGGATGGGGTAGCCGAGCTCCGGCGCGCGCTTCATCACGAGGCCCACGCCGAGCACGCCCAGCACGATGCCGGGCGCGGCGGCGACGCTCGCCCAGGAGAGCGCGCGGCTCTGCTTGCCCTCCTTCGCGAAGTGGCTGACGGCGGTCATGACGCCCGGCCACAGCGACGTGAACGCGAGGCCCCACGTGAGGGACAGCAGCCACGCGAGGAACAGGAAGGGCACGTGCGGCAGCGCGAGCAGCGTCACGATGCCCACGAAGGCGCCCAGGAAGGCCATGCGTCCCAGACCGAAGCGTTCGGTGAGCACCCCGACGGGACCCTTGGCGAGCGCGTCCGCGAGGTAGTTCAGGCCGACGATGAGGCCCACGTCGGCGGCGCTGAGCTCGAACTGGCGTCCCGCGAGCGGCAGGTACGCGACGAGGAAGCCCGAACGGACGAGGTCGCTCAGGGCGAGCAGCGCGAGCAGGCGCAGGACGATCGGGCTGGAATTCCAGGGCACGCTCTCACGATTCTACCAGTGCGTGTGAGGGGTTCCGATAGGGGCTCCTCACGCAGCGGGCGGGCCGCCCCGGCGCGTGCGCCGGGGCGGCCC
>NZ_KI912647.1:128135-129250 GCF_000519345.1 Deinococcus pimensis DSM 21231
CTGGCCGGGCGCGGACGCCTGCCCGCCGCAGCCGATGCTCGCTCAGACGCGCGCCGTGCTGGAGCGCTTCCGCGCGGCGGGCGGCGACGTCACGGAGACGGTGTTCGCCATGAGCGGTCACTCACCTTTCCTGGAGGAACAGGAGGCCTTCGTCGCGGCGCTCACGGCGCACCTGAGCCGCGCACGCGACGGCGCCTCCGCACGACGTCATGCTTGAACTCTTCCTGCAAACCCTCCTCAACGGCCTGCTGCAGAGCGGCATCTACGCGCTCGTCGCGTCGGGCCTCGCGCTCGCGGTGGGCGTCGTCGGCATCGTGAACTTCGCGCACGGCGAGTTCGTGATGGTCGGCGCCTTCCTCTCGTGGGGCCTGATGACGGCGCTCGGCGTGGACCCGCTGCTGGGCCTGCCCATCGCGGCGCTCGTGATGTTCGCCTTCGGCGGGCTCACGTACCGCCTCACCATCCGGCACGTGCTGATCGCGCCGGAACTCAACCAGATGCTGCTGACCTTCGGCCTGTCGATCCTGCTGCAGAACCTCGCGCTGCTGTTCTTCGGCGGCAACACCCGCACGCTGAACGTGCCGTACGGCGCGGTGAGCGTGCCGCTCGGGGAGCTCTCGGTGGGCCTGCCGAAGCTGCTGGCGTTCGTGCTGGCGGCGGTGCTGCTGGCAGGGCTGTACTTCGTGCTGTACCGCACGAGCCTGGGGCGGATGATGCGCGCCGTCGCGCAGAACCGTCGGGGCTCGGCGTTGATCGGCATCGACGTGGACCGCGTGTACCTCATCGCGTTCGGGGTGGCGTCGGCGCTCGCGGCGGTCGCGGGCGTGCTGATCAGCGTGCTGCTCTTCGCGAGCCCGACCGTGGGCCTGGTGTTCGGCCTGAAGGCCTTCGCGATCATCGTGATGGCGGGCCTCGGGAACCTCACGGGCGTGCTGTGGGCGAGCGTGGTGCTGGGCGTCAGCGAGGCGCTCGTGCAGACGTACGTGCCGGGCGGCGGCGGCTGGAGCGACGCGGTGTTCTTCCTGCTGATCTTCGTGACGCTGGTGGGCCGCTCGTGGCGGGGGGCGCGGTGACGCGCCCGGAGTCCGCGCCGTCCGTGCCGCCCGCCCGGCCCG
>NZ_KI912647.1:129350-132669 GCF_000519345.1 Deinococcus pimensis DSM 21231
CTCGCCGCGCTCCGAGAAGGCCAGCACGTCAGCCCTCCCCGCCGAGCAGGGCGCGCAGGGCGCCCTCGAAGCGCCACGTCTCCTCCACGCAGGCGAGGTGCCCGACGTCGCTCGTGAACTCCTGGTGCTCGTGACGCGCGCCCGCCTCCCGCGTGGCCCTCGCGAGCTCGCGGGCGGGCTCCACGGGAAAGAACTGGTCCCCGACGACGTTCACGGTCAGCAGGCGCGTGCCCGCCTCCCGCCAGCGGCGCGCGAGCTCGGGAAGCGATGCGACTGCGCGCAGGTCGTGGGTGCTGAGGGCGCGTCCGACGTCGAGGACGTGCGCGAGCGACGCGGTGCGCGCCCGCGTCCGGAGGTACGCGCCGAGGTCCGCGTCCTCGAAGGTGCGGTACACACCGTCCGAGCCCAGCCCGAAGAAGCTGATGAGCCGCAGTTGCGTCTGTGATCCCGCCCCGCGCGGCCGCCGCATCCAGCAGAGGCCGGAAGAACCAGCGCAGCACCACGCCGGAGGATGGGCCCGCCGCAACAGCAGCGACGCGCGGCGCGAGTTCCGGTGCGCGCGCCGCCCACTGCAGCGCCTGCATCCCGCCGAGACTCGGCCCGATCACCCCGTGCCAGCGCGGCAGCTCCAGCTCGCGCATGAGGGCGCACTGGAGGTCCCAGAGGTCCGCGAGGCTCCACGCGGGAAACTCGGCGCCCCAGGGTCGCCCGTCCTCCCGGAGGGTGTCCGGGCCGGTCGTGACGACGCGCCCGTCGAGGGCCTGCACGTTCGAGAGGGTGTTCATGCACACCACGAAGAAGCGGTCCGTGTCCACCGCGCGGCCGGGGCCGACGAGGGCGTCCCACCATCCGGGCCCCTCGCCCGGCACGTCTCCCGCGACGTGCATCGTGCCGGTGTAGTAGTGGCAGATCAGCACGGCGTTGTCCCGCGCGGCGCTCAGGCGACCGAGGGTCTGCACGCCGAGCCGCACCGGCAGTTCGGTCCCGCCGCCGAGGGCGTGACGGGTCTCGAAGGTCCAGCGTGCCGCCCGCGGCGGCCCGCCGCGTGTCTGCGGCGCCTGCGCGTCCGCGCTCGTGATGGATTCTGGCAGCACGCGGCCAGTGTAGGAGGGCGGTGTTACGTCGGTGTAACACCGCCCTCCTACACTCCTCGCGAAGGAGAACAACATGCGCAAACTGGCTCTTATGGGCGCGATGCTCGCGCTCTCCCACGCGGGCGCCGTGAAGGTGGGCGTGCTGCTGCCCCTGTCGGGTCCGAGCAGCGTGTCCGGGCAGGCCGCCCAGAACGGCTACCGTCTCGCGCTCGACGAGATCAACAGGGCGGGCGGCGTGCTCGGCAAGCCCCTGGAGATCGAGATCGAGGACGACGGTTCCGCTCCCGCGAAGGCCGTCCCGGCGTTCGTGAAGCTCGTGACGGTGGACAAGGTGGACTTCATGGCGGGCGGCGTGTCGAGCGCCGTGACCATCGCCCTGTCGGGTCCCGCGAAGCAGTACGACACGTTCATGGCGTGGATCGGCGCGGCCGCCGTGCCCGTCGAGGACGCCTTCGCGGACAACCCGTACTTCTTCCACTACCACCCCTGGGCGTACTACAACTTCGAGGCGATCCTCGACATGTTCAAGTACCTCAAGCGCAGCAAGGGCGCGAAGAACATCGCCATCGCGTACGAGGACGGTCCGTTCGGCAGCGCCGGGATCAACGACACCGTCGCGGCCTTCAAGAAGGCGGGCTTCAACGTCGTGCTGACCGAGAAGTTCAAGACGGGCAGCGGCAACTTCGGCCCGATCGTCAGCAAGGCGAAGGCCGCGAAGCCGGACATCTTCTACTGGGTCGGCTACGACACGGACGCGCAACCCCTCGCGACGGAGATCAAGCAGCAGGGCCTCAACGTCGGGCTGCTGTACGGCACGCCGCCCTCGTGGCCCGTCGGCTTCGAGAAGAACAGCCTCTCGGACCGCGAGGCGGGCCTGAGCCTGTGGCTGTCCTCGTCACCGCTGAAGGCGTCGCGCGACTTCGTCGCCGCGTACCGCAAGAAGTTCGGCAACGTCACGGAGGAGTACTTCGCGCCGCTCGCGTACGTGAACCTCATGTCGCTCGCGGCGGCCGTCAACCGGGCGGGCTCCACGGACAAGGACAAGGTCGCGGCGGAACTCGCGAAGACGAACATGGACACGCCCTTCGGGAAGCTGACCTTCTCCAAGAGCAACAAGATCAAATACCAGGGCTTCAAGGGCGAGAACTGGCTGCACTTCCAGTTCCTGAACGACGCGCGCGTGCCCGTCTACCCCATCAAGTTCGCGAAGACGCCGCTCGTCTACAGATGAGTGTGGAGACGCGTCACCGCACCAGGCATGAGGACCGGGCCGCCCCGCTCACACACGTAGAGACACGTTGACGCTCCAGGCAAAAGCGAGGGGCCGTCCCCGAGCGTACGCAGGCGGTCCGTACGACGCCCTGAGTGGAGAGACGCGTGGGCGGCCCAGGCCCGAACGGGCGGGCCGCCCCGCCCGGCGAAGTCTGGAGGCTGGACCGCCACTTCCACCGCTGGAGACGCGCCGATTTTCGTCGGGGCCGCCTTGGCGGCCCCGTTCCGCCCCGAGGAGGGAGCATGAGGGACATCAGGACCGACCGCCTCACGACGCGCGTACGCGAGCGGGCCGCCGCGGGCGCTCAGGCGACCCGGCTGCTGCTGGTGCACGGCAACGTCTCGTCCGGCGCGTTCTTCGAGCCGCTCATGGCGGCCCTGCCCGCGGACGTGCACGTGGCCGCGCCGGACCTGCGCGGCTACGGTGACACGGAGGCCCGGGCGATCGACGCCACGCGCGGCCTGCGGGACTTCTCGGACGACCTGTGGGCGCTGCTCGTGGCGCTCGGCTGGACGCGGGACGTGCACGTGCTGGGCTGGAGCCTGGGGGGCGGCGTGGCGGCTCAGCTCGCGATCGACCATCCGGACGCGCTGGCGAGCCTCACGCTGGTGGCGCCCATCTCGCCCTTCGGGTTCGGCGGCACGCACGGCGAGGACGGGCGGCCGAACAGCGCGGACTTCGCGGGTTCGGGCGGCGGGACCGTGAACGCGGACTTCGTGCGGGCCGTCGCGGCGGGCGAGCGGGGGGACGGTCCCGGCTCGCCACGTGACGTGATGCGGCAGTTCTACTTTCACGAGTGGCGCCCCGACCCGGAGACGGAGGAGCGCTTCCTCGACTCGATGCTCGCGACCCGTACGGGCGAAGACTTCTACCCGGGCGACCTCACGCCGTCGGCGAGCTGGCCGGGCGTGGCGCCCGGCACGCGCGGCGTCGCGAACGCGTTCAGCCCGAA
>NZ_KI912647.1:132769-132927 GCF_000519345.1 Deinococcus pimensis DSM 21231
AGCTCTTCGACGACCTCGCGCGGGAGGTGCTGGGCCCGCTGGAGCCGACCCTGCGGGGCTTCCTCACGCGCTCCAGCGTGTTCGAGGCGCTCACGCCCGACCTGCTCGCGGACGTCCTAGGCGAGGCGCGCGCCGCGACGTACCTGGAGGCCCTCGCG
>NZ_KI912648.1:0-2104 GCF_000519345.1 Deinococcus pimensis DSM 21231
CGGTTCGGTCCTTCCTGCGGGCGGGCGCGGGCGCGGCGGCCTCCTCGCCCTCCCTGGGCTGCGGTTTCGGGAACAGCACGGCGCCGGGCTGCAGCGTCGTGCCCGGAGGCGTCAGCCCCCAGTCGCCCGCCAGAGCATAGCGCGTGTCCGACAGCCCGAGCTGCGCCCGGAGCTCGCGCGCCTTCGTCGGGATGGCCGCCTCCAGCAGCACGCTCGCGACGCGCAGGCCCTCCACGGCGGTGTAGAGGACCGTGTCGAGCCGCTCGCGGGTCTCCTCGGAGCGCGCCAGCTCCCAGGGCTTCTGCTCCGCGATGTAGCGGTTGAGGTCACGCACGAACTCCATGCCCGCCTCCAGCGCCTGGTTCACCCGCAGGTGACGCACGAACGCCAGCACCTCGCCCGGCAGGGCGCGGGCGCGCGCCTCTACGCCGCGCTCGCGCTCGGTCTGCTCGCCCGGCGCGGGCAGCACGCCGCCACGGTACTTCTGCACCATGCTCGCCGTGCGCGACAGCAGGTTCCCCAGGTCGTTGGCGAGGTCGCTCTCGAGCCGGGACCGCAGGATGTTCTCGCCGTACGGACTGTCGCTCGCGAGGGTCGTCTCGCGCAGCAGCGTGTAGCGCACCGCGTCCGGACCGTACTCCGTGACGAGCGCGGCGGGGTCGATGGCGTTCCCGAGGCTCTTGCCCATCTTGCGTCCGTCCTCCGCGAGGATGTGCGCGTGCACGACGAGCTTCTCGTACAGGGGCAGCCCGGCGGCGCGCAGCATCGTCGGCCAGAACACCGCGTGCGGCTTGAGGATGTCCTTCCCGATGACGTGCCACGCGCGCTCGAAGAGCTCGGGGCGCCCCACCGCCTCCAGCGCGGAGACGTAGTTGAGGAGCGCGTCGAACCATACGTACGTGACGTGGTTGTCGTCCCACGGGAGCTCGATGCCCCACGGCACGCGCGACTTCGGACGGCTGATGGAGAGGTCGCCGATGGGCTCGCGCAGCATCTCCAGGACTTCGTTGCGGTACCCGGCGGGCTCGATGAAGGCGGGGTTCTGCTGGAGGAACTCCAGCAGCCACGCCTGGTACTTCTCCATCCGGAAGAAGTAGTTCGCCTCGCGCCGCAGTTCCGGCGGCTCCTTGTCGCCCGGCAGGATGCCGTTCACGAGCTCCTTCTCCGTGACGAAGCGCTCCGCGCCGACGCTGTAGAGGCCCTCGTACTCCGCGTAGTAGATGTCGCCCGTGTCGTAGACGCGCTGGAGGATCTCCCGGACGTACGCCTTGTGGCGCTCCTCGGTGGTGCGGATGAAGTCGTCGTAGGAGATGCCGAGGCGGTCCCACAGGCCCCGGAAGGCGCGCGTGGCGAGGTCGTCCACGAAGTCCTGCTCGCTGCGTCCGCTCGCGCGCGCGGCCTTGCTGATCTTCTCGCCGTGCTCGTCCGTGCCGGTCAGGAAGTACGTGTCGAAGCCCGCGAGGCGGTGGTAGCGCGCGATGGCGTCCGCGAGGATCTTCTCGTAGGTGTGCCCGATGTGCGGCTCGCCGTTGGCGTAGTCGATGGCCGTCGTGATGTAGAACGGCCCGCGCGCCTCGCCGGACTCGCGGGCGGCGTCGGGGACGGTGGTGCTGGAGGTGTCGGTCATGGAGGCTCCTCGGGGTGGCGTGAGGTCAAGAAAAACGGGGCGCCAGCAAGGCGCCCCCGGACGACGTGCTCGCGCTAGTCGCCGGGGGTGCCTCGCATCATTCGCGCCGCCTTCATGAGCGGAGTATACACGAGGCCCACCGGCGCGGGACGCTCCGCGCGTGAACGGGCGTTCATGCGCGGAGCGTCCCGCCCGAAGCCCCGCGCCGCTACCCGCCGAGGCTCGTGACGCTGAGCTCCTGCATCATCTTCTGCACCGCCTCGATCTCGTCCTGAACGACGGTGTGCCCCATGCCGGGGTAGACGCGGGCGTCCACCCGCGCGCCGAGGCCCTCCAGCACCCGCGCCGTCTCCCGCACGCGCTCCACCGGGATGTGCGGGTCCACGTCGCTGCAGCCCAGGAACACGGGCGTGCCCGCGAGGCTCCCGGCGTAGTCGCGCGGCGTGCCCTCGGGCCCGATCAGGCCGCCCGAGAAGG
>NZ_KI912648.1:2204-4192 GCF_000519345.1 Deinococcus pimensis DSM 21231
CGCCGACGACCTGCGCGCCGAGGTGGCGGGCCTGCGCCGGACCTTCGAACGGCCGCCCCGCGTGGTCGTCGAGTGGTGGCCGCGTCCCGTCATCGTGGCGGCGCGCGACAGCTGGATCACGGACCTCCTGCGCGACCTCGGCGCCGAGAACGCCTTCGCCGACCGTGAGGCGCGCTCCGTCACCGTGACGCACGACGAGCTCCGCGAGGCCCGCGTGGACCTCGTGATCGTGTCGTGGTGCGGCGTCCGCAAGCTCCGCCCCGAGATCGTGGAGGCGCGTGGCCTCGGCGCCCGCGTGGCCTGCGTGCCCGAATCCGCCCTCGGACGGCCCGGGCCGCGCCTCATCGAGGGCTACCGCGCGGTCGCGGCGCTCCTCGCGGACCTGCCGATCAGGACTTGACCTGCGGGAGTCCCAGCAGCGCGCGGATCCCGTTCTCGCAGCGGCGCCGGTAGGCCTCCAGGTCCGGGTCGCGGTCGTACAGGAAGCGGATGCTCAGGCCGTCCACCAGCGCCCTGAGCTGCCACGCCCGCGCGTGCGCGTCGCCCGGCGTGAGCCGCGCGAGCTCCAGGTCGAGCTGCTCCGACTCCTCGAAGAACGCGCGGGTGACCGCGCCCAGCGCGCGGTCCTTCGTGCTGGCCGACAGGAAGTCCAGGTAGACCGTGTAGAAGCGGCGCGTGTTCGACAGCCCGAAGAACTGGTTCTCCACGAACACCCGCAGCTTCTCGTCCGTGGAGGACGCCTGCCGCAGCGCCCGGCGCGTGCTGATCGCGATGGTGCGCACGAAACGGCGCAGCACCACCTCGAACAGGCGTTCCTTGCTGCCGAAGTAGTACACCAGCGTGCCCTTGCTCACGCCCGCCGCGCGGGCGATGTCGTTCAGGGTGACGTGCGCGTACCCGTGCTGGTAGATCGCGAGGTACGCGGCCTGCGCGAGCTCCGAACGGCGCTGCTTCTCACGGACGGGATTCACGGTGCGCGCCACGCAGGGAGTGTAACGCAAAGCGGCGCTCCCGCACGGAAGCGCCGCCGAGGAGGAGAAGAGGTTACTTCTTCTCGGGTGCGGGCGCGGCGGTCGCCACGCGGTCCGCGAACTTCTCGGTCCGGATGCGCGCCAGCTGGCTCGTCACGTACTTCTGCGCCGCGTCGTCCGCGAGGGTGCGGCGGATCTCCGCGTCCACCTCGGTCTGCGGCGCGACGCCCGCCTGGGTGCGCTTCGACACGATCAGCACGTGCGTGCCGAACTCGGACTTCACCTGCTGCACGACGTTCAGCGGGCCCGTGAAGGACGCCCTGTCGAACTCCGGGACGGTCACGCCCTGCTCGAAGCAGCCGAGGTCGCCGCCCTTGTCCTTGCTGCCGGGGTCGAGCGACACGTCCGCCGCGACCTTCGCGAAGTCCTCGCCCGCCTTCAGGCGGTCCTGCACGGTCTTCGCCGCCGCGTCGTCCTTCACGAGGATGTGCTTCACGCAGGCCTCGGCCGCGCGGCGGTAGTCCGCGACGTGCGAGCGGTAGTACTGCGCCACGACCGCGTCGTTGAACTTGAAGCGGTCACGCAGCTTCGCGAGGTAGTCGTTCGAGACGAGCGCCTCCTGCACGTTCGCGCGGAACTGCGCCTCGTTCTCGTACCCGGCGCTCTTCAGGGCGTCCGCGAACTCCGCGTCCGACTCGAAGTCCTGACGGCTCTCCTGGACGGCCGCGTCGACCTTCGCCGTGTCGGACTTCACGCCCGCCGCCGCCGCGAGCTGCAGGATGCCGCGCTGACGCACGATCTGATCGAGGATCTGCGGGCGGTACTCCGCGAAGTACGGCAGCACCTCGTCGCTGTACGGCACGCCCTGACGGTTCACGAGGCGACCCACGAAGATGCGGTACTGCCGCTCGAACTCCCCGAGGGTGAGCGTCTCCGGTCCCACGCGCGCCACGACCGTCGCGGGGTCCTGAGCGGGCTGCGCGGCGGGCTTGGCGGGCGTGGTCTGCGCGGGCGCCG
>NZ_KI912648.1:4292-5678 GCF_000519345.1 Deinococcus pimensis DSM 21231
TGGGCGGGCGCGGCGGGCGTCGAGGGCTGCGCGGGCGCGGTCTGCGCCGACGCCGTGCCGGCCAGCAGCACGAGGCTCACGAGGAGAGTTTTCATCGCTCCACTCTAGTGCATAACCTCACGGGCGGTCTGAAGCCCAGGTGGGAGAGGCGGAAAGGGAACCCGGCGGTTCGCCTCTCATGTCCGGGCCGTGCGCGCGCCGCTCCACGCTGTAGAATCCCAACGTGCCACTCGCGCTCCACCTCACGGACGATCCCGCCGCGTACGACGACGTCGTCCGCTCCCTCCCCGTCACCAGCGCCCTGCAGGGCTGGGGGTACGGCGAGGCCCGCCGTCTGCTCGGTCACGTCCCCACCCGCTACCTCATCCGTGACGGCGGCCGCACCGTCGGCGCGCTGCAGCTGCTGCGCAAGCCGCTCGCGCCCGGCCTGAGCCTGCTGTACGCCCCGCGCGGCCCCGTCCTCGACGACATCACGAGGCTCCCGGAGGTCGCGAGCGCCATCAAGGCCATCGCGCGGCCGACGGACGTCCGCGTCCTGATCGAGCCGCCCTTCCCGCGGGACGCGCATCTCCTGCCCGACGAGATCGGCCCCTGGAAGCGCGCGGAGGCCGAGCAGCCCGAGCACACCATCGCCGTCGACCTCACGAGGAGCGAGGACGAGCTCCTCGCGAACCTCCACCACATGGCGCGGCGCAACGTCAAGAAGAGCGCCAAGCTCGGCGTGACGGCGGGCCGCGACGACGACTTCGAGGCGTTCTGGGAGATCTTCACGTCCACGAACGAACGCGCGAAGCTCGGCGCGTTCCCCCGCGCGTACTACGAGACGATGCTGCGCGAGGCGAACCGCTTCGGCGGCGAGGCCTACCTCGTCCTCGCGCGTCACGAGGGCCGCGCCCTCGCCGGGGGCTTCTTCCTCGCGATGGGCGGCGGCACGTACTACCTGTACGGCGGCTCCATCAAGGACGACCGACCCACCGCGGACGGGGAGAAGCGCCAGGACGTGCAGGCCCCCACCGCCTTCTACTGGCACGCGATGCTCGACGCCAAGCGGCGCGGCTACCGCTTCTTCGACTTCTGGGGCATCCCGCGCGCGCTCGACGAGAGCAAGCACAGCTTCGGCGTGTTCAGGATGAAGGAGAACTTCGGCGGCGACAAGATCTGGTACCCCGGGTACGAGTACGCCCTGAGTCCGCTCGCGCCCTTCGTGAAGCGCGCGCTGCGTCTGCGCAAGGACCTCAACAACTACCGCAGGCGCGGCACCACCCAGGACGTCCTGTGACCGTGGAGTCGCCGCTCGCGCTGCTCGGGTACCCGCAGGGCGCCTCGCTCGCGCTGCGCGAGCTCGGCCTGCTCGCGCACGGCGTGCCCGACGCGGACCTCGCCTCG
>NZ_KI912648.1:5778-6136 GCF_000519345.1 Deinococcus pimensis DSM 21231
GTTCGGACCGTCCGGGTTGCGCGCCGCCGCGCTGCCCCGCTCCTCCGCCTTGGGCGGTTCCGCCACGCCGGCGCGGTAGGCCACGAACCCACCGCCCAGCAGCAGCGCCATCAATGCCGTCATCGATACCGCGAACGTTCTCATGGGGCGAGCCTATCACACGTGTCACGGGGCGTTTGTCGCGCTCCCCGCGCGCTTTGTTTCAGTCCCCCTTCATGGCGCGTCCACCCGCCGGGGCGTATCGTGAGGACCGTGCGTCTCGCCTCCCTCACCCCCTCCAACACCGAGATCGTCTCCGCGCTCGGCCTCGCCGGGCAGCTCGTCGCGGTGGACAGCCACAGCGACGACCCCGCCGCCG
>NZ_KI912648.1:6236-13055 GCF_000519345.1 Deinococcus pimensis DSM 21231
GGGACTTCTACGAGGGCGACCTCGCCGCCGCGATCGACCGCCACGCGCGCGAGACGGGCGGACTGCTGCGCGCCTCGGACCTCGCCGCGCACGCCACCGAATGGGTGCAGCCCATCCGCGCCGGCTACAAGGACCACGACGTGTGGGAGATCCCGCCGAACGGGCAGGGCATCGCGGCGCTCGTGGCGCTCGGCATCCTCGACGGACTCGACCTGCCCGCGCGCCGCGACGACGAGCGCGGCCTGCACCTGCAGATCGAGGCGATGAAGCTCGGCTTCGCGGACGCGCACCGCTTCGTGGGTGACCCACGGCACGTCGAGGTCCCCACCGACGCCCTGCTCGACCCCGCCTACCACGCGCGTCGCCGCGCCCTCATCCACGAGCGGGCGCTGCCCCCGCAGGCGGGCGACCCCGCGTCGCACGGCACCGTCTACCTCTGCGCCGCCGACGGCGAGGGCGGCATGGTCAGCTTCATCCAGAGCAACTACATGGGCTTCGGGAGCGGCGTCGTCGTGCCCGGCACGGGCGTCGGACTGCACAACCGCGGTCACAACTTCACCCTGGAGGAGGGACACCCGAACGAGCTCGCGCCCGGCCGCAGGCCCTACCACACCATCATCCCGGGCTTCCTCACCCGCGAGGACCGCGCGGTGGGCCCCTTCGGCGTGATGGGCGGCTTCATGCAGCCGCAGGGGCACCTGCAGGTCGTGGTGAACACCCTCGACTACGGCATGAACCCGCAGGAGGCGCTCGACGCCCCGAGGTGGCAGTGGACGGGCGGCCTCACGGTGGAGGTGGAGCACGCCCTGCCCGCGCAGGTGGCGCGCGCCCTGCAGGATCGCGGGCACGACGTGCGCGTCCAGCTCGAATCGGGCGCCTTCGGACGCGGCCAGATCATCTGGCGTGACGACCGCGGCGTCCTGACGGGCGGCAGCGAGGGCCGCACGGACGGGCAGGTCGCGGCCTTCTAGCCGCCCGGTGTGACCGCGCCCACCTTCCCCCCGCGTCGGGGGAGGGTGGGCGCGCAACTTCACGGGTCCTTCACCCGTACTGCCCCTCGTATGAGCTTCCTCGGAAAGATGTTGGCCAGTGTGGGCATCGGCGCGGCGCGTGTGGACACCCGACTCGACAGGACGGAGGTCCGGCTCGGAGAGAACCTGCGCGGACACGTGCTGATCGAGGGGGGCAACGTGGCGCAGACGATCGAGTACGTCGCCCTGCACGTCATGACGCGTGTGAAGCACGACGAGCACCACGACAACGAGTCCGCGCTGGAGTTCCGCCTCGGCGGGCCCGTCGACGTGCGGCCCGGCGAGCGCGTGGAGCTCCCCTTCGACGTGACCGTCCCGTACCACGCGCCCCTGTCGCTGCCCGGCACGGACGTGTGGCTCCACACGGGCGCGTCCGTCTCGGGCGTGGACCCCACCGACCAGGACCGCCTCGTGATCCTGCCCAACGCGCCCGTGGAGGCCCTCCTGAGGGGCGCGGAACGTCTCGGGCTGCGCCTGCGCCGCTCCGAGGTGGAGCGCGCGCACGGCTGGGGCCGCGGCCTCGTGCAGGAGCTGGAGTTCCACCCGCCCTACGGGTTCGGCGTGACGGAGGTGGAGATGGTGCTCTTCCCGGGCCGTGACCACGTGGAGGTGATCCTGGAGGTGGACCGCCGCGCGCGCGGCGTCGCGAGCCTCTTCGTGGGCGAGTTCGAGTCCCGCTCGCGCTGGCACGTCACGCCCGACCTCATCGCGCGCGGTCCGGACGCCGTCGCGCAGGAGCTCGCGCGGCGTATTCGGCGCACCTGAACGTCTGACCGCTGACACCTGCTACCTTCTCCCCATGACCAGCGACCCCGCACCGCGCCTCCTCACCGCCGACGTCGTCTACACCGGGATGGGCCTGCCGAGGTCCGGCGGGGGCGTCGTCGTCTCGCACGGCGTGGTGGCCGCCACGGGCGACCTCGCGGACCTGCGCGCGTCCTTCCCGCACGCCCGGGAGGAACGCGCGGGCGAGGTGATCGCGCCGCCGCCCGTGAACGCGCACACGCACCTCGACATGTCCCTGTACCCCTTCCGGGCGTTGCCGTACTTCCGCTGGATTCCCGAGGTGGTCATCCCGAACGCGGGCCTGCGCGGCCTGGACGGGGCGCGGCGCGGCCTGGAGGCGCTCGCGGCGAGCGGCACGCGGGTGGTGGGCGACATCGTGTGGCATCCCGACGTGATGGACCTGCTGCTCGGCACGCCGGGCCTGTCGGGCGTGGCGTACTGGGAGGTCCTCGACCCGAACCCCGGGACGGCCGACGCGACCTTCCGCGCCGCCGTGGAACGCGTCGAGGGCTGGCGAAGGAAGGAGGGCGCGAACGGTGTCCGCGTCGGGATCAGCCCGCACGCCACGTACACGGTGTCGCACCGCCTCTTCACGCTCCTCGCGCGGTACGCCCGGCAGGAGGGCCTGCCGATGCAGATCCACGTGGCCGAGCACCCCAGCGAGTTCGAGCTCTTCCGGACCGGGCAGGGCGCCCTGCGCGCCACCTTCGACCGCATGAAGCGCCCCTACACCTTCGAGGACACCCTGGGCCGCCTGCCCGGTCCGGACCTCACGCCCACGTCCTACCTCGCGTCGCTCGGGGTGCTCGACGCCCGCCCCACCCTGATCCACATGGTGCACGTCACCGAGGACGACGTGCGCGCCGTCGCGTCCTCCGGCTGCGCCGTCGTGACCTGCCCGCGCAGCAACGCGAACCTGGAGTGCGGCACCTTCGACTGGGCCCTGTTCGCCCGGCACGGGGTGGAGGTGGCGCTCGGCACGGACTCCGTCGCGTCCGGCGAGACGCTCGACGTCCACGACGAACTGCGCTTCGCCCGGACCGTGCACCCCGCGCTGGACGCGCGGACGCTCGTGCGGGCCGCCGTGAAGGGCGGCGCGCGCGTGGTGGGGGAGAAGGTGCCCTTCATCCGCCGGGGCGAGACGTGGCGGGAGGAATGGGTGTGGGGGGAGGCGTTGGTGCGGTAGTTGCCGCGCAGGCAGCGAGACATGGGAAACTGGGAAGAGTACATTACCTCAATTGTTTATGGACTTTTTTACTATTGTTCTACAATCAAGCCAGTTTTCGTTCCAGTATCCGGCGAAATTAGCAGCTGCGCAAGCCTCTTTACGAAGAGTCGTGCAGACGATGTCTCAGATATATTTCAATGACAAATCTATTATTGAAGGCGGGGAGGAATTAGAGCGGGTATATACAGATATCAAACTGGTTTTTTATTGCTTCAGGTATCTGCAAAATAGCTACATGAATCGAGAAAACCTACAAACAGCTGTAACTGCCGTTAAAAAGCTAAAGCAGATCGTGCAGGAGTTGGAAAAAATTCGAGATCGAGCAGACATGGACGACCGGCTGTTCTTGACTGTGCACGTCGAGAAACTCAGTCAGGCTGTAAATGACGTAACTCCTGACGTGTAATTAAAAAAGGTGCCACGGATATCCGTGGCACCTTTTTTAATTACCTCTTCGCTTACTTGATGTAGACGAGCGGCAGGGCCGAGAAGCCGTAGTAGCTGCTCATGAGGTTCTTGGGGTACACGCCGCCGATGCGGTTGTTGTACGTGACGTTGTACGCGGGGCCCGCGAGGTACACGACGGGCTGCAGGTCGCTCTCGAGGTTCGCGAGCTGGTAGCTGATCTGACGGCGCTTGGCGGTGTCCGTCTCAGCCTGACCCTGGAAGTACAGCTTCTCCATCTGGGTCTCGACGGGGTCGACGCACTTGCCGCTCATGTTCCAGAAGTGCAGGCCGCCGTCGCAGGGCATGACGTTGCTGCCGTAGGGCCAGATGTTGTCGCCGCCGGAGAGGCCGAGCAGGATCGCGTCGAAGGGACGCTTGTCGCTCTGCGCGGTGAGGGCGTCGACGAGCTTGTTGAAGTCGATCGGCTGGAAGTTGACCTTCACGCCGGCCTTCTTCGCCTCGTCCGCGAAGATGCGCGCCATCTGCTCACGCTCGTTGTTGCCCGCGTTGGTCGTCAGGTCGAACTCGATGCGCTTGCCCGCGTCGTTGACGAGGTAGCCCTCGCTGTCCTTCTTGGTGTAGCCGAGCTGCCCGAGGAGCTTCTGGGCCTGCGCGACGTTGTAGTCGAACTTCTTGAGGTCCTTCGGGATGAAGTTCGCGAAGATCGGGTACACGCTGGTGTAGGTGGGCGTGCCGAGGCCGCCGTACACGAGCTTGACCATCGCGTCGCGGTTGGCGAGGTGGCTCATCGCCTGACGGAAGGTCTTGTTGCGGAACAGGGCCTGCTTGTCGGCGTCGTCGGCCTTGTTCCAGTTGAAGACGATCCACTGGCTGCTGGCCTGCGCGCCGATGTTGGGCAGCAGCGTCGCCTTGAGCTGGCCGCCGTCGATGGCCTTCTTGATCTGCGCGAGGTTGTCGGCCTTCGTGGCGGGGCCGACGTCGATCTGTCCGGACAGGTACGTCGCGAGGGCGTTGTTGAGGTCCTTCACGATGCGGAAGGACTGCCCGTTGAGGTACGGGAGGGCCTTGCCGGCGCTGTCCTTGTTCCACTCGCCCCAGTACTTGTTCTTCACGAAGGTGGCGCGCTCGCCGGGACGGTAGCCGGAGAGGACCCACGCGCCGGGCGTGACGATGTTCTTCGCGGGGGTGTTCAGGCCGTAGAGCGCCTTGATGGCGGCGGCGCCGCCCGAGCGGTAGGCCTTGCCGAACACGTGGTCGGGCCACGGGGCGAAGGTCAGCTTGCTCATCGCGGTGGCGTCCGCGACGGGGAAGTCCACCTGAAGCTGGTAGGTGCCGAGCTTCTTGAGGGTGACGGGCTTGCCCTGGATGAAGAAGGAGTCGCGCGACTGGCTGCCGACCTTCTCGTCGGTGTGGATCTTCCAGGTGGTGATCCAGTCGTCGGCGGTGATCTCCTGACCGTCGCTGAACTTCATGCCCTTGCGGAGGACGAACGTGTAGGTCTTGCCGCCGTTCGACATCTTCATGGACTCGGCCATGTAGGGGATGAATTCGTCGTTGCGGGGGTCCTGCTGCACGAGCCCGGAGGTGCCGAGGCTCATGATGTCGGGGATGCTGCCCGCCTCGGCGCTGGTGAAGGGGTTGTAGGTCTTGAAGTCCGACAGCTGGTAGTTGCGGAACTCCCCACCGGTCTTCGCGCTGCGGGCCGGGGTGTCCGACCACGCGGCAGGCCACACGAAGGGCTTCGTGACCTTGGTCTGGGCGGAAGCGGCGCCGACGAGAAGCACGGCGGACATGACAGCGAACGGGATCGCGCGCATAAGTTTCCTCCTGGACTCGCAATCTAGCGACACGGCATGAGAAGGTTCACTCGGTTGTCTGACGCGGATTAGTTACGAGAACCGTGAAGCAGAATAACGGTCGGTCGTGAGGGACACAAGCCGCACGAACGGGCGTTCGGGACGTTAAGGATGCATGAACATGCGCCCGTGTCCCGGACGGTATTCACCCGTCGTCTCCGACGGCGTCCGGACGGAGCCGCGCCTCGATGGCTCGCGCGTGCGCCTCCAGCCCCTCGGCCCGCGCGAGCCTCGCCGCGTGCGGACCCACCTCGCGCAGGGTCCGCTCGTTCACGCCGACCACCGAGATGATGTTCTGGAAGTCGCGCACGTTCACGGGACTCAGGAAGCGCGCCGTGCCGCCCGTCGGCATCACGTGGCTCGGGCCCGCCACGTAGTCGCCCAGCGCCTCCATGCTGGCCTCCCCGACGAACACGCCGCCCGCGCGCCGCACGCGCCCCACGTGATCCCACGGGTCGGCGATCAGCAGACACAGGTGCTCCGGCGCGTACAGGTTCGCGAGGTCGAAGGCCTCGTCCAGGGACGCCGCCAGCACCACCTTCGCGCGCGCCGAGACACTGTCGCGCGCCCACGAACGGTTCGGCTCCGGCAACGCCTCCAGCTGCAGGTGCAGCTCTCGCTCCACCTCCACGAGCAGGTCACGCGAGGTACTCACCAGGACCGGCTCCGCCCCGAGATGCTCGGCCTGCGCGAGCAGGTCCGCCGCGACGAAGCGCGCGTCCGCGTCCCCGTCGGCGAGCACCAGCGTCTCCGTCGGGCCGGGCAGGCTCTCGATGCCGACCGCGCCGTACACCGCGCGCTTGGCGAGCACCACGAAGAGGTTGCCGGGCCCCGCGATCTTGTCCACGGCGGGCACGCTCCGCGTGCCGAACGCGAGGGCCGCCACGGCCTGAGCGCCGCCCACGCGGTACACGGCGCTCACACCGACCTCGCGCGCCGCGACGAGGATCGCGGGGTGCACGCGGCCCTCCCGGTCGGGCGGGGTCGTCACGACGATCTCGGGCACGCCCGCCACCTTCGCGACCGTGGCCGTGTGGATCAAACTGCTCACGAGGGGCGCGAGTCCGCCGGGCACGTACACCCCGACGCGCTCCACGGGCCGCACCATCTGCCCGAGCGCGCCGCCCGGACCGAAGTCCGTCCAGCCGTGCGCGGGCTGACGCTCGTGGAAGGCGCGGACCCGCGCGACGGCCACGCGGATCGCCTCGTGCAGTTCGGTGGGCACCGTCGCCGCGTCGATCTCGGCGCGCGGCACCTCCAGCGCGTCGATCTCGGCACCGTCGAGGACGCGGGTGTGGTGCCTCAGCGCCTCGTCGCCGCGCGCGCGGACGTCCGCGAGGATGCGGCTCACGACCTCGTCGGGCGTGAGCCGCTCCCCGAAGGTCCGCTCGATCCGGTCGAGGACCGCGTCCGGGACGGAGGTCTGGGCGAAGGTGCGCGTGAGGGCCGCGCGGGCGTCAGGGCCGGTGAGGACGTTCATGCCCCATAAGATACAGAGACGCGCCACCGG
>NZ_KI912648.1:13155-16125 GCF_000519345.1 Deinococcus pimensis DSM 21231
AGCCGCAGCAGGCGCTGCGGCGCGTCACGCTCGACGTAGACGAGGGCCGTGCCGGGCCGCAGGTCGAACACCCGCGCGGGCACGCCGTCCACGTCGGCGTCGGGCAGCCTGCGTACGTGCACGGTGCCGCCCACCATGTGCGCCTCGGTGGAGGCGAGGTCGCCCTGCGCCCGCAGCCACAGCAGCAATGAGACGGGGTCGTGCAGGTCCGTGACGAGCGGCGCGGTGGCCTCGTCGCGGCCCTGCCGGACGGTGACGGTGCCGCCCTTGCGGTCCACGAGCGTCTCGAAGGACGCGCGGCGCCCGTCACCCTCGGCGTACCCGAGGCTGGTCAGGAGGCGTGGGTGCAGCCGGGAGGTCTGGACGCGCCGCAGGTCGGGCAGCACCCCGCCGAAGTCCGTCTGGACCCGCGCGACCCACGCGGACCGGTCGGGAGCGACCTGCCAGGTCTGCTCCCCGGCGTGCCGCCCCGCGAGGCTCAGCGTGAACGCGAAGGCCGAGGGGGGGCGCTGCGCGTCGTTCACCGCAGCGACCCCAGGAAGCTCTCGCCGGGACCGTCCCAGCTCGCGCCGAGGGCCTGCGCGACGGTCGCGCCGACGTCCGCGAAGGTGGCGCGCTCCCCGAGGTCCACCGCGCCGATGCCCGGGCGGTAAGCGAGGAGCAGGCCGTACTCGCGGGTGTGGTCCGTCCCGGTCCACGTGGGGTCGTTCCCGTGGTCGGAGACGAGGATCAGCAGGTCGCCGTCGTCGGTGGCCTCGAGGAGTTCGGGGAGGCGCGCGTCGAAGGCCGCGAGGGCCGCGCCGTACCCGGCCGGGTCGCGGCGGTGTCCGAACTTCGCGTCGAAGTCCACGAGGTTCGTGAAGATCAGGCCGCGCGCCCCCCGGCGCATCCGCGCGAGGGTCTTCCCGACGCCGTCGGCGTTGTCGTCCGTGTGGATCTCCTCGGTGAAGCCGGAGTGGTCGTAGATGTCGGGAATCTTGCCGATCCCGACGACGTCGAGTCCCGCCCCGTGCAGCGCGTCGAGGACCGTGCGGGGCGGCGTGAGGGAGAAGTCCTTGCGGGCCTCGTTCACCCGCTCGAAGGGAGGCTCGCCCCGGAAGGGCCGCGCGATGACGCGCGCCACGGCGTACTCGCCCGTCAGGATCTCACGCGCCGCGCGGCACCACCCGTAGAGCGTCTCCAGCGGCACGACGTCCACGTGCGTGGCGATCTGGAAGACGCTGTCCGCGCTGGTGTACACGATGGGGTTCCCGGTCCGGACGTGCTCCTCGCCGTAGTCGCGGATGACGTCCGTGCCGCTGTAGGGCAGGTTGCACAGCCAGCCGCGCCCCGTGGCTTCCGAGAAGCGGCGCATGACCTCCTGGGGGAAGCCCGAGGAGAAGGTGCGGAAGGGCTGCGCGAGCTGCACGCCCATGAACTCCCAGTGCCCGGTGGAGGTGTCCTTGCCGGGGGAGACCTCGCGCATGCGGCCGAAGGCGCCCCGCACCTCGCCCGCCCGGGGCACGTTCACGGTGGGGACCCGCGCGAGGCCCAGCCGCGCGAGGTTCGGCAGGCTCACCCCCGTGCGCTCCACGGTGTGGTTGAGGGTGTGCGCGCCCTCGTCGCCGAAGTCGCGCGCGTCGGGCAGGGCGCCCGCCCCGACGGAATCGAGGACGATCAGGGTGACCTTCACGCGAGGCTCCCGCGCGGCTCGGGGCGGAGTGTGTCGTGGCTCATGCCCGCAGTGTAGCGGCGCGCGCGGGACGCGGCGAGGGTGTCACGGACGCCGCCGGGGCGCGTGGTACCATTGCGCCAGCCCTATGACCGCACCCGAAACCCTCCCGACCGACCCGACCAGGCAGGTGCCCGTGCTGTCCGCGAGCCGTCTCGTGAAGACGTACGGCCGCCGCACGGTCGTGGGCGGCGTGGACCTCAACATCGCGCGTGGCGAGATCGTCGCGCTGCTCGGCCCGAACGGCGCGGGCAAGACCACCACCTTCTACATGATGGTCGGCTTCGTCCGGCCGCAGGACGGCGTCATCACCCTCTCCGGCGAGGACGTCACGAAGCTTCCCATGCACCGCCGCGCCCGGCTCGGGCTGGGCTACCTGCCGCAGGAGCCCAGCGCGTTCCGCCGCATGACCGCGCGGGACAACCTCCTCGCGATCCTGGAGTACCAGGGCCTGCCGCGCGCCCGGCAGGAGGAACGCGCCGCGCAGCTGCTCGAGGAATTCGGCCTCACGCGCCTCGCGGACAGCCTCGCCATCAGCCTTTCCGGCGGCGAGCGCAGGCGGCTGGAGATCGCGCGGGCCCTCACCACCGACCCGGACTTCATCCTGCTCGACGAGCCCTTCACGGGCGTCGACCCCAAGAGCGTCCGCGAGATCCAGCGGCTCATCCGCGACCTGCGCGAGCGGCGCGGCCTCGGCGTGTTCATCACGGACCACAACGTCCGCGAGACCATCGCCCTCGCGGACCGCGTGTACCTCATGTACGACGGGAAGGTGCAGTTCCACGGCACCCCCGAGGACTTCTGGCAGAACCCGGACGTGCGCGCCCGCTACCTCGGCGAGGACTTCGACCTCTGACCCTCCCCGGCGTCCCGGACGTCCGTTCTCAGGCCCCAGGAGTGTCCCCGTGTTCCTGCTCTTTCTCGGTTTCGTGGTGTTTCTCTCCGGCGTCGTCGCCTACTCCGCCGACACGATCGCGCGGCGGGTGGGTCGGCGGCACCTGCGTCTGTTCGGCCTGCGTCCCAAGACCACCGCCCTGATCGTCGCGGTGGGCGCGGGCATGCTCATCAGCTTCGTCAGCGTCCTCGCCTTCGGTCTCGCGAACCGTCAGGCGCTCCGCAACATCGCGCAGGCGGACCGGCTGCGGGTGGAGCTCCGCGACCTCAAGAAGGAGTTCGCGACCCTCAGGAGCACCGTCGACGACACGCGCGCCGCCCTCGCGGAGGCGCGCACGCAGGTCCGCACGCTCGAAGCGCGCCGC
>NZ_KI912648.1:16225-16364 GCF_000519345.1 Deinococcus pimensis DSM 21231
AGGCAGGAGGACCCGACCGCTCGGGTCCGTACGCGGCCAAACGCGGGCGGCCACTTCCATCCCTGCAGAGACGCGCCTCTACTTCACGCGTCGGCGGCGGCTGGGATCGGGCCGCGCGCGCTGGCCGCCGGTCTGGAGG
>NZ_KI912648.1:16464-23788 GCF_000519345.1 Deinococcus pimensis DSM 21231
CGCGGCACGCCCGCCGCGACGCTGCCCGCCGACAGCCTCTCGCGGCTGCAGGCGAAGCTGCGCGGCCTGAACGCGTCGTCGCTGGTGGTGCTGCGCGCCGCCACGAACGCCGTGCAGGGCTATCCCGTCGAGCTCACGGCGGAAGCCTACCCGAACACGCTGCTCTTCCGGCGCGGTCAGGTCATCCGCAGCACGCCCCTGAGCGCCGACGCGGGCGCCGACCGCCTGCGCGCGCAGCTCCTCGACCTCGTGAGCCTCGTCGTGACGGACCTGCACGGGAGCGGCGTGCCGCTGGAGAACATCCGCGACAACGGGCTGAGCACGTCGGAGGTGCTGGCCTTCCTCGACACGATCAGACCCTCGGGCAGCGTGACGGTCGGGATCGCCGCGCGGCAGGACGTGCGGCCCGGCAGCAGCATCGACCTGTACCCGATCGTGCTGAAGTAGGGCGCGTCCCACGGGAAAGGGCCGCCCCCGACGAGGAGGCGGCCCTTCGCGCTTCAGGTCAGAAGAAGCTGCCGATGCGGAAGGTGAACTTGCCGCGCGGGTTGACGGGGCTGAAGGCGTAGTCGAAGCGCAGGTACGGCAGCGCGAACGAGCCGAGCCCGAGGTTGAGCTGCACGCCCGCGCCGTAGCCGAGGTTCACGTTGAACTGGCTGGCGTCGTTCCAGGCGTCGCCCGCGTCGACGAACAGGATGCCGTACAGGCCCTGCAGGACGCTGACGTTCACGTTGAAGTTGTAGCGGTACTC
The DNA here is from genome assembly GCF_000519345.1 of Deinococcus pimensis DSM 21231. Classification (GTDB taxonomy): domain Bacteria; phylum Deinococcota; class Deinococci; order Deinococcales; family Deinococcaceae; genus Deinococcus_A; species Deinococcus_A pimensis. Next base: position 17,216 of record NZ_KI912648.1, read on the forward strand.
GGCGCTGGCGGTGAAGAAGTTGCGTCCGCTGATGGTGCCCTGCTCGTAGCCGCGCAGGGTGAAGCGGTCGCTGGGCTCGCTGCCGCCGACGAAGAACACGCCGCTCGCGGGCGGGCTGCCGAAGATGGTGCCCGCGTTGGCACGCACCGCGAAGGCCTGCTGACGGGAGCCGTCGTTGAGGGTGTTGCCGAAGCCGAAGTAGGTGCGCGCGCCGCCGTCCACCTGCCACCAGCTCAGGCCCTGCGTGCCCTGGTAGCCGAAGCCGTACAGGGCGTTCGTGGAGGCGCGGACGCCGCTCGTGGGGAAGTCGACGCTGTTGGACGTGTCGTAGTTGAGTCCGACGCCGAAGGACGTCGTGAGCCCAGGCGCGGGGACGCGGTCCGCGACGACGGCGTCGGCGGGCTGGCCGTCCTTCTGCGGTTCGAGGTAGCTCTGGTTGTACTGCGTGGACACCGTCGCGTTCGCGCTGAGGTTCGGCGCGACGGGCCGCGCGAGGCTCACGGACGCGCCCGTGGTGCGCGTGCTGAACTGACGTCCCGTCGGGTTGAGCTTCGTGGGGTCCGCCGGATCCACGTCGCTGATGTCGTTGTTGCCCGTGACGTTCGTGCCGACGCGAAGCGACAGGGACGTGCGCACCCGGCGGAAGTCGAGGACGTCGATGTCCAGCCAGGGAATCGTGTAGGACGCGTTGGCGCTGAGGAACTGACGCGCGTCGTTCGGGGCGCCCGTGACGCTGACGGACACGCTGTGTCCCAGGCCGAAGAGGTTGTTGGTGGAGTAGCTGAGGTCACCGCTGAGCCCGTTGAGCGTGTCGTAGGAGATGGCGGGCGACAGGATGCCCGTGCGCTGCTCGCGCAGGGTCAGCACGTACGTGACGAGCTCCGGGTTGTTCGGGTCGGGCCGGAACTGGTAGCTGACGGGCTGCACGAACCCGAGGCGCGCGACGTTGTTCGACACGCGCGCGAGCAGCGCGCGGGTGTTGAGCGGGCCGCCCGGCTCGGGCAGCTCGCGCAGCACGACGCGTTCCTGCGTGACCTTCGGGCCGTCCCAGACGAGCTCGTAGCCCGCGAGACGCACCTCGCGGACGTTGAAGGTGAGGACGCCATTCTCAAAGCGGATCGGGTCGCGGGTGCTGAGCTCGTAGCCGCGGCTGTTGTAGAGCCGCTGGATGGCGAGGTAGTCCTCCTGCGCGAGCTGCGGCGTGTACACGTCGTTCAGGCGCACCTTGAGGATCCTGGCGATGTCGTCGGCGGACACGGCGGTGTTGCCCGCGACGCGCACCTCGCGGATGGGGCCGGTCGCGACGTCCTGCGGGACGAACACGACGTTCACGACGCCCGTCTGCGTGGGGTCCTGCTGGTAGTTCACGCCGACGGCCTTGCCCGTCGCGTTGGACAGCGCGCGAACGTCCTGACCGACGACGTTGAGGTCGAGCAGCTGACCCGCGCGCGACTGCAGGGTCACGCCGGACGCCTGGACCGCGCTCGTGTCGACGCTGCCGACGCGCAGTTCCGTCACGGTGACCTTGAGGGTGCCGTCCGCGAGGCTGCTGGCCTGCGCGTTGACGCCGCTGCCCTGCAGGCCGAGGTTCGCGTAGGCCTGCGAGACGGTCGCGAGGGCCTGACGGTACGCGTCGAGCGTGAAGCTCTTCGCGTCCACGAGGGGACGGAAGGCGTTCTGGAGCGTCTCGGCGGGCAGGCGGGTGTTGCCGCTGATCTCCACGCGGTTCACGGGCGCGCTCTCGTTGATGGTGTAGACGAGCGTGGCGCCGTTCTGGCCCTCGCGGACCTCGACGCTGACGCCGGGCACGAAGGGGAAGCCGTTCTCCTGGTACGCCTCGCCGATCTGGACCTTGCTGTCCTCGACGCGGGCGGTGTTGAGCGTGGCGCCCGCCGCGATGTTGAGGTTCTGTTCGAGGAAGCGCTTGAGCTCGTCCGCGTTGAGGGCGGGCGTCCCGGAGACCTGCACGTCCGCGATGGGCGGGTTGGGCGCGACGTTGAGGCGCAGCACCTGACGTCCGTTCTGGGTGGTGAGCTCGGCGCGGGCCGTCTTGAAGAAGCCGGTGGCGAGCGCCTCGGCCTCCACGGCGCGCAGGTTGACGGAGGAGAGCGGCGCGCCCGTCTGGACGGACAGGGAGACGCGCAGGAAGTTGGAGAGGAGGTCGTCGGCGCCCACGACGACGATGTCGTCGAGCGTCGCGGTCTGCTGCGCCTGAGCGAGCGGCGCCCCGACGAGCGCGATGGTGAGTCCGAGTGTGAGCGTGTTTCGCATGAGTCTCCTAAGGTACAACCAACCCTCACAATAAAGTCCCTGAGAAGCATGAAGGGTACTTGACCCCCTGAGGGGCCGGGTGGTAAAGGGCCGAGTTCGGGCGGCCGTCCCTGCCGTTGTAGCGCCCAACCCTGACGGGACCATGAAGGGCGCATGCACAGCGTTTGTCGGGCGTGCCCGGGGCGTGGGAGAATGACCGCCATGACTGCCTACGACGACGTACAGGCCGCACGCGACTTCATCCGCGCCCGCGCCGCCGACTTCCAGCCCGAGGTGAGCCTCACGCTCGGCTCCGGGCTCGGCGGGCTCGCGGACGAACTGGAGAACGCGGTGCGCATCCCCTACGCCGAGATTCCCAACTTCCCCGTCTCCACCGCGCCCGGGCACGCGGGCACGCTCGTGCTGGGCGAGCTCGGCGGTCGGCGCGTCGTGGCCTTCCAGGGCCGCGTGCACTACTACGAGGGCTACACGATGCAGCAGGTGGTGTTCCCCGTGCGGGTCGCGCACGCGCTCGGCGCGCGCACCTTCGTCATCACGTCCGCCTGCGGGGGGCTGCGCTCGGACTGGACGGCGGGCGACATCATGCTGCACCGCGACTACATCAACTTCGCGGGGGACAACCCGCTGATCGGGCCGAACGACACCCGCTTCGGCGAGCGCTTCCCCGTGATGTACGACGCGTACGACCCGGAACTGCGCGGGCTGACGCAGCGCCTCGCCCGCTCGCACGACATCGGTCTGCGGGACGGCGTGTACGTCGCGATCAGCGGGCCCACGTACGCGTCGCGCGCGGAGCTCATGATGTTCCGCGCGCTCGGCGCGGACGCGATCGGCATGAGCACCGTGCCGGAGGTCATCGCGGCGCGTCACCTCGGCGCGCGCGTGCTGGGCCTCTCCACCGTCACGGACCTCGCGATTCCCGAGCGGAACGAGCACGCGGACGAGCAGGAGGTCATCCGGGTCGCGCAGGGAAGCGCCGCGCGTCTCGCGGGGCTCGTGCGGGACGTGGTGGGCGCCTTGTGAGCCTCGAAGGGGTCCTGGCGGGCCTGCGCGCCGCCGAGCGGGACGCCGGTCTCGCGCCGGGCAGCGCCCGGCTCGTGGCGGTCACGAAGGGCCACCCGGCGGCGGAGGTTCTGGAGCGCGTCCTGACGCGCGGCGACTTCCCGCTGGGGGAGAGCCGGGGGCAGGAACTGCGGGACAAGCGCGCGGAGCTCGAGACGCTCGCGCCGGGCCGCGAGGTGGAGTGGCACTTCATCGGGGCGCTCCAGACGAACAAGCTCAAGTACCTGCGCGGCGTGCGGCTGGTGCACACGCTCGCGCGCGCCGACCACGCGCGCGAACTCGCGCGGCTCGCTTCGGCCTGGGGCGCCGCGCCGGACCTTCTCATTCAGGTGCACAACGGTGAGCCGCAGAAGTCCGGCGTTCAGCCGTCGGAGGTGGAGAGGTTGTACCATGAAGTGTCACTCATGGGTCTCACGGTCCGCGGTCTGATGGTCATGGCGCCCGAGGGCGACCCGGCCGGAGCGGAGCGTGTCTTCGCCCTCACGGCGGCGCTCGCGCGCGACCTCGGCCTGCCCGAGCTCAGCATGGGCATGAGTGACGACTATCCCGTGGCGGTACGTCATGGCGCCACCCTCGTGCGGGTGGGGAGGGCACTCTTCCTATGAAACTCACTCCGCTGGACATCCGTCACCAGGAATTCGCGGGCGCGCTGTCGGGCTACTCCCGTCGTCAGGTCCGCGCGTTCCTCGCCGAGCTCTCCGAGCAGGTCGAGGACCTGCTGCGCGAGCAACTCGCCCATGAGGGCCGCATCACCGAGCTCGAACGCCGCATCGAGGAGTACCGCCTCGGCGAGGAGGAGCTCAAGCGCACCCTCGTCGCGGCGGAACGCATCACGCAGGAGATGCGCTCCGTCGCGCAGCGCGAGGCGGAGCTCGTCGTCCGCGAGGCCGAGGCGGAGCGTGACCGCGTGGTGGGCGACATGAAGTCCCGTCAGGCGTGGCTGGAGCAGGAGTTCCAGACCCGGCAGTCCGAGCTCGAGGGCGCCTACCGCGCCCGGCAGACCGAGCTGGAGGGCGCGTTCGTGGCGCGCTCCACCGCGCTGGAGCACGAGGCGCTCGCGCGCCGCACCGAGCTGGAGAACAGCCTCGCGCGTCTGCGCGCGGAGCGGGCGCAGTTCCTCGCGCAGTACCGCGCGCTGCTGCAGGGGTTCGGGGAGCTCGCGCGGCACCACGAGGCGGAGCTCGAAAGCGGCGAGCCGCTCGGCAAGCTCTCGCCCGCGACGCCCGTTCCCACGGTGGACGCCGAGCCCGAGTCCGCGCCGCTCCCCGTGGGCGCGCCTGCCGACGAGGCGGGCGAGGATCATCCGGTCGTCCCGACGTTCTCGCATCACCTGTAGGGACGTGAGGCCCCGCTTCGGCGGGGCTCGTTCCTCACCGTGATGTCAAGTGATGTTGACATCTGGACAAGCGGTCTTTACAGTGAGTCAAGCTCGCTTGACAGGGAGGTGCTCCATGAACCATCCGCCGCCCCGCGAACAGCGCGTCGCCCGCGCGATGACGCGCGGTCTCGTCGCCACCGTCCTCATCGCCCTCGGCGGCCTCTTCTTCGCCGTCCTCGGCGGCCGCGCCAGCTCCGACTTCCTGCGCGGCGTCAGCACCGGCATGCTCGCCGTGCTGCCCTGGGCCGTCGCCGTCATGGTCTGGCTCGGCTACCGACAGCTCGACGAGTTCGGCCGTCTCCGCCAGACGCAGGCGGCCGCCATCTCGCTCGTCGTCGTGCTGCTGCTCGCCATGACCTACTACCCGCTGGAGCTCGCCGTGCCCCTCGCGCCCCTGCCGCTGTGGATCCTCTGGGTCGTGGGCGTCGGCACCTACGGCCTCGCGCTCGGCGTCATGAGCGCCCGCGACGGACGCGCGGGCGACTGAGCCGCCCGCCGTGAACAACCGCATCCGCGTCCTGCGCGCCGAGAAGGGCTGGACCCAGGCGGAACTCGCCCTGCGGCTCGACGTGTCGCGCCAGACCGTCAACGCGCTCGAAACCGGCAAGTACGACCCCAGCCTCCCGCTCGCCTTCCGCATCGCCCGCCTCTTCGGCCGCCCCATCGAGGCGATCTTCCAGGACGACACCCCGGGCGCCCCCTGACGCCCCAGGAGAAGCATGCTCGACATCGAGAACCTCGGCAAGACGTACGGCGCGCACGTCGCCCTGCGGGGCGTCACCCTCCACGCGGACGGCGGGCAGGTCTTCGGCCTGCTCGGCCCGAACGGCGCGGGCAAGACCACCCTCCTGCGCGTCCTCGCGACCCTGCTCGAACCCACCACGGGCCATGCCCGCGTCGGGGGTCACGACGTCCGCCGCGAACCCGAGGCGGTCCGCCGCATCATCGGCGTCGTCAACGGCGGGATGGGCCTCTACGACCGCCTCACGGGCCGCGAGATCCTGCGCTACTTCGCGGGCTTCTACGGCCTCACCCGCGCGCAGGCCGACACCCGCATCGCGGAGCTCGACCACGCCCTCGGCCTCGCGGAGACGCTCGACCGCCGCGCGGGCGAGTACTCCACCGGCATGAAGCAGAAGATCGTCGTGGCGCGCGCCGTCATCCACGACCCGGAGGTGCTCGTCCTCGACGAGGCCGCCAGCGGCCTCGACATCCTCGCGCGGCGCGCGCTGCTCGACTTCGTCCTCGCCGCGCGCCGACCCGGGCGCCTCGTGCTGTACTCCACCCACGTCATGTCCGAGGTGGAGGAGGTCTGCGACCGCGTCGCCATCATCGACCACGGCGAGCTCCTCACCGAGGGCACCGTCACGGGCGTCCTCGCCGCGACGGGCCAGAAGAGCCTGGAGCGCGCCTTCTTCCACCTCCTGCAGGAACGCGCCGAGCGCGTTCCCGCCTGAAAGGACAACATGCGTCCCGAGTTCGTCTGGAAGGTCGCCCTCAAGGAACTGCTCTCCACCTGGCGTGACAAGCGCACGCTGCGCAGCACCATCATCCTGCCGCTCGTGTTCATCCCGCTGTTCACCGTGCTGTTCCCGCTGCTGCTCGGGCGGGCCTTCAGCGGGCAGCAGGAGACCCGCCAGAAGGTCGGCGTGGTCGGCACCCTGCCCGCCGAGCTCCGCACGCTCCTCACGCGCGGATCGGGTGACGGGCGCGCGCAGGGCGTGGACGTGGTCCCCGTCACCGACGCCCTGAAGGCCGTGCAGGCCGACGACGTGGACGTCGCGATCGTCGTGCCCGCCGGGCTCGGGCAGGGCGGCGCGCCCGCGCAGGTCCGCGTGATCAGCAAGCAGAGCAACCAGCGC
>NZ_KI912648.1:23888-24993 GCF_000519345.1 Deinococcus pimensis DSM 21231
CCGCGTCCTCGTCCGCGAAGTAGCGCTCCATCCACGCGCCCAGCAGGGCCGCCGCCGCGTTGTCGCTCATCACCGCCGAGTCGAACGCGTCCACCCGCCGCGTGATGAGCGTCTCCGCGCCGCCCGACGTGGACCAGAACGCGCCGCGCTCCTCGTCCCAGAAGTCACGCCGCGCCACGCCCCACAGGTCCCGCGCCCAGTTCAGGGACCCGAGGTCGCCCGTCGCGCGGTACAGGTCCACCAGGCCCAGCGCGTACAGCACGTGGTCCTCCAGCAACCCCGTGACCTTCGCCACGCCGTCCCGGTACGAGTGCAGCAGGGTACCGTCCTCCCGCGTGAGGCGCTCCCGCACGAAGGCCGCGTTCTCGCGCGCCACGTCCGCGTAGTGCGCCTCGCCCAGCACGCGCGCCGCCTCCGCGAACGCGCCGAGCGCCAGCCCGTTCCACGACGTGAGCACCTTGTCGTCCGTGCCGGGATGCACGCGCTCCTCCCGGGCGTCGAGGAGCCTCAGGCGCGCCCGCGCGAGCCGCTCGCGGACCTCGTCCCCGCTCAGGTCCATGTCCCGCGCCACCGCCTCCGGCGAGGACACCACCGACAGCACCGTCCGCCGCCCGAACTCCGGGTGGTGCGGGTCCTGGAAGTTCCCCGCCTCCGTGATCCCGTACGAGCGGATCACGATCTCCGCGTCCGGCCCGGGCAGCAGCGCGCGCACCTCGTCCGGGGTCCACACGAAGAACTTCCCCTCGATTCCCTCGGAGTCCGCGTCCTGCGCGCTGAAGAAGCCGCCCTCGGGGGAGCGCATCTCGCGCTCCAGGTACGCGAGCGTCTCGCGCGCCACCCGGCGGAAGGCCTCGTCGCCCGTCACCTGGTACGCGTGCAGGTACGTCCGCGCGAGCTGCGCGTTGTCGTAGAGCATCTTCTCGAAGTGCGGCACCAGCCAGCGCTCGTCGACGCTGTAACGGTGGAAGCCCCCGCCGAGCTGGTCGTACAGGCCGCCCGCCGCCATGCGGCTCAGGGTCGTCACGGCCATGTCCCGCCCCTCGGGCACGGCCAGCAGGTAGTCCAGCAGGGTCGGCGCGGGGAACTTCGGCGCGTGGCCGAAGCC
>NZ_KI912648.1:25093-26637 GCF_000519345.1 Deinococcus pimensis DSM 21231
TCCGCGTCACCGAGCAGGACGCGTCCAGCACGCAGGAACGCTCCAGCGGCGCGCTCGCGTTCATCATCCCGTACTTCCTGCTGCAGTTCATCCTCGCCGGGGCGATGTCGCCCGCCATCGACTCCACCGCCGGGGAGAAGGAACGCGGCACGCTGGAGGTGCTGCTCGTCTCGCCCGTCCGCAGGCTGGAGGTCGTGCTCGGCAAGCTCCTCGCGACCACCATCTTCGCCATCGCGACCGCCGTGTTCGGCGTGATCGGCTTCAGTCTCGCCGCGCCCCTCTCGCGGCTCGTGCTGCCCGCCGCCGGGGGCGGGGACGGCGCGGACATCACGGGCGCGTTCGGCGGGACCCTCAGCGTCGGCGCGGGCAGCCTCGCGGCCCTGCTCGTGATCGCCGTGACGAGCGCGCTGCTGCTCTCCGCGCTCCTCATCGCCGTGGCGGTCTTCGCGCGCTCCTTCCGCGAGGCGCAGACGTACGTCACGCCCATCTCCATCCTGCTGATCGTGCCGCTGTTCGTGCTGCAGTTCAGCGACTTCATCGACAAGGGCGCGGGCCTCTACATGATCCCCCTCATCGGCGGGGCGCTCGCGATCCTCGACCTCGTGCGCGGCGCGGGGGACGCGGGGCACGTGGCGCTCGCGGTGCTCAGCAACGTCGTGTTCGCCGCCGTGTTCACCGCCTTCGCCCTGCGGTCCTTCAATCGTGAACAGGTGATCTTCCGGAACTGACCTCCGGACCTACGAGTGGTCGGCCCTCCGCGCGAGAACGCGGAGGGCCGACCGCGACCTCGACTGACGAGCGGGTGACTCGCTGACTTCGGCGTGAATTCCGTGGCGCACCGCGTTTTTGCCTGCCGCCGAAGTCCCTGGGTCCTCTGGTTGCAAAGGGATGTCTTCCAGGATGAATCTTTGGTGGAGGGGCTAAAGAGGGAATATGCCCCCTTCGCCTCCTGGCTGGCATTACAATTATATTGTTTCATCAACACAAAGGCAATACTATGTCAGTTAAAATTCTATCTTTGGCGACTGCTGTCACTGCTGCTGCGCTAATTTTTGGTCATAGGGCAGTCGCGGAGACTCGTGTCATATATTTCGACGATGAATCCGCGTCGATAAATGTGCAGGTTTCAAAAGATATGGATATCATATTCACCTCCGTTTGTAAGTACAACAAATATGTTATGAATCGGAATACGAAGACTGTTGCAACGAACGAAAGGATTGCATCCGTGGCGTTCAACAGGAACGCTTTCATATGCGACGCTCGTTATACAAGAGGTGTCAAGATCGACGCTGGACCAAGCAAAATTCAGCGGATTTGGCTGAACGGCAGGTTGTATAACTAAGAAATAGCCCAGTCGGATTCGACTGGGCTATTCGATTTCTTGGGCTCGGTCCAGCCCCTCCAACTGCCGCTCCAGCGTCTCCGCGTCCCGCGCGGGCAGATCGCACGCGAAGTTACGGCACACGTACGCCACGCCCTCGCCGCCGCGGCCCTCCAGCACGGGCAGGCCGCCCCCCCGCTCGGCGGGCGCGATCGCCACG
>NZ_KI912648.1:26737-33247 GCF_000519345.1 Deinococcus pimensis DSM 21231
GCAGCGTGACGCCCTCCAGGTCCCGCAACCCCTCCACGAGCGCGCGCGCGACGGGCGCCTCCGTCGCCTCGATCCGCGCGTACGCGGCCTCCAGCGCCGCCCGGGAGAAGGACGCGCCGCCGAGCTCCGCGAGGTAGTCGAGCGTGCCGAGCCAGCCCGCGAGGAGCTCGTGCTGCGCGGTGCCCGCCTCGAACTTCGTGACGTCCGCGTCCGCCACGAAGCTCAGCTTCTCGGCGGGCAGGCCCGCGACCAGCTCCCGGCGCGCGAACAGCAGCCCGAGGTGCGGCCCGAACACCTTGTACGGGCTCATCACGGCGAAGTCCACGCCCCAGGCCCGCACGTCCGGCAGGTGGTGGGGCGCGCTGTGCACGGCGTCCACGAGGGTCCACGCGCCCACCTCGCGCGCCGCCCGCGCCGTCTCCGCGACGGGCGTGAGCGTCCCGGTGGAGTTCGCCGCGACGCACAGCGCCACGAACCTCGTCCTCTCCGAGAGCAGCCCGCGCAGGTCCTCCACGTGCAGGGTTCCCTCGGGCCAGCGGGCCCGCCAGACGCGCACCCGCACGCCCTGCCGTTCGAGCGAGCGCCACGGCGAGTGGTTCGCCTCGTGCTCCAGTTCGGAGACGATCACCTCGTCGCCGTCGCCCCACAGGCGCGCGAAGGCCCGCGAGAGCTGCCACTTCAGCGCCGTGGCGCTCGGCCCCATCGCGACCTCGTCGGGCCGGGCGTTCAGGTAGGTCGCGCTGCGCGCCCGCGCGCGGTCCTTCAGGGCGGTGACGTCCACGCTCTGGCGGAAGGACTGCTTCACGTTCGCGCCCCCGTACGTGGTGAGGAAACGCGTGATCGCGTCGACGGCGTGGCGGGGCAGCATCGCTCCGGCGGCGTTGTCGAGGTAGGCGACGTCCCCGCTCAGGGCGGGGAAGAGGTGACGGACGTCCATGACGCGCAGGATACCCCGCCTCAGCGTGGCGGCGTGCCGGCGAGCGTACGCAGGAACAGGATCTGCCCGGCGTGCTGCGCCTCGTGCAGCGCGAGGTGCGCCAGCACCCACTCGGGCGTCACCCGGTACTGCGGCAGCTCACGCGGTCGGCGGAAGTCCTCGTCGGTCATGGTGGCGAAGGTGTCCTCCAGCAGGCCGCGCACCCAGCGCAGGCGGTCCAGGGCGTGATCCACCGTCTCGCCCGTGACGGGCGTGAGGCGCCCACCCTCCTCGCGCACGTCGTGCGGGAACCAGCGCGTGGCCTCCTCGGGGAAGTCCTCGCCTCGCACCTCGGAGTACAGCCAGTCGAGTTCGATGGCGGCGACGTGATAGAGCAGGGTCCCGGCGGAATTCGCGGCCTCCGGGGGACGCCAGTCGGGGTCGAAGCCGCCCGAGACGGCACGCAGCGTGCGCCGCCGGGCCTCCCGCAGCACCCACAGGGCGCGCGCGACGTCGGGGCTGTGTGGGTGGTCGGTCGTGACGGTCAGGTTCTGCACGCCCCAGCGTGACACGCGCCCCGCGGCCGCGCATCGGCACGACGGCTCAGGACGGGAAAACGGCGCCCCGGGGTGGGGCGCCGTTCGTGGCCAGCGTCACGAGGATGGCTGCCTCCCGGGGGGAGGTCCTTTCTGGGGGATGCCGATCCTCCGTGTTCCCGGCGCGTCCTCGCGGACGGGGAGAGCATGGACGATTCGGGGCGTCTCCATGCGGGGGTTGTCCGGACAGGTCCCGTGCAACGCGAAGGAGGCGCCCGCGTGGGCGCCTCCCGTTCTCTTCCCGCGGCCTCAGACCGCGAGGCCGCCCGCGTGCGCGGACACGTCCTGCACGAACTGCCCCGGCGGCAGCTCGATGGCGGTGCGGTTCGCCTCGAACTCGTCGTGCCAGCCGATCTCGTCGAGCGCCTTCTTCCACGACGCGACGCTCTCGTTGCGGTACAGGCCGTACGCGGCCATCCCGACCTCCGCGCCGCCACGCGCGACGACGCTCTCCACCCACGCCCACTTCGCGCTGACGTTGCGCAGCTCCGCCGTGGTGCGCAGCTCCTTCTGGATGCGCTTGAGGCGTCCCTCGATGGTCTTGACGCCCGCGAAGGGATCCGCGAAGTGCGGCGTGTGCCGCTTCGGCACGAACGGGCTGATGCCGAGCGCCACGCGGTTGATCTTCGCGAGCTCCCTCGTGAACTCGATCAGCTCGGTGATGTCGTCGTCCGTCTCCGGCCCGAGGCCGATCATCATGTACACCTTGATGCCGCTGAAGCCGAGCGAGCGGCTGATGTGCGCCGTCTTGAGCAGGTCCTCGGTGGTGATGCCCTTCTTCAGCCAGCGGCGCAGCCGCTCGCTCGGAGCGTCCGACGCGACCGTGAAGGTCCGCAGGCCGCCCGCCTTGAGGATCGCGGCGAGCTCCTCGTCGACGGTGTCCGCGCGGATGCTGCTCACGCCGAGCTTCACGCCGCGCTCCGTGAGCTTGCGGCCCACGTACTTCGTGTGCGGGAAGTCCGACAGGGCCGCGCCCACGAGGCCCACCTTCGTCGCCCAGTCCGGGATGCGCTCCAGCAGCTCGTCGCCCCCGTTGTTGCGGTTCGGGCCGTACATCGTGCGCGCCAGGCAGAAGGTGCAGGGGCGCGGGCAGCCGCGCTGCGCCTCCACGAGGAACATGTTCGACAGCTCCGAGTGTGGCGTCACGATCTGGCTGTACGCGGGCAGCAGCTCCTTCGGCGCGGTCGCCCACTTCGGCTCGTGCACGTGACGGTGCGGCAGGAAGATGCCGGGCACGCCGTCGATGAGGTCGTAGAACTCCTCCCGGCTGCCCGCCTCGCGCAGCGCCTCGCTGATGACGGGCACCAGCTGCTCCCCGTCCCCGATGGCGATGATGTCGGCGAAGGGCGTCAGCGGGTAGGGGTTGCTGGACGTGAACGGCCCGCCGATCATCACGATCGCGTCGGACTCGCCCCGCTCCTCGCGCAGGGGGTGCAGGCCCGCCACGTCCAGCAGGCGGATGATGTTCGTCAGGTCCAGCTCGAACGAGACCGAGATCGCGAGGAGCTCGCAGTCCCCGGCGTCACGGCCCGTCTCCACGGTGGGCAGGGCGCCGCGAAAGTTCTCCACGTCGTCGGGCAGGAAGGCCCGCTCGCAGGACACGCCCTCCTCCTGATTGAACATGCGGTAGATGACCTGGTAGCCGAGGCTCGCCATCCCCACCGAGTAGCGGTTGGGGAAGGCCAGCGTCACACGGATCGGCGCGTGCTTGAAGATCGTGCCGGTCTCGTCGTCGAGGAGGGGTTTGAGCGTGCTGCGCCAGTAGTTCAAGGGATCTCCGTGGGTTGGGGCGGGCGCGGCGAACCGCGCGCCGTGAGGCGTCGTGACTTGGACGGCACCGACGTGGCCCGCCGGGTCCCGGTCGGCGGCCTCACTGCGGGGCCGGGCCGGAACACGAAGAAAAGCGGCGAGCCACCGCTTTGACGGAGTATACCCGAGCGCGCCGCTCCATATTGGTGTCCGGAACAATCTCCGGCACGGGACTCAGCGTCCGAGCAGCGCGTCCACGGCGCGCGGGTCGAAGGGTCGCGCGTCCGCCGAGAACAGCCTCGCCCACGTCGCGCGGTCCACCGTGCCCGTCACCTTCAGGCCGTTCGCCGCCTGGAAGGCCCGCACGGTCGCGCTCGTCACCGGGCCGAACCAGCCGTCCCCGCCGCCGCCGCGCGGAAGCCGCGCCACGTCCATCAGGCGGTTCTGCACGCGCCGCACGTCCTCGCCGTTCATGCGCGGCTCGCGCAGCGCGAGCACGCGTGTGAACGCGGGCGTGTCCGGTGAGACCGTGGCGGTCGCGGCGGGAGCCGCAATGGACGGCTTCGCGGACGCGCTGGGCGGAGTTTCCGTCCGGGCCGACGTTCCCGCGCGCGGCGCGGTGGGCGCGCTCGCGCGGGGCTGCGGCACGAGCCGTACGCCGCCCTCGTCACGGCGCGTGTCCGCCCGGTCCGGGACGGAGTCCAGCACCAGCAGGGTCGAGTCCCCCTCGCGCGTCGCCGGGCCCGCCACGACGCCCACGAGGGACGAGGCCGTGCGGACGTAGTTGTACGAGAAGACGGGGTTGGTCTGGGCGCGCCAGGCGGTCACGAGCGTCTCGCCGAGCGCGCGGTTGAGCCGGGCCTTCACCTTCTCCGGCGTCTCGGGCGCGCGGACGCAGCGGCGGCTCTCGGTGAAGTTGCGCCACGTTTCCGGGCAGGGCACGATCGTGCCGTCCACCGCGCGCGCGGCCCGCACCGCCGCCGCGTCCACCTCCTCGGGGGAGGCCGCCGCGAGCACCGCACTCCACGCGAGTGAGCCGAGCAGGAAAAGAGAAGAACTCCACAGGGCGCGCATCGCCCCAGGATCGCGCGATTCGCCTGACCGGAGATGACGCGCGCGTGAACGTCCGGTGACGGCCCGGCAGCCTGAACTTCAGGCGCCGGGGCGGCGGTACACGCTCGCGAGGAAGTACGCGAGGCCGCCGAGCAGCACGGCCAGCACGAGGAACCACAGCAGACCCGCCAGCACGCCCGCGAGGCCCGCGAGGAAGACGCCGAGGAACTGCAGCAGCTGCCCCAGCAGCCAGATCGCCGCGAGCGCGACGAGTGCGGCGGTGACGACCGCGAGCAGACCGGCGAGGAGACGACCCATGCGGAGAAGAGCATAGCACCCACCCACACCCACAGAGACACGTCACCGCCCCAGGCAAGAGGACCGGGCCGCCCCGGTCCGTACGCAGCCCGACCTGGACGGCCACTCCCACACTCACGGAGACGCGTCACCGCCCCAGGCAGAAGAGAGGGGCGGCCCGGCATCGCTGCCCGGGCCGCCCCTCGTCGGCTTCGCGCCTGGAGCGTCGACGCGTCCCTCCACTCGGTTACATGTTCGCGATGATGCGGTCGGCGAACTCGCTGGTCTTGACCTGCGTGGCGCCTTCCATGTCACGGGCGAAGTCGTACGTGACGGTCCTGTTGCGGATGGTCGTGTCGATGGCCTTGAGGATGAGGTCGGCCGCCTCGGTCCAGCCCATGTAGCGCAGCATCATCTCGCCGGAGAGGATGACGGAGCTGGGGTTGATGACGTCCTTGCCGGCGTACTTGGGCGCGGTGCCGTGGGTGGCCTCGAAGACGCTGTGGCCGGTGACGTAGTTGATGTTGGCGCCGGGCGCGATGCCGATGCCGCCGACCTGCGCGGCGAGCGCGTCGCTGAAGTAGTCGCCGTTGAGATTGAGCGTCGCGACGACGTCGTAGTCCTTGGGGCGCAGCAGGATCTGCTGGAGGAAGTTGTCGGCGATGACGTCCTTGATGACGATGCCGTTCGGGAGGACGCACCAGGGGCCGCCGTCGAGTTCGGTCGCGCCGAATTCACGCTTGGCGAGCTCGTAGCCCCAGTCGCGGAAGGCGCCTTCCGTGAACTTCATGATGTTGCCCTTGTGGACGAGGGTGACGCTCTTGCGGCCGTTGTCGAGGGCGTACTGGATGGCGGCGCGGATGAGGCGCTCGCTGCCTTCCTTCGAGACGGGCTTGATGCCGAAGCTGCTCGACTCGGGGAAGCGGATCTTGTTCACCTTCATGGTGCCCTGGAGGAAGTCGAGGACCTGCTTCGCCTCGGGCGTGCCGGCCTTGTACTCGATGCCGGCGTAGATGTCCTCGGTGTTCTCGCGGAAGATCACCATGTCGATGTCCTGGGGGCGCTTCACGGGGCTGGGGACACCGTCGAAGTACACGACGGGACGCACGCAGGCGTACAGGTCGAGTTCCTGACGCAGGGCCACGTTGATGGAGCGGATGCCGCCGCCGACGGGCGTGGTGAGGGGGCCCTTGATGCCGACGAGGTACTCGCGGAACGCCTCGACGGTGGCCTGCGGCAGCCAGACCTGCTCGCCGTAGACCTCGTTGGCCTTCTCGCCCGCGTAGACCTCCATCCAGGCGATCTTGCGCTCGCCGCCGTAGGCCTTCTCGACGGCGGCGTCGAGGACGCGGACGCTGGCGCGCCAGATGTCCGGGCCGGTGCCGTCACCCTCGACGAAGGGAATGATGGGGTTGCTGGGGACGTTGAGCTTGCCCTCCGAAAGGGTGACCTTCTGGCCCTGCTCGGGAATCCTGATGTGCTGGTCCATATCGGGTCCCACTGTAACGCAGCACGCGCTGGCGGGGGCGTCTCCGTGAGGGTCAGATTGTCACCGGGTGAGTGACACCCGGTCCGCCCGCCCCGCGCCGGTGATGAAGGTTCGGTGTGACCCGCTACGGTTCCATCCATCGAACAGTTTCAAGATCGCAAGTATGACGAACGTTGAGCTCCCCGAGCTCAGGGACCGGGTCCAGCGGCGACTGCAGGGCGTCCAGCGCTCCGTCTCCGCGCACCTCGTGCGGGAGATGTCCAGCGTCTCCGCCGACCTCGACCTGTCCTTCAGCTCGCTCGGGGCGCTCCTGCACCTCCGGCACGAGCCGGGCCTCGCCGTCACGGACCTCGCCCGCCGCCTCAGCCTCTCCCTGCCCGCCACGAGCCACCTCGTGGAGCGCGCCGTCC
>NZ_KI912648.1:33347-41213 GCF_000519345.1 Deinococcus pimensis DSM 21231
CGTTCCGGCAGACCCAGCGCCACGCGGGCAGCGTTCACGGCGTCCACGACGCCCGCCACGTTCCCGCGCCCGCCGAACTCTGCGAGGAGGCGCCCGCCGGGCATCAGGGCCGGCCGCCACGCGCGGGGCGAGGGGCTCGGGGGGCCGCACCCAGTGGAGCGCCGCGTTGGAGAACACGGCGTCCACGGGCTCGTCCACCTCGAAGGTCCGGGCGTCCGCCACCCGGAACACGAGGTTGGGGAAGCGCGCCCGCGCCGACGCGATCATCTCCGGGGAGGCGTCGAGGCCCTCCACGAGCGCCCCCCCGTCCGCGAGCCGGGCGGTGAGCTCGCCCGTCCCGCAGCCCAGGTCCACGATCCGCTCGCCCTGCCGCGCGTCCAGCCACTCCAGGATGCCCGCCCCGTGCCGCCACACGAAGTCGTGCCGCGAGGCGTACAGGTCCGCGTCCCAGACTCCCACCGGCTAGTCGGTGACCGCGCCCTTCGCCGCGCTCCCGACGAGCTTCGCGTACTTCGACAGCACCCCGCGCGTGTAGCGCGGCGCGGGCGGCGTCCACGCCGCGCGGCGCGCGGCGAGCTCGTCCTCGCTCACGTGCAGCGTGAGCTCGCAGGTCTCCGCGTCGAGCGTGATCGTGTCGCCCTCGTGCACGAGCGCGATGGGGCCGCCCACGTACGCCTCCGGCGCGACGTGCCCCACCACGAGGCCGTACGTGCCGCCCGAGAAGCGCCCGTCCGTGATGAGGCCCACGGCGTCCCCGAGGCCCTTGCCGATGATCGCGCTGGTGGGGGAGAGCATCTCGCGCATGCCGGGCCCGCCGCGCGGCCCCTCGTAGCGGATCACCACGACGTCGCCCGCCGTGACGCGGTCGTGCATGATCGCGTCCATGCACGCCTCCTCAGAGTCGAACACCCGCGCGGGCCCCGTGATCTTGATGGACCGCAGGCCGCTGATCTTCGCGACGCTGCCCTCCGGCGCGAGGTTCCCGCGCAGCACCGCGAGGTGCCCCTGCTCGTACACGGGCGTCTCGAAGGGACGGATGACGTCCTGACCCTCCTCCGGCACGTCCGGCACGTCCGCGAGGTTCTGGGCGACGGTGCGGCCCGTCACGGTGAGGCAGTCGCCGTGCAGCAGACCCGCTCTGAGGAGCATCTTCATCACGCGCGGGATGCCGCCCACGCGGTGCAGGTCCGTCGCGACGTACCGCCCGCTGGGCTTGAGGTCGCAGAACACGGGCGTGCGCTCGCGGATCCGCTCGAAGTCGTCGAGCGACAGGTCCACCTTCGCCGCGTGCGCGATCGCCATGAGGTGCAGCACCGCGTTCGTGCTGCCGCCCACCGCCATGATCACCGTGATGGCGTTCTCGAAGGCCTCCTTCGTGAGGATGCGGCTGGGCCGGACGTCGTCCTCCACGAGGCGCATCAGCGCGCGGCCCGACGCGGCGGCGCTCTCGGCCTTCTCCAGGTCCTCCGCCGCCATCGTCGAGGAGAACGGCAGGCTCATCCCGAGCGCCTCGAACGCGCTCGACATGGTGTTCGCCGTGTACATGCCCCCGCACGAGCCGTTGCCGGGGCAGGCCTTGCGTTCGATCGCCTCGAAGGTCTCCCGGTCGATCTTCCCGGCGCTGTACGAGCCCACCGCCTCGAACACGCTCACGATCGTCAGGTCCTGCCCGTCGTGATGCCCGGCCTTGATGGTGCCGCCATACACGAACACCGCCGGGATGTCGAGGCGCGCCATCGCGATCATCGCGCCCGGCATGTTCTTGTCGCAGCCGCCCACCACGAGCACCCCGTCGTGCGACTGGCCCCGGCAGACCGTCTCGATGCTGTCCGCGATCACCTCGCGGCTCACCAGGGAGCACTTCATGCCCTCCGTGCCCATGCTGATCCCGTCCGAGACGGTGATCGTGCCGAACACCTGCGGCATCCCGCCCTCCGAGCGGACCGCGTCGATGATGTGGTCCGCGAGCGCCCCGAGGCCGTTGTTGCAGGGCGTGATGTTGCTCTGCGCGTGCGCCACGCCGATGATGGGCTTCTGGAAGTCCTCGTCCGTGAAGCCCACGGCGCGCAGCATCGCGCGGTTCGGCGCGCGTTCGTCGCCCTGCGTGACGGCGCGGGAGTTGCGGTTGAGCTGTTTCGTCTTCGTGTCGGTCATGGATTCCTTTCGAGGGCGACGCCGAAGTTCACGGCGTTTCCGCCGTGACGGTGGACTTGACGCGGGCCTGGCCCGCCACGATCTGGTTCACGGCGTGCAGCCAGGCGCGCGCGGAGGCCTCCACGACGTCCGTCGCGAGGCCGATGCCCATCACGGTGACGCCCTTGTAGCGCACGCCCGCGCTGACCTCGCCGAGCGCCTCGCTGCCGCGCGTGACGCTCTGCAGGCGGTACGTCTCCAGCTCGGGCGTGATGCCCGTCGCGGCGGAGATCGCGTTCATCGCGGCGGCGACGGGGCCGTCCCCGGTGGCGGCGGCCTCCTTCGTGCCGTCCGGCGTGACGAGCCGCACCGTCGCGGTGGGCGTGACGTGCGTGCCGGACAGGACCTGCAGGCTGTCGAGCGCGAAGGTCTGCTGGACCTCGCTTCCGGCCTCCACGAGGGCGCGCAGGTCGTCCGCGTAGATCTGGCCCTTGCGGTCCGCGAGCTCCTTGAAGCGCGCGAACAGGACGTTCACGGCGTCGTCGTTGAGGCCGTGGTCGGCCGCGCCGTCCGTGACGTACCCGAGGTCCGCGAGGGCCTTGCGGAACGCCGCGCGGCCCGAGTGCTTGCCCATCACCATGACCGCCGCCTCGCGTCCGACGAGCTCGGCGTTCATGATCTCGTACGTCTCCTTGTGCTTGAGGACGCCGTCCTGATGGATGCCGCTCTCGTGCGCGAAGGCGTTGTCGCCGACGACGGCCTTGTTCGGCTGGACCGGCATGCCCGTCAGGCGCGACACCAGACGGGAGACGCGGAAGAGCTCGCGGGTGTGGATGCCCGTCTCGGCGCGGTAGTGGTCGCGGCGGGTGTGGATCGCCATGACCACCTCCTCCAGGGCGGTGTTCCCGGCGCGCTCCCCGATGCCGTTCACGGTGCACTCGATCTGCGTGGCGCCGTTCTCGACCGCGGCGAGACTGTTCGCGACGGCCATGCCGAGGTCGTCGTGGCAGTGCGTGCTGATCGCGACGTCGCGGCCCGCGACGATCTCGTCGCGGACGCGGGCGATGAGCGCCCCGTACTCCTGGGGGGTGCCGTACCCGACCGTGTCGGGAATGTTGACGACCGTGGCGCCCGCCTCGATCGCGGCGCGGTAGAGGCGGATCACGAAGTCGAAGTCGGCGCGCATCACGTCCTGCCCGCTGAACTCCACGTCGTCGGTGTACTCGCGCGCGAGGCGCACGGCGTTCACGCTCGCCTCGATCACCTGCTCGGGCGTCTTGCGCAGCATGTGCTCGATCTGGATGGTGCTGGCGGACGTGAACACGTGGATGCGGGAGCGCGCGGCGCTCTCCAGGGCCTGCGCGGCGCGTTCGATGTCGGCGCGGGCGGTGCGGGCGAGGCCGCAGATGGTGGGTCCGCGCACCTCGCGGCTGATGCGCCGCACGCACTCGAAGTCCCCGTCGGAGGTGATGGGGAAGCCCGCCTCGATGACGTCCACGCCGAGCCGCGCGAGGGCGTGCGCGATCTCGATCTTCTGCGCGTGGTTCAGCGCGACGCCGGGCGACTGCTCGCCGTCGCGCAGGGTGGTGTCGAATATTCGAACTCGTCGCATGATGCTCCTTGAGGCAAGCTGTCAGCGGTCAGCCGTCAGCTGTCGGTGATTGGTCCTGAGTCTCTCGCCGCCCGTGTTCGGGGAGCGGGTCCGGTCAGGGTCGGAGCGGTGACCGTGAGCTCGTCGTGATGACCGACGGCAACTGACCGCTGAACGCTGACTGCTGACGGCTCCTCAGACCTCCAGTTCCTTCTTCTCGATGAAGGGCATCATGTCGCGCAGGCGGCGGCCCGTGACCTCCAGGGGGTGCTCGTTCATCTCGGTGCGCCAGCGCTTCATGTTGGGGTAGCCCGCCTCGGTCTCCGCGACGAACTCCCGCGCGAACTCGCCGCGCTGGATGCGCCCCAGCACCTCGCGCATGGTCTCGCGGGTCTGCTCGGTGATGAGCTTGGGGCCGGTCACGTAGTCGCCGTACTCGGCGGTGTTGCTGATGGAGTGCCGCATGCCCGCGAAGCCCTTCTCGTAGATGAGGTCCACGATGAGCTTCACCTCGTGCAGGGTCTCGAAGTAGGCGATCTCGGGCTGGTAGCCCGCCTCGACGAGCGTCTCGAAGCCCGTCTGGATCAGCTTCGTGAGGCCGCCGCACAGCACGGTCTGCTCGCCGAAGAGGTCCGTCTCGGTCTCCTCCTTGAAGGTGGTCTCCAGGACGCCCGCGCGGGTGCAGCCGATGCCGCGCGCGTAGGCGAGCGCGATCTCGCGCGCGCCCCCGCTGGCGTCCTGATGCACCGCGAAGATGCCGGGCATGCCCGCGCCCTCCGCGTAGACGCGCCGCAGCATGTGGCCGGGGCCCTTGGGCGCGACGAGCATGACGTTCACGTCCTCGGGCGGCGTGATGCGACCGAAGTGGATGTTGAAGCCGTGCCCGAACCCGAGGGTCTTGCCGGGCGTGAGGTTCGGCGCGACCGACGCCTCGTACACGGCGGGCTGGTGCTCGTCGGGGATGAGGAGCATCACGACGTCCGCCTCCTTCGTCGCGTCCTCGACGCTCGCGACGCGCAGGCCCGCCTGCAGGGCCTTGGCGCGCGACGGGCTGCCCTCGCGCAGGCCGACGACCACGTCGAGGCCGCTGTCACGCAGGTTCTGCGCGTGCGCGTGCGCCTGCGAGCCGTACCCGATGATGGCGATCGTGCGGTCCTGCAGGGGGGCGAGGGAGACGTCGGCGTCGTAGTACATCTTCGCGGTCATGTGAGGCTCCTTGGGTTCCGGCGCCGGGAAGCGGCGGTCGGGGGAGAGTGGGCGGGTTCGGTCGGGCGCGGCGCCCGGACGGCGGTGTGGGAGGCTACTTCACGGCGGGCTCCAGCGCGCGGGTCTCCCCGGCGTAGACGTGGCCGGGCACGTCGGCGTTGCTGCCGCGCGTGAGGGCCACGCGTCCGGTGCGCATGGTCTCCAGGATCCCGAAGGGCCGCATCTGCTCGATGAAGGCGGTGATCTTGCCCTCGTCGCCCGTCACCTCGAAGATCAGGGCGTGACGGCCCACGTCCACGATGCGGGCGCGGAAGTCGTCGGCGATGTGGCGCACCTCCACGCGTTCCTCGCTGGAGCGGATCGCGACCTTCACGAGGACGAGCTCGCGGTCCACGAACTTCTCCAGCGCGTGGTCCACGACGCGGATGACGTCCTGGAGCTTCTCCAGCTGACGGATGGCGTTCTCGACGACGCTGCGGTCGCCCGACACGACGATCGTCATGCGCGACACCCCGGCCACCTCGGTCGTGCCGACCGAGAGGCTCTTGATGTTGTAGCCGCGCCGCCCGATGAGGCTCGCGACGCGCGTGAGGACGCGCGGCTCGTCCCGGACGATGAGGCTCAGCAGGAAGTCCGAGGTGGGCAGGCTCACTTCGCCACCCCCTCGGGGGCCGTCTCGACCATCTCGCTGAGGCTCGCGCCCGCCGGGACCATCGGGAAGACGCCGTGCTCGTGCGGGACGACCGCTTCGAGCAGGCTGGGCCCGTCGTGCGCGAGCCACGCGTCGATCGCGGCGGGCAGCTCGTCGGCGCTCTCGGCGCGGACCCCAAAGATGCCGTAGGCCCCGGCGAGCTTCACGAAGTCGGGGTTGCTGTCGCCGAGCCACACCTCGCTGTAGCGGCGCCCGTGGAACATCTCCTGCCACTGGCGGACCATGCCGAGGAAGCTGTTGTTGATCACGGCGATCTTGACGGGCACGCGGTAGCGGGTGAGGGTCGCGAGTTCCTGCGCCGTCATCTGGAAGCCGCCGTCCCCGGCGATGACGACCGTGCGCACCTCGGGCTGGGCCATGGCCGCGCCGATCGCGGCGGGGAAGCCGAAGCCCATCGTGCCGAGCCCGCCGGAGGTGAGCCAGCGGCGCGGCTTCTCGAAGCGCGCGAGCTGCGCGGAGAGCATCTGGTGCTGGCCGACGTCCGTCGCGAGGATGTCGTCGGGGCCGAGGCGGTCCGTGATCGCCTTCACGGCGTACCCGGCGCTCCAGTGCTCGTGCCGGACGAAGCGGCCCTTCCATTCCTGGATCTCGGCGTTCCACTCGGGGTGGTCGAAGGGCCGGGCGTGGGCGGTGAGGGCGCGCGCGGCGCTCGCGGCGTCGCCGCGGACGGGCACGTTCGTCGTGACGATCTTGCCGATCTCTGCGGCGTCGATGTCCACGTGGATGATGCGGGCGTTGGGGGCGAAGTCGCGGACGCGTCCGGTGACGCGGTCGTCGAAGCGCAGGCCGATCCCGACGAGCACGTCGGCGCCGCTGATCGCGCGGTTCGCGGCGACGGAGCCGTGCATGCCGGGCATGCCGAGCCACAGGGGGTCGCTGGCGGGGAAGACGCCGAGGCCCATCAGGGTGGTGATGGTGGGGACGTTCCACGCGCGGGCGAACTCGGTGATCTCGCGCGAGGCGCCCTGCGCGCCCCCGCCGACCATCAGGACGGGACGGCGCGCGGAGCGCAGCAGCTCCACGGCGGCCATGACGGCCTCCTCGGAGGGCTCGTGCCGCTCGCCCTCGGGTTCGGGCGCGGGGATCTCGCCGTCGAAGGCTTCGAGCTGCACGTCCTTGGGGATGTCGATCAGGACGGGGCCGGGCCGGCCCGAGCGGGCGATGTGGATGGCCTCGGCGACGACGGCGGGCAGGTCGGCGGCGGACTTCACGAGGTAGTTGTGCTTCGTGACGGGCAGGGTGATGCCGGTGATGTCGGCTTCCTGGAAGGCGTCGGTGCCGATGAGGTGCCGCGCGACGTTCCCGGTGATGGCGACGAGGGGGACGCTGTCGAGCATGGCGTCCGCGAGGCCCGTGACGAGGTTCGTGGCGCCGGGGCCGCTCGTGGCGATGCAGACGCCGACGTGTCCGGTGGCCTTGGCCCAGCCCTCGGCGGCGTGGATGGCGCCCTGCTCGTGGCGGGTGAGGACGTGCCGGACGTCGGGGAAGGCGGTGAGGGCGTCGTAGACGGGCATGATGGCGCCGCCGGGGTAGCCGAAGACGGTGGTGAGGTCGTGCGCGACGAGGGTGCGCCAGAGGGCCTCGGCGCCGGTCATGGTGGTCATCGTGCGCCTCCCGAACGGGTCGCGCGCCGCGTGACCCGGGGGTCGTCGCGGCGCGCGTGCGAGCAGTGGAGCCTCGTGGCCCCTTGCATCCTGGTGTCCTGTGCCGTGCTGTGCATGCTGCCTCCGTCGTGTGGTGCCCTGCCTGCCTGTGCCGCCTCTGTCACTGCCGCTTCAACTGTGGACCCCCGAGCCTTCGGGGCTCGGGGGTCTCGGTACACGCGTCTGCGCCTAGCTTCGAGAACCCCCGCAGCCAAGTACAAGAAGGACGAGAATGTCATTCACGCGGACCATTTGCGTCAAGTTAACAGTTATTGGAGAGGCGCGTCAAGTGCATGACGAGGTGACGAACATTCGTTTGGAAGGGGACGAACAGTTGTTAGGAGCAAGACGAACATTTGTTTGGCGCCTCGAACGAGTCGGGCGGGGCGGGAGGCCGTCGCCTCCCGCCCCGCCCGACCTCCCGGGTCAGTACTCGAAGCTCAGCATCCCCGTCTGCGAGAGCGCCTGCAGGACGCGCTCCGTGAAGGCCTCGGTGGACGCCGCGCCGCCGAGGTCCCGCGTGGGCGTGTCGCGCAGCGCCGTGCTGACCGCGTTGTCCACCCGGTTGGCGAGCGTCGCGT
>NZ_KI912648.1:41313-48231 GCF_000519345.1 Deinococcus pimensis DSM 21231
AGGCCCGGCCCGTCCCCGAGGCTCGCGGACGGCATCAGGCCCAGAGAGCCCGGCAGGACCGCCGCGAGGTCCGAGAGGATGTCCCCGAAGAGGTTCTCCGTGAGGATCACGTCGTAGCGGGTGGGGTCCGTGACGAGCAGCATCGCGGCGCTGTCCACGTACTCGTGCCGCAGGCCGATCGCGGGCGCCTCGCGGTCCCGCAGCGCCGTGACCGTCTCGCGCCACAGCTCGCTGACCTCCAGGACGTTCGCCTTGTCCACGCTCGTGACGTGCCCGCGCCGCTGCCGCGCGGCCCAGAAGGCCACCCTGGTGACGCGCTCCACCTCGCCGCGGGTGTAGCGCATGGTGTTGTGGGCCTCCGTGTCGGTGCGTCCGCGCGCCGGGTCGAAGTAGGCGCCGCCGAGCAGTTCGCGCACGATGAGGACGTCCACGCCGCGCGCCCGCTCGGGCCGCAGGGGGGAGAGGTGTTCCAGCCCCGGAAGCACCCGCACGGGCCGCAGGTTCGCGTACACGCCGAGCGCGGCGCGCAGCGCGAGCAGACCCGTCTCCGGACGGTTCGCGCGCGGCCGGGCGTCCCATTTCGGTCCACCGACGGTGCCGAGCAGCACGGCGTCGGCGGCCTTCACCTTCGCCTCCACCTCGGGGGGGAAGGGGACGCCCGCCTCGTCGATGGCGTGCCCGCCGATGGGGAGCTCTTCGAGCCGGACGTCGGGCGCCACCTCGCGCAGGACCCTGGTCGCGGCGCGCGTCACCTCGGGGCCGATCCCGTCGCCGGGCAGAACGATCACGTGCTTGTTCATGTCTTCCAACCTCCAGTGCCGGACGGGCGCGGCTGCGTTGGACGGATGCTACCGGATGCCCCCGCGAGCGGCACGAACGGACGTTGGATGCGGTCCTGCTCACCATGAAAAACCGCACACATGTCATCATATTTCTCATGACTGTCACACTGTCTTCTCGTGTGACGGTGGCGCTGCTCGCGCTGTCCGCCGTCGTCACCGCCTGCGCTCCCACCGCCACCCTGCACGTTCAGAGCGCCGAACGCACCCTCACCCTCCGGGTGGAGGGCGTCACCGCCGCCGACTTCGTCGTCACCGGCACCGCCGAACCCTTCTTCGAGACCGTCGCGGGCACCCGTGTCATCCCCTCGCTCCCGCCTGGAGAGTACACCGTCACGCCCCAGGCGCGCGGCGCCGCGGCCGTCCCGCCCGCCCAGCAGGCCGACCTGCGCGCGGGCGACGCCACCCTCGTGTTCGTCTACCCCAGATGAGAACGACCACGAGCTTGCGGACGCCTCCAGGTCGCCGCACCGCTATTCTTGCTGAGACTGATGAATACTCTCTCAGAAACATTAAGAGCAGTCGCTCTGCTGCCACTGGCGGCGATCGTCGGCGCCTGTAGCCAGCCCGGCGCCCCCACCGTCCCCACGGCGAACCTCACGGTGAACGTCACGGGTGTCCCCACGACCCTCGTCTCCGTCTCCGGTTCCGGCATCACCCCCCTCGCGGGTGACGTCACCGGCAGCAAGACGTTCAGCGGACTCCCGCGCGGCGCCTATACCGTCACCGGCGCGGACATCGCCGGGTACACCACCCCCGCCGTGCGCCAGGCCGACCTGAGCGGCGGTGACGCGGCCGTCACGCTGACCTACGTCAAGGTCGACCGCGCCGCGCTCACCCTGTCCGTCAAGGGCGTGGACCGCGCGCCCGTGCTCGTCACGGCCGGCAGTACCGTGCTGTACGGCGGGGACGTCACGGGAGACCTCGTCCTGAACGACCTGCCCCGCACCAGCGTCACCGTCACGCCCCAGGCGGTCGGCGGCCGACTCGAACCCGAGCCCGCCGTCGTCGACCTCACCTCCGGTACCGGCACGGCGACGCTCACCTACCTCGACGCCGGTATTCCAGGTGACCACCTTCAGGGCACCCTCCAGTCCTGGACCGGGGTGAGCGGCAAGACCATCTCAAGCCCGTACTCCACGACCACCGTGGGCACCGACGGACGCTTCGACCTGCAGCTGCCGCCCGTCATGAACGCCTACGACCTCAACGACCTGCGGTACTTCGGCTGCGGCGGGCTCACCGTCACCGACAACGTCCGGTACCGCGAGTTCGGTCCGGTGTACTACGTCGCCACCGACGGATCGATCAACTACGGGCTCGCGGTCGAGCGGCCCAACGACGTCACGATCAAGAGCGGCGTCGGCAGCGAGACCCTCACCCGCATCTACGCCGACCACCCCGGCACCGCCACCGGCGTCACCGGCTGCGGCCCCGTGCGCGCCAGCGTCAACCTGCGCCTTCGTACCGGCTGGAACGTCGTGCGCATCCACGTGGACGCCGTCGACGCGGACGGCAACGTCACCGCCGTCACGTACACGACGTCACCCGTCGTGACCGCCAGCACCTTCGCCTTCACTAAGACGTCGGGCTCCTTCAACGTCGGCCTCGACGCTCCGTACGGCTCCCTGTCCGTACCCGCCGGGGGCAGCACGACCGTCGGCGCCACCATCAGCACCTTCAACGACTTCACCGGCACCGTCAACGTGGACTACGTCGACGGCCTCGGGCAGCCCGTCCCCGGCATCACCGTCTCGCCCACCTCCTTCGAGGTGAAGTCCGACGGCACGATCGCGGCCGCGTCCTCCGAGGGGAAGATCGGCGCGCTGGGCCTGCGCGCCCTCGGCTCCACCAGGACCTTCACGGTCAGCGCGTCGGCGGACTCCGCGAGAGGAATTCGCTACGGCACGCTGCGTTTCCGGTCCGGCGCGGCGACTTCCACGCCGAGCCTGACCCTCAACGTGCAGCGTTCAGGCTTCGACCTCTACTTCTCCGGCTTCTACAACGGTACGGGCAAGCTCACAATCGGGCCCGGTGAGTCCAATCAGAACACCTACGCGTACGTCGACGCGTACGACGGATTCCAGGGCAAGGTGACGCTGACGCTCGAAGGCGCTCCATCGGGCGTCAGCGTGTCCTCACCCGTCGTCAACGTGGGGAACGGCTCCACGAGCTTCTACCCGACGTTCAACGCGGCACTCGGCACGACACCGGGAAGCTACGCCGTGAAGCTCGTCGGGACGAGCGGAAGCGTCCGCGCCGAGGTGCCCTTCACCCTGGTGGTGCTCGCGCCGACGGTCACGGTCTCCATCGCACCTAAGCCCGTCTATCAGGGCGAAACCACGAAGAGTGTCGTCACCGTCGCTTCGAAGTACGGGTTCTCCGGAAACGTGAACCTGAGCGCCGTGGAGCTGCCCGCAGGAGTCACGCTGAGCGGTGCCACGACCGTCGCGGTTCCCTCGAACGGCGAGATCACCGTGAACCTCGGCATCTCAGCGAGCGTCGACGCAACCGTCGGGAGCACCGACGTCCAGCTCGTCGGAACCGCCACGGACGTCTCCGTTTCCGCGAACTTCACGCTCGTTTCCCGCCCCCGACGTCTGGCGACGCGCACCACCTCCGTCTCGAAAACCCTCCTCGACGGGGACGGCAACCCCTGGGTCTTCGACCCATCGAATACGGGAGCGTTCGTGAAGGTGGTGTCGGGAGGTTCGAACCTCAAGGTCACCGTCGACGCCGGATACGTCGACGCGACCACCGGAGGCGACGGCAACATCTGGTACACGTCGAGCACGTACGTCTACAGTCCCACTTACGCGTACGTCTACACGGTCGTCAGGATCGATCGCGCCACCGGCGAGAAGACCATCTGGAACCTGCCCCGGTCGGCGTCCGCCGTGCAGGTGGACGCCAGGGGCCGGGTGTACTATGCGTCCGGCTACAGTCAGGCCGCGCTCTACCGCTACGACACCTCGACATCGTCCGAGACGAGCCTCGTCACCCTTCCCTCCTCCTATTACGGCGGTCCCGTCAAGCTCGGACCGGACGGCAACCTCTACGTCGTGACCTCGTCGTACGGCTCCTCGGGATACACCTCCACCGTGACCCGCGTGAACGGGAACACCGGCGTGACCACCACGGCGACCGTGCCCGGGATGAGCAACATCTCGAGCTTCCTGCCGGGCGACGGCTTCGTCTGGGTCTACGGGTACACCTCGGCGGGCGCCCGCCTGGCCAAGTACGTTCTGGGCGCCGAATCCGCCAACTCCTACGCGCTTCCGTCCGCGCAGACCTACTCCTCGTACTCCGTCGACGACCTCCTCTGGGACGCCACCGGCAAGATCTGGACGGTGTCGTCGTCGTACGCCCTGCTCTTCGATCCGACCGCCGGAACATTCAAGGTCGTCAACGCGTACGAACCCGAGCGATCGTTCGGCGGTAGCTTCGCTGCCGCCGCAGGGACTGGCCTGTGGTACGGCTGGGGCAGCAGCGACGGCGCGTGGCTCACGAAACTCGTCCCCTGAGCTCGACCTGCGAAAGAACGGCAAGGAGGGCCTCGTCTTCGGAGGCCCTCCTTGCCGTACACCGTGCGCTCCTCAGGCGGTCACGGCGCTCGCGGCCATCCGCTCGTACTCGTCGATGTTCGCGCGGATCACGTCCAGGCTCGCGCGCCAGAAGGCCGCGTCGCGCACGTCGATGCCGAATCGCGCGCCGAGCTCGGCGGCGTCCGCCATGCCCGTCGAGGCGAGCAGGTCGTCGTAGCCCGCCCGGAAGGCCTCGGGGTCACGCTGGAACACCGCGTACAGTCCCAGCCCGAACAGCAGCCCGAAGGTGTACGGGTAGTTGTAGAAGCTGCGCTGCGGCATGTAGTAGTGCCCCTTCACCGCCCACATGTAGGGGTGCAGGTCGTCCGAGAGGCCGTCTCCGTAGGTCGCGCGCTGCGCCGCGAGCATCAGGTCGCCCAGCTCCCCCGCGCTGAGGTCGCGCTTCTCGCGGCCCTCGAACACGGACTTCTCGAACAGGAAGCGCGAGTGGATGTCCACCACGACCTGCGCGTGCCCCTGCAGCTGCGTCTCCAGGATGTAGAGCTTCTCGTCGCCCTCGGCGCCCGCGAGCGCCGCGTTCACCGCGATCGTCTCGCAGAAGATGCTGGCCGTCTCCGCGAGCGTCATCGGCAGGGCGCGCTGCAGGGGCGTGCGCCCTGCCTCGGCGAGGCAGAGGTTGTGGTAGGCGTGACCCAGCTCGTGCGCGAGGGTGCTGACGCTGTCGAGGCTCGGCTCGTAGTTCATCAGGATGCGGCTCGCGTCCCCGCTCCACGACATGCAGAACGCCCCGTCCCGCTTGCCCGGCGCGGGCGGCACGTCGATCCAGTCCTCGCGGAACGCGCGGCCCGCGAACGCCCCGAGCTTCTCCGAGTACGTGGAGAACTGCTCCACCACGAAGGTCTTCGCCTCGTCGTAGGACCACGCGCGGCCCGACGTGCCCATCGGCGCGAACAGGTCGTGGAAGGGGAGACGCTCGTGGCCGAGCAGACGCGCCTTCGCGCGGAAGTAGCGCCGGAAGTCCGGCAGGCTCTCCTCCACGGCGGCCTGCATCGCCGCGAGGGTCGCGGCGTCGATGGCGTTCTGCGGCAGCGTCGGCTCCACCGCGTCCCGGTAGCCGCGACGACGGTTGACGACGTTGAGTTCACCCTTGATGCCGTTGAGGGCCGCCGCGAGCGGCACCTCCACCGACGACCACGCGGCGAGCTCCGCCTCGTACGCCTCGCGGCGCGTGGCGGCGTCCGCGTCGGACGCGAGGTTGCGGATCGCGGACATCGGGAGCCGCTCGCCGCGGAACTCCACCAGCATCTGGCTCGTGACGTTCCCGTGCAGCTTGGACCACGCGCCGCCGCCGGAGAGGCGCAGCAGGTTCGCGAGCTCCTCCTCGGCGGGGCTCATCTGGTGCCGGGCGCCCTCCTCGGCGCGGCGCAGCGCGTACTCGTGCGCGCGCGCCACGTCCGAGGACGAGATCACCTCGTCCAGCACGCCGCCGAGACCGCCCACCCAGGCCTCCAGGCGCGTGCCGAGCTGCCCGAGCGCCACCGTGCGGACCTGCAGTTCGCTCGCGCGGGCCTGCGCCTCGGCGTCGCGGGAGTCGGTCGTGACGAACGCCTGGATGTAGGCGCGCACCTCGCCGAGCCGCTCGTGGAGCGCGTTCGTCTCGGTGATCACGCGGTCGAGCCGCGCCGCCGCGTTCTCGCCACCGCCGCCCGCGCGGACGCCCAGCTCGTCGTACGTGCCCACGAGGGCGCTCACGCCCTCGCAGACGGTCTCGAAGGCGCTCGTGAACTCGGGCGAGGACAGGGAGGGAAACAGGGACGCGGTGTCCCAGCGAGGCAGGTTGTCCATGCGGGGAGTGTAGCGCCCGCAACGGAAGCGCCCGCTAGGCGACATGGCCTAGCGGGCGCTCACTTCACGTGCCTGACACGTCATCCGCTTCGGGCAGGAGCAACCCCCCGAGCAGCACGAGGGTACCGCCCAGACCCGCGACGACCGCCACGAGGTCCGCACGGCCCACGATCCCGAGCGCCCCGGTCCCCTCCAGGACCGCCAGCCGAAGCCCCGCCGCGAGCACGGAGAGCAGACCCTGCACGCGGCCCGCGCAGGCATCGGCGGACGCGACCAGCGTCGCCGTGCAGGCCGTCCCGACGACGGCACTCAGCACGCCGAACACCGCCGAGAAGGTCAGCAACGTCCCGACCGACGCGTCCGAGACGCCGAGCGAGACGAGCGCGAGCGGCATCAGGGCCGCCGCCGTCCACAGCCACGACGGCCGCCAGACGGACCAGCGCGCCACGGCCGCGCTCGCCAGCGCGCCGGACAGCATGCCCACGCTCAGGTACAGCCCGAACGACGCGGACGAAGCGGCGCGCGTCCACAGGGGCAGATTCACGAGCGGCAGCGCTCCCCAGATCAGCTGAGCCGACGTGAACACCGCGAGGCTCCGCCAGCGCCGACGGAGGTGAAGCGCGGCGGCGCTCCACGACGACGGGGGCGCCGTGCGTGCGGGCAGGCAGCCGCCCGCCGAACGCCGCGTC
>NZ_KI912648.1:48331-52136 GCF_000519345.1 Deinococcus pimensis DSM 21231
CAGACGCGGCTCCTCGCGCCGCCCGACGGAGGAGAGCGGCGTGAGCTTCCCGCCGCGCACGCCGCCGTACGCGCCGCCCAGACCCGAGGAGGAGGCGCGCGCGGGCGCGGACTCCACCTCCTCGAAGGAGTTCCACGCCTGACAGTTCGGGCAGCGGCCCAGCGGCTTCGCGGACTGGTAGCCGCACGAGGAGCACGCGTACTTCGTGAGTGTTCGAGCCATTACGCGGACATCATAACGTGACGACGCGAGGGGAAAGGTGCTCCTGTCCAGACGGGACGACGCGCACAGCAGAAGGGGCGACCGGGAAGCCCCGGTCGCCCCTGTCCGGGACGAGGTGTCGTTACGCCAGGATCTGCGGCGGCGCGGTCTTGCCGCGCTCGAAGCGCAGGCCGTCCCCGCTGAGCGTCACGCGGATCTCCGTGTCGTCCGGCGCGCCCACGAGCTCCAGCGCCAGCGGATCCTCGATCTCCTCGCGCACGAGGGTGCGCAGCTGACGGCTCGACCCCACCGCGTGCTTCGGGCTGCGCGCCCGCAGCTTCGACACCAGCCAGCGCGCGATGCCCGCGTCGAACGTGACGCGCAGGTCCCGGTGCACCAGCTCCTCGCGCATGTCCTCCAGCAGCTGCGCGGCCACGCGCTCAAGCTCCTCCTCGCCGAGCGGCTTGAAGCGGATCACGTCGTCGAGACGGTCGAGGAACTCCGGCGTGAAGATCTGACGCAGCGGCTGCGTATCCTCGATCACGACGGGTGAGAAGCCCACGCCGGGACCCGAGTTGAAGCCCGTGTTCGACGTCATGATGATGATCGTGCGGCGGAAGTCCACCGTGCGGCCCAGGCCGTCCGTGAGGCGCCCGTCGTCGAGGACCTGCAGGAACGTGTTGTATACGTCCGGGTGGGCCTTCTCGATCTCGTCGAGCAGGATCACGCTGAACGGCTGGCGGCGCACCGCCTCCGTGAGGCGACCGCCCTGCTCGTAGCCCACGTACCCGGGCGGGCTCCCGATGAGCTTGCTCACCGAGTGCGGCTCCTGGAACTCGCTCATGTCGATGCGGATCAGCGCGCGCTCCGAACCGAACAGCGTCCGCGCGAGCGCCTTGGCGAGGTGCGTCTTGCCGACGCCCGACGGACCCACGAACAGGAAGCTCGCGCTGACGCGCGTGCGCCCGCCGAGACCCACCCGCGCGCGGCGCAGGGCGCTCGACAGGGCCTTGATCGCCTCGGGCTGGCCGTACACCTGATCCTGCAGCGACCCTTCGAGGTCGCCGAGCTTCTCGGTGCTCTCCTCGGCGTAGATGCCGCCCATGCTGTTGATGACGCTCTCGATGTCCTCGCGCGCCACCATCGGCTCGCCCGTGTCGTCCTCCGTGACGGGCATGCCGAGGCTCAGGTTGAGCCGCACGCGGCTCGCGGCCTCGTCGATGAGGTCGATGGCCTTGTCGGGGAAGTTGCGGCCCGGCAGGGCCCGCTCGCCGATGCGGACGGCCAGTTCGAGCGCCGCGTCGGGAATGACCACGCCGTGGTGCTCCTCGTAGCGCCCGCGCAGGCCGCGCAGGATCTGCAGCGTCTCGGCGGGGGAGGGCTCCAGCACGATCACCGGCTGGAAGCGGCGCTCGAGCGCGGCGTCCTTCTCGATGTAGCGGTGGTACTCGCCCGTGGTGGTCGCGCCGATCACCTGGATCTCGCCGCGCGACAGGGCGGGCTTGAGGATGTTCGCGGCGTCCAGCGTCCCCTCCGCGCCGCCCGCGCCGACGAGCGTGTGCAGCTCGTCGATGAAGGCGATGACCTTCGCGTTGCGCAGCTCCTCGATGATCTGCCGCAGGCGCTCCTCGAACTCGCCGCGGTACTTCGTGCCCGCCACGACGCCCGAGAGGTCGAGGCTGACGAGGCGCGCGCCGTGCAGGTTCGGCGGGACGCGCTTCTCGAAGATGGCGAGCGCCAGGCCCTCCACGATCGCGGTCTTGCCGACGCCAGGGTCGCCGATCAGGACGGGGTTGTTCTTCGTGCGGCGCGACAGGATCTGCGTGACGCGGCGGATCTCCTCGGCGCGGCCGATGACGGGATCGAGCTTGCCCTCGCGGGCCTGCTTCGTGAGGTCACGGCCGTACTCGTCGAGGAAGGGCGTGTGGACGGGCTTCTGCGACTTCGGGTCGCTGTGCGCGAGGATGCGCCAGCGGATCGTGTCGACGTCCTTCGTGAGGTCCTGCAGGATGCGGTAGGCGACGCCGTCGCCCTCGCGGATGATGCCGAGCAGGATGTGCTCGGTGCTCGTGACCTGAGCGCCGAGGCTCCTGGCCTCGGCGGACGCGAGCTCCATCACCCGACGCGCGCGGGGCGTGATGGCGGGGGCGTCGTTGAGACGCGAGCCCTCGCCGCGTCCGATGATCTCCTCGACGCGGCGGCGCAGGCCCTCCAGCGTCGCTCCGAATTCGCCCAGGATCTGGGCGGCGGTTCCCGCCTCACGCATCAGGCCCAGCAGGAGGTGCTCCGGACCGACCATCGCGTGGCCGAGCCGGTTGCCCTCCTCACGGGCATAGTGGAAGACGAGGCGGGCACGGTCGTCGTATCTGTTCATGGATGTCCCCCTCGCGGTGGATTCGAGTTTCCGGAACGCCTGACCCTTGTGGTGTACGGCGTGTCGTTCATAGGCATCCCCCCAGGTCGGGCACGGTGAGCACGGCGATGGGGCCAGCGTTGTTGCTCAACTGATTGTACTCTACGCGCCCCCGTGCCGTCCCAGCGGAGTGTTTCTTACGTTTTCTGCCCCCGACAGAACCTCGCCTGGAGCACGATTTCACCCGCCCCGCCCACCCGATCGGGGAGGCACCTCCGGGCATCAGACCGCGCGCCACGACTTCACCATGGCTCCAAGATGGAGACGCGCCCGCCCGACCCGATGAGCCGGGGTTAAACCCGTCTGGTCGAATGAGCCCCCGGCCTTCATCCAGGCCCTAGAATGTCCGCGATGCCTTCCGAGCTCCCGTCCCGCCGCCCGCTCTCCACCCTTTCGCCCGCGAGGACCGCCTAGATGGTGCACCGCATCGAGCTGTGCACCGACGGTCTGGACGCCTCGGTGCGCGAGGACCTTCTCGAAGCCGTGTGGAACGAGCTTCGCATCTCGCCCGGCATGGTGAGTGCCGACGGCAACTTCGAGCTGACCCTGTCACGCTGCGGCGAACCGCACGAGGACGCCCCGGTCGTCCGGGTGGGGGAGGCGCTCTTCACGCGCGTCACGCCCGAACGGCTCGTGGACCTCATCCGCAGACGCAGACGCTGAA
Organism: Deinococcus pimensis DSM 21231; assembly: GCF_000519345.1. Taxonomy (GTDB): domain Bacteria; phylum Deinococcota; class Deinococci; order Deinococcales; family Deinococcaceae; genus Deinococcus_A; species Deinococcus_A pimensis. Next base: position 51,610 of record NZ_KI912648.1, read on the forward strand.
GGTCTACACGCCCTCACGGACGAGATCGTGCAGGATGCGCGCGGTCATGCCCCAGATGTCGTGCCCCTGCCAGGCGAAGCGGTACAGCACGTGCCGCTCGCCGCCGGGCAGTTCGCGCGTCTCGCGGACCTCGGGCAGGGCGCGCAGTTCGCCCAGCGTCGGTTCGATGACGCGCGACACCTCCGCGTTCGGACGGTAGGTGAGGCCCGCCGGGACGCGCGCCAGCACGGGCGTCACGTGGAAGCCGATGGGCGTGAACGCGTCGTCGAGCTCCCCGAGGACGTCCACCACGTCCCCCGGGAGGCCCACCTCCTCCCAGGCCTCGCGCAGCGCGGCCTCCACGGGGGTCTCGCCGGACTCCATGCGCCCACCCGGGAAGCTGATCTGCCCCTTGTGGGTGGGCAGGTCGTGCGAGCGGACCGTGAGCAGCACGCGCGGGTCCGCCTCGTCGGTGAGGGCCACCAGGACGGCGGCGCGGCGGTAGTCGGGCAGGTGCAGTGCCCGCCGCTCACGCGCGCCGAGCCACG
>NZ_KI912649.1:0-989 GCF_000519345.1 Deinococcus pimensis DSM 21231
AGCCCCGGGCTCGTGACGGCGCAGCTGCTGGGTCGGGCGGTGCTGCGCGCGCTGGACCGTCCGAGGCCCGCGAACGTCGCGGACGCACCCGGACGGGCCTGGACGGCCATGCGGGACGCGGGCGTCACGACGGTCGTGCTGGAACGCATCTACCCAGTGTGGGCGGTGATGCACCTGTACCAGGCGGAGGCGGGCGTGGCGTTCGTGATCGTCCCGCCCGGGCCGATGCCGGAGGTCACCCTGTCGCCGGCGGACGAGCGGGTACACCTGCCGCGCCTGTGGACGGCGCACCTTCCCTTGTTCGTGCTGGAGTTGTTGCGCTCGTTCGGGTTCGAGCCCGAGTGGGAGGAGATCGCGCCCTTTATGGACGAGCTGCACCGCGTGACGGGGGGGAGTCGCGCGGGCGTGCGGCACCTGTTGGCGCGCGTCGCGGCGGAGACCTTGCTGTCGGGCGAAGGCGCGCTGGAGAAGGCACTCACGTCGGCCCTGGTGGCCAGGAGGAACGCATGAAGTAGAACGCGAAGGTCGGCAAGCATGGGAAGTTCGGATGGAGCACCGTGGTCACGCGGAAGGTCGGGCGGCACGCTGGGAAGCGCGCGGCGGCCACGCAGGGGCGGGAACAGCGGGAGGACGTCGGGACGCAGATCCTCGCCGAGGTGAAGCGAAGGAGGGAGGCGCACCCCGAGGAACGCCGCGCGAGGCAGGTGCTGCATGATCCGAGGCGGCGGGGGACGCCGTTCCGAGAGTGCGTCTGGGGCGCCCCGTCGGTGGTGCAGGTGGACGAGACGCCCGCGGACGTCGTGAAGGGCCGCGGCGGGCGGGGTCGCGCGCGTGGTTTCCAGTTGGACGTACACGCGGGCAAGTTCCTGGGCTCCGCGGGGCGGGACCGGCGGGGTCCGGCGGGGAGGACGCGCCGTCCCCGTGGCGTGAGCGGCGGTTCGAAGCCCTGTGCGTCCGGACGGCGCGGGACGTGGCGAGGGCGCTCGGGC
>NZ_KI912649.1:1089-17442 GCF_000519345.1 Deinococcus pimensis DSM 21231
GGTCGGCTGAACACGCGGCGCGGGCCGCGTCTCGGTGGAGGCCGGCGCGGGGGTGGAGGCGGCGTCCGCAGTACCTTCCGGCTCCGTGGCCGGCGCCTCGGCCTGCACGGGCGGTTGCGCGGCTTCCGGTTGAGGCTCCTCCGCCGGTACGATCGTCACCTGGGCGTCGGAAGGCTCATCGGGGGGTCCTGGCGTGATGTCCGGCGTCGCCTCCTCGCCCGTGGTCTCCGCCGGCGAGGCCGCTTCGCCCGCGAAGGTGTCCGCGCTCGAATCGTACGAAACCGCGGAATCCACCTGCTCGTCGTTGGAGACGACGTCCTCCACGGGGGCGTTCCAGGCGGTCTCGTCGTCGTACCCGGACTGCGGCCCGTCGGGGGTGACGTCCTGTCCGAAGGGGCTGCGGGACTCCGCCGGGGGAGCGAACTCGGACGTGGCGGGCGCGGCGGGCTCCGCCTCCGCGACGACGTCGGGCGTGACGCTCGTCGCGGACGTCCGGCCCGGGGACACGTCGGGCTGCACGACCAGCAGGACCACCGCCGCGGCCACGGCGGCCAGGCCGCCGCTGCTGAATGCCGTGACACGTCTGAAGACGGGCGACAGGGAACTCCACGGGTCCACGCTCTTCGCATGCGGTGGCATGGGGATCAGCCGGGCGATCTCCTCGACGTCCCGGAGGATGTCCGGGTGCCCGGCGGCGTACCGACGGGCCTGCATGATGCACTTGCTGGCGTTGTGCACGTCGTGCCGCGTCGCGTACGCGATGGCCTGCTGGATCAGCAGGCGCGCGTTGACGTCGGCGGGTCCCCTCGGCCCGAACACGTTGCGCAGCACCTGCACGGGCGTGATCAGGGGACCCCACGGAACGCCCCACCAGCCGAACAGCAGCGACCGCAGGTTCGCCTGGGCGATGAACCTCGCGGCGCACCCGGGGCACAGCACGGCCGGGTTGCTGCCGTGCCGGGTGAAGTACAGGAAGCTCCACACCCAGTGGATCAGCACCGCGCGGACGTCCGGGGTGATCGTCCCACAGGCCTGGCAGGCGACGAAGGGCACGGGTTCCGGCTCGGGCGGCGGGGCCTGCGTGGCGCCGCCGGTGCGGGCCTGCTGGCCGGAGGGGACGCCGGCGCGGCACGCCTCGTCGTACGCGCGGCGTGAGGCGGGGTCATTGAGGACGCCGTACGCCTCGACGAGGTCGCGGAACAGGCCGGTCGCGCCGGGGCCCTTGTTCTTGTCGGGGTGGAGTTGCTTGGCCTTGGTCTTGTAGGCGCTCTTGATCTGCTCGGGCGTCGCAGTGGGAGCGACGCCCAACGTCCGGTAGTAGCCGTGGACGTCCACGAACTGACCCATGTACCGACCTCCAGGATGACGCCATCAGCGTACCCGAGGCGTCGAGCAAGGCGGGGCTTGATTGTGGCGTGGAGGGGGACGGGTGCCCACGCGAGGCCGGGGGGTGAAGGAAGCGTGAGGTCTTGCGGGGCGCCCTCCGCCATGCGGGCGGGTCCGGCCTCGCCCGCGCGGGGGTCGTCGTACACTTCCCACATGACGACGAGCGACGCGACGCAGCGCCTGCTGGACCGGCTGGAGCAGGAGACGGGCGTGCCCGACCTGGCCCGCCTGCTGGCCGAGCGGCTCTCCCCGTCCGAGCTGACGACGCTGCTGCTCGACGTGTACCGGCGTCACGCGGAGGTCCGGACCCCGTCGGTGGTGCTCGCGGACTTCGAACGCGACCGGTTCTCCCGCCCCTCGAAGGTGTCGCCCGCGGCGCTCGCCCGGTTCGAGACGCTCGCCTTCGGGTGCCTGCCGGACGCGTTCGACCCCGTCGCGTTGTCGCCCGTGTGTCCGCTGGGCACCAGTTCGGTCGTGGCGGGCGTCTCGCAGCACTGGGCGGTCGCGACCAGCCGGGGTTCGGAGGTGGTGTCGGACGCGACGAACGTCCTCGCGCTGGAGGTCGCGTCGCGACGCCGGGCCCTGCTGCGTGCCGATCCCCGCTCGCGGCAGGCGGTACACCTCGCGGCGCACCACCGGCTGCTGCGCCCGCAGGTGTTCAAGGGGCCGAACCAGACGGCGCACTTCGCGCTGCTGGCGCTCGTGAGCGGTGCCCGGGCGGGCAGCGGCAGGTCGGTGGAGGCGCAGCTCGTGGCGCTGCACCTCCGCGCGCACCTCCGTGTAATTCAGGCTGCCGCAGGCGCGGTGGTGCCGCTGCGGGTGGTGCTGACCGACTTCTCCGGACGAAACGGCGTTCCCGGGCTCGTCGAGGAGCTGCTCGAACCCCTCGGGCGTGAGTTCGACACGGTGGTGTTCGAGGTCGCCCCTGAGCGGCAGGGCGGCCGGAACTACTACGCGGGGCTGGCGTTCCAGGTGTTCGGCCGCGCGGAGGACGAGGAGGTCTTCCTCGTGGACGGTGGGGAGGTGGCGTGGCTGGCGAGGCTGCTCTCCAACGACAAGGAGCGGGCGGTGGTGAGCGGGCTGGGCAGCGAGCGGTTCACCTCGGTGTTCGGCGCGCGCTGAAGCCGTTCGTCGGTCGTCCAGCCGTGCCTGCCGTGCTGGCCGTCGAACTTGCGGCGGGAGGACCTGTCCGAGCGCGTTAGCTTGGGGCGTGAGTCTCATCAAGGAAGCGTTCAAACGGCTGGAAGACGCGGGGTACACGATCGTGCGGGCGGACCTGCCCGCCGAGCGTCCGTTCGCGGTGCTGGACCTCCAAGGCGGCGTGGACGGCGCGGTCGCGTTGCCCCCGGCGGGACCGAGGGTGGTGTTCGCCGGGGTGAACGAGGTGGACGCGTCGGACCTCACCTACGGCGTCTCCACCAGCGAGGGGTTCGGCTTCGTCAGGGACGAGGCGTTCACCCAGGCGTTCGCGGAGGTCGAGTCGGTGTTCGACCTCCGCACGATCAACCCGGCGCTGAGACGGTTCGAGAAGCGCGACGGGGAGCCGGGCCTCGTGGAGTTCGTGGTGCCTTACGCGGGCGTGCTGCTGACGTGGATGGTGGCGGAACCCTGGTACGACGAGTACCTGGAGCTTCGTGCGGCGGCGGAGTCGGAGGCGGACGTGCGGTACTACGCGGCGGTGGAGAAGGTCAGGGAGGCGGCGCGGGCGCGGACGCAGGCGCTGGAGTCCAAGCTGGGCGTGCTGCTCGACGAACCGGACTTCCTCGACCTCGCACGCCTCAAGAAGACGACGGTCAAGAGCGTGGTGACGCTCGTGAAGGCCAAGCACCCGGAGGTCAGCGCGGCGCTCGGTGACACCCGCCTCAAGGAGATCGTGTCCGACCTCGTGGAACGCGTCCGCGTGTTGAACCTCTGACGGACGATGGGACGGGACGTCCCGGTGACCGCCCGGGAGAGGACGCAGCCCAGACGTCACGCTCCTGTGTCGTCTCCGACGGGGCCGCACGTGACGACCTCCCTCGTCGCGGCGCCTGGCAGAATGACCATATGACGGACGTCCCGCCCAGGCCGCTGCTCGTCCTCGACGTCGACGAGACGCTCTGGCACGGTGTTCCCGACGCGCAGGCGACCGGAGGCGTCCGCTTCCTCCTCCGGCCGCACCTCGCGGAGTTCCTCACCCTCGTCGGCGAGCGGTACGACCTCGCGGTGTGGACGGCCGCCAGCGACGACTGGATGCACGCCGGACTCGCCGCCGTCCGTCAGGTGACGGGAGTGGACCTCGCGTCCCGCGCCGTCTTCCTGTGGGACCGTACGCGCTGCACGTGGCGGCGCGGTGAGGACGGCGAGTACGCGTTCCGCAAGCCCGCCCGGAAGTTCCGGGCGCCATGGCTGCGCGCGCGGTACCCGCGTCAGCGTGTGCTCGCCGTGGACGACGTCGCGTCGAACTATGCCTGCGGGTACGGGCACCTCGTGAAGGTCACGTCTTGGACGGGCGATCCCACGGACGACGAGCTCCGGGCGCTCGCGCGGTACCTGGTGTCCATCGCGGACGAGCCGGACCTGGGGCGTCTGGAGAAACGAGGCTGGCGTGCCCGCCTCACACGCGGCGAAGCGGAACCGTCGGGATCAGCAGGTTGAAGCGCCCCTCCGGGCGGTGGTCTCCAAGCCCCGGACTGCGCACGACGCCCTTGTCCGGTCAAGGGTGCGCGGGCCGCGTACCCTGGGCTGGCCAAGCGAGCCGGTTCGTGACTCGTACGCCGCCTTCGTGAAGGGCGGGACCCGCCCGCGAGAACACCGCGTCCCCGGCGTCAGCCGACCGGGAGGATCAGGCCCGTGCCGCGCTCGTCCGCCAGGGTCACCGCCTCGTGCACCGCCGGCAGCGCTCCACGGTCCGGGTCGAGCGCCAGCTGCTCCGCTTCACTCACGCCGTCCAGCAGCGCCCGCAGACGGCGCGCTTCGTCCAGCGTCCAGAAGGACAGCCGCGTCGGGTCCTCCCAGGTCAGTGGGGGGCGCCGGGGCGCGCCCGTGAGGATCCCGCGGCCCGTCGGGAGGTACGCCAAGAGGTCCGCCGCGTCCGTCAGCCCGCGTGCGCGCAGGGTGTCCTCGAACGCCTCGTAGTAACGGTACGACAGAGACGTCGGGGAGGCGTCCTCCAGCTTCGCTGAGGGCTCATGGAACTGGAAGTCGGGGTAGTACCCGTTCAGCAGCTCGTCCAGGACCGCAGGGTGGCGCGCGTCTGCCTCCTCCAGCGCGGGGCGTCCGCGCCGCACGAGGTCACTCAGGACGTCCACGACACCTGGAAGGAAGCAGTGCGGCTCCTCCTCGACGATCGGTTGCAGCCACGCGAGGTACGCGCCGAGCGGGGCGCTCAGGAAGTGCGTGAGCAGCCCGTCAGGCGAGCCCAGGTAGAACGTCACCCGGATGCCCACGCGCCCCTCCAAGGACCGGACGGCGGCGCGCTCGCCATGACCCTGCTTACGTGCCCGCCCCTGAAGCCCACGCGTCGCTGTAGGGGTGGTCGTCGTGGCCGCGCATGTCCTCACCGTAACGGACGCGCGGCGAGGAGGTCGACGTGACTTCCTTGAGCTGGACCGCCTGGGCGTCCGCGGAGCGCGCCCGCGAGGACGCTCGCCGGTGCCGCCTCAAGGCTCAAGGCGTAAGCTCCCCTCGTCCTCCTCGGGCGGCCAGGGCCCGACGGACCCGCCGCCCGGGCGGATCAGGCCCCACTCCAGCTCGTGCGCGACGAACGACCAGAAGTTCTCGTCGTCCACCTCCAGCCGCTCGTCGAACGCGAGGGGGTCGACGCGGGTGACGAGTTCGCGCAGGTGCGCCGCGCGCGCCCGGCTCGCGGGTGACCCCAGCGGCACGTCCTCGTCGTCGACGTCACCGTCCATTTCGTCGTCGTCCTCGCCCAGGTGACTCCAGGGGTCCGCGCCGTCCTTCACCGTGTCGAGGAACGCCTCGCGGAACAGGGTGAGGCACGCGAGGTACGCCGCGACGGACGCGTTCACGAAGACCAGGTTCTCCTCCCCGCCGGAGTACAAGAGGCCGGACTCGAGGTGCAGCCAGAGGGATCTTCCCCGTGCGGGGTCGGGGTCGTCGACGCTCGCGACGAGGACGAAGGTCAGGCCGCGGATGACGCGCGGCTCGGGCCATGCGGGTCGGAAGAGGGTCGTCTGCTCGTACGGTCCGACCGCCTCGCCGGGCAAACCGACGTCACGCAGGAAGGCGTGGGTGACGTCGTCCACGCCGACGCGGACGAGAACCTCCTCGGGGACGCGGTCGAGCCGTCCCCGGTAGGCACGTTCGACCACCTCGCGGGCAAAGGGCGTGATAATGCTCACGCGGCCCCGCCTCGTAGGCATGTGGTCGTCCGTGGGGCGTCCGGTGGTCCTGACGGCACGAGCACCCGGCGCTGCGCGGGAGGCATTGGCGGAGACGCCCCCACTGCGTCCGCTCCACTGTGCACGCTCAGGAGCCTTTCTGCGGTACGGGCACCACGCAATCCGGCGTGACGGTCAACGTCCGCCCGTCCGGAGAGGCGCCCACCAGCTGCTCGCCCGTGCGGGTCACGCTCGCGAGCGTCTTGAGGTCCTCCCCGGCGGACCAGCCGTACGTCACGGTGCGGCCCGGGCTGAACACGGACGTCCCCTCGTACGTTTTGATCACCACACTGCCCGCCTCGACGCCCGGCAGCACGAACCGCACGCCGCGCGTGGGAATCGTCGGGCCCGCCACGCGCGTCCCGCCGGGCAGCGCGAAGGAGAACAGCTGTCCCTTCGTGTCGAGCGCGACGACGGCGCCGCCGCCCCGTGCGAAGGCGAGGTCGTCCACGTTCGGGACGGTCGCGTCGAGCCGCAGCCCCTTCTGCGTCACGTGCCGCACCCGTACCCGTGAGGCGGTCGCGACGGTGCGGGTCGCGACGAGGCTGCCGTCGTCGCTCACGGCGAGGAACCGCTCCCCGGCGGGTAGGCTGAGGCGGCCCGCCTCCCGACCGCTCGCCATGTCGTGCCAGATGACGATCTGTTCGCGGGTGGTGGCGTTCGGTCCGACGGTCCGGAACAGGAAGCGGCCGTCCCCGCTGAAGAGCAGCAGGTCCGTCCGGGGTTCCGTGGGCGCGCTGCTCACCAGCGTTCCGTCGCGAGCGCGCCAGATCTTGAGTAGGGGGCGATCGTCCCACCCGAAGGTCGCGATGAGCTGGCCGTCGGGGCTGCCGCGGACGGCCTGCACGGCGCCCCGGTACGCGCGGGTGACCAGCACGGCGGTGTCGTGCTCGGCGTCACACCAGCCGACGAGGCCGTCGAGGGTGGCGTTCACGGTCCTCCTGGTGACGCTGGGCACGTCGACGTAGGTGTACTGTCCGGTGGCGTCGACGTCCGCGCGGGCGTCACAGGTGGCGACGACGACGTAGTCGTTGCGGGGTAGGAGCTGCGTCAGGACGGGCGCGGCGGACGTGCCTGCGCGCAGCACGCTGAGCCGGTCGAGGTGCGTGAGGACCTGCGCCTTCGCGGTGAGGACGAGACGGTCGGTGAGGACGCGCTGGTCGTCGAGGCTGCTGGGGATCACGGTGAGGTCCAGGGGGCTGGTGCAGCGATAGCCGTACGAGCGGGGGGTCTGTTCCTGCGCGGCGCGCAGGTCCGCGGCGGTGAGGCCGGGCAGGGGCCGCAGGGCGCCGAGGTGCAGCGCGCCGCGGTCGAGCCCGACACCCAGGGCGGGCAGAGTGTTCGTGGGGGTGTACTCGCCAGTCTTGAGGTTGAGGCGTGCAGCGGTCTGGTCGACGCTCTTCTGGGCGAGGGCGGTGGGGAGGGCGACGGTCAGGGCGAGCGTGAGGGCTCGGGCGAGGACGCGCATGCGTTCACCTTGAGGCTTTTGTGAGGGCCGCGCGTCCGGTGAGCTTCGGCAGACCTTGAGCGGAGCATGAGCCGACCTTCAGGTGGGTGTCGAGATGCACGCGGGTCGCCGGCCAAGCCTGCTTCCCGGCCGGGTACGCTGCGGTCATGTCACCCGACCGTCTCACGCGCGAAGACCTTCTCGCGGTCGTGGAGGACCTGCGCGCCATCCACCTGCTCGACCAGGACCACGCCAGCGACCTCATCGACGTGCTCACCGCGAACGTCCCACACGCCGCGCCGGCTGCCGTCATCTTCCAAGCTTCCGAGGACCGGACGGCGGACAGCATCCTCGAGGAGCTCCTCGCGTACCGCATGATCGTCGTCGACCCCTGACGTTCGCCCAACACGTTGAAATCCCGGCGGTGTCGTCCCCCTGGGTACGTTGATTCCGCACTGATCTCCGAACATCCGGGCAAGAAAGTCCCACCGCGTCGTACCGCGCTCTTCGTAGGCTGCGCGCAGGAGGTCCCGCGTGCACCATCCCACCCGGAATTCGATCACCAAGCTCCTCGCCGCCCTCGTCACCACGGCCGGACTCGCCCTCGCCGACGTCGTGTGGGTCACCGCGCCGGGCGGCACGACCGTCCGCGCCGAGATTCGTCAGACGAGCGCCTTCCGCGTCCGCTCCTTCGACGTCACCACCCGGGACGGGAGCCCTCCCGATCCCGCGGTCGTGAGCGCGCTGCGCGAGGAGATCGCCGGGACGTTCACGGACGTCACGGCCGCGTTGCAGCGCAAGCCGGTCCGGGTGACGTCCGTCACCACCCGCGTCAAGCAGACCCCCGGTCAGGAGCCCGTGCTGGTCAGTACCGTCGAGCGGCCCGGGCTGACCGCCACGACCTTCCAGCAGGTCGTCCGCGCGGACGGCCGGCTCGACACCACCTTCGTGTCGGGCCGCACCCCGAAGTCCATCGTGAGCAGCTACAGCAACGGCGGTCGGATCGACCTGCTGACGGACATGCCGAGCGTCTACCACCGCGACCTCACCGCGGGCGACGCGTGGGAGCTGCCGCGCGCGTTCGTACCGCTGGGGTTGCCGTTCGAGTACCTGGCCTTCAAACGACCCGCGGAGCTCCAGCCGAACGTGGGAAGCCAGTCTCGGGTGACGTTCCGCGGGCGGGACGAGCGGGGCCGCGCGGTGTTCGAGCTCACGCAGACCGGGGTGCTGGCCGAGTGGGCGCAGACGGGCGCGATGCTGCCCTCCAGGGACCTCGCGGGGCTTCCGGTGACGCGGCGCGGGCTGGTGCGGTACCGGCCGGACGGACTGCTCGACGGGTACGAGCTGTCGGTCACGGTGACGTCGCGGGAGGAGGGCGACCGCGACGTGGGCGGGCGCGCGTACCACTGGGTGATGGAGCTCGACGCGGTCAGTACGGACACCTGCACCACCGGGACGCCCTGACGGGTGGGCGCCCCGGGTCGGTACGATGGCGTGCGCGTCCCGCTGGGGACGCGTGGAGGCGTGTGCGGGCGTCCTCGCCTTCACGCGTAGGGCGGACGCACGACGGCGGCGCCTCGGGCGGCGTCTTCCGGGGGAAGAGGTGGTGGTGCGGCTGCGGCCGGAAGCGGTGGCGGTGTTCGGTGTGGGGGGTTCGTGCTGCGTCTGGAGCTCCGCCAGGGGCACGACCCGAGGCGGGCGGACGCGTCGGGGCGGGTGCCGTCGGGGTGGCCGGGCGAGCCGGACGGACTCGTCCTCGAACCCGAGGGGGTTTCGTGACGGGCACGCTTCGCCTGCACGCCTTCGAATCCTCGAAGGTCGGCTGGTCCTGCGTTGCGCCCAGACCCTCGCGGTGCTGGGCACGGCGGCGCGTCGTCACCGGAGGCGCGTCACGACCACGACGCGGTCCTCGCGGCGGTCGTGGTCGCGGCTACCTCGGGGTGGCGGTCTGCTGCCACCACGTGATCCTGCCGGCGTTGTAGTCGAGTTGCAGGGCGTCCCAGGCCGGGTTCGTGTTCATCGAGCCGCGCTGGACGTAGAAGGTGATGGGCTTCGCCGGGTTGTAGTTCGTGGTGTAGCTCTTCCCGTCGTAGTAGAGCGCCGTGAGCTTCCCGCCCTGCTTGTACACGACCGTGACCGTGTCGTCGAGGGGGATGCCGCTGGAGGTGTCCGCCCGGATGCGGGTCTTGTCGAACGTGACGAGGACGTCCTCGTAGTAGAAGCCTTCGCGGATGTTCGGGAACTTGTAGCCGTCGTAGATGCGGAAGGAGAGGCCGCCCATGTCGTCGAGTTCCGCCGCGCCGAGCTCGTTCCCGATGCCCGCCTCGTCGCCGGCGCCGAGCATCGCCGCGAGGGTGAACCAGATGCTGCCGGACTGTGCGTAGACCTTCGCGCCGTCGCAGCCGACCTTGAGGTCGCGTACGGCGACGCTCGCGCCGTTGACGCGGATGGGGGTCTTGTTCGCCACGATCGCCTTGAGGTCGGCGAGGTCCGTGGCGGTGGCCTTCGCGCCGAGGGTGAACGCCTTGGCCTTGCAGTCCAGGGTGAAGGCGATGCTGCGCGGCGGTTTGGGGAACGCGCCCGGCAGTTTGAACAGGAAGCCGATCTTGCCGGGGGTGTCCATGTCGTACCGCATGTCGAGGTAGTCGCGGGCGAGCCGGTCGTACGCTTGCAGGTGCTGCTCGGCGCTCTGGGCGAGTGCGGTCGTGCCCAGCGACAGCGCCACCAGCATCGTTTTTCTCATGCCTCTCACCTTACGACGAGCGGCCGTCGAACGCGCCCGCATTTGCAGGCGTGGTGCGGGCAGCCCGGGCGGGTGACGCTGTGCGTGCGGGCGTGCTGGTCCGGTCGGGGTGGGGGTGGGGCGGCGCGTCGCCCAGGAGGGGAGGGCGTACGGCGTGATGCGTCCCTCGTGGAGAAGGGTCGTGTTACGTGACAGGTGTCATGTCACGTGACGTGAACCGGGCGTGACGCGCCCCGCCGCAGACAGGCATCTCCCGCCCTCCACCCGCCCCTCGGGTGGAGCGTTCCTTCGTGGAGCGCGACGCACCGACGAGAAAGGAAGTACCCTTGAAGCACGTTCCCCTGCTGGAGCGCCCCGTGACGCCCATGACCGACGCGACCCCGCCCGCCCGACTCTCCGACGCCGAGGAGCAGCGCATGAAGCGCCTCGCGGAGGAACGCGAGGTCGTGCGCGCCCGCATGGAGGCGCTCAAACCCACCGTCGCCGCGCTGCCCGACGAGACCCGCGAGGACGTCTACGCCTACGCCAACGCCGCGCAGCGCTTCCGCGAGCTCAACGCCGAGTTCGGCACGCTCCGCCGGCTCCTCGGCGCGGTCCGCCAACTCGAACGCGACCTCAAGGCCGTCACCAGGGACCGCGACCGCCTGCGCCGCAAGGCCGCCGAACGCCGCGCGCAGCTGCTCGCCACGCAGGAAGACCACCCGCCCGACGCGGAGGACCACCCCGACGACCCGGACGACCGCGCGTACCTGGACGAGCTGATGGCGGACATCGAACGGACCGAGCCGGACTACCTCGACCGCCTGATGGCCGCCGAGGACGAGCTGCACTTCCTCGACCTGTTTGACGCGTACCGCCACCGACCCGAGATGCAGCTGCTGCTGGTCACGCGCAGGTACCGACCGGACCTGCTGGAGCGGATGCGCGCGCCGCCCGCGCCCCTCCCGGACCCCGCGACGCTCGAACACCACGACTCCGATGGGGACGCGTTGGAGGCGTCGGGAAGGACGGACGGGCCGGCCGGCACGAACACGGGGGACGAGACCCCCCGGCGCAGACGCGTCCGCACGACCCCCCACGACTGACCCTGCGGGCCGACCCGCTCAGACCCCAGTCCGGACGGGGAAGCGCCGCAACGTCTCTTCAAGCCGACCGATCGTTGCCTTTAGGACCTCCTCGTCGAGCGCGAAGTCCACCCAGACCTCGTCCGGGTCCCCCTCGCGGGGGAAGCGGTCGAGGAGCGCGTGGAAGGGCGGACGTGACTCCGCCGCGAGGCAGACGCGCAGCGTCGCGGGCGCGCCGGTGGGATGCCCGCCCCTCACCTCGAAGGCGAGGTTAGGCTCGGTGAAGTCGATCCGGGTGGTGAGCGTCGGGCCGCGCCACGCGGCGAAGGTGGGCAGGTGGAGGGCGACCTCGCGCAGCCAGCCCGTCAGGGCAACGAGCTCGCCGGCCGTGAGGGCGGGGTCGACCTGGGTGAAGTCGTGCCCTCCGACGCGCAGCCGCAGCCGTACGTCGAGCCACTCTGCGTCCAGGGGGTCGTCGTGGAGGTGTGGGAACTGGTACCCGGCGACGTCGAGTTCGAAGGTGACGTTGCCCTCGTGGAGGCGCATGACCCAGCGTACGACACGCGCCCGTCCGCACCGCGGGGCGGGGGACGCGCCGACCGAGCGCGGCGGGGGCCTCGTGCCGGACGTGCACGTCCCCCTCGAACGGGCGGTCGGCGGCGGACGCCGTCAAACGGGCACCCACCACGCCCGGGGACGTCACGCGTCCGCACCCCGCGGCGCGTCGTCCGGGTGCACACTCAGGACAGCAGGCGACGTCAAGGAGGCGGAAGATGACCGAGGCGGAATTGAGGAAGTTGAAGCACGAGACCCTGCGGCGGTTCGTCCGGGACGCGCCAGGTGGGGAGGTCAGCGTGATCGTGGAGCTGGACGTGCCCGCGCCGAAGGTGGTGATGCGGCCCCCGGCGGGCGCCGCGGACGGCCGTCTGCGACCGAGGGTGGTCGCGGCGGACGTGGACGCGGAGGTCGTGCGGCGGCAGGTCGAAGAGCCCCGGGCGTTCCTGGAGGCGCGCTCGACGGAACGGCCGCGGTTCCTGGAGGCGGCCGCGTCGTTCGTGGTGACCGTGACGGTGGCGCAGCTGGCGGAGGTCGCGCGGTTCCCGCACATCAAGGCTGTCTTCCCGAACCGGCCGCTCGGGCAGCGCTGACGCCTCCGCCTCAGGACGCCGTCCGGCAGGCAATTCCACGTCTCGGTCGTGGAGCCCGTGGAGCCCGGACGGTTCGGGAGGTTAGGACGCTGGTCTATAGTGGCGGGCATGGTCGCGGGCGTGGAACTCAAACTTGGATGGCATCCGGGGGACGCCGTCACGGACGAACTCCTCGAGGCGTGCGCCGAGCTGTTCTCGAACCACTACGGCGTGTGGAGCGCCGCCGCGCCGGTTGAAGCAGGCGTGCGGGCTGGGAAGCACGTGCGGATGACGGCCGACACGATCCGAAGCTCGTTGATCCGGGAGAACTCGCTGCTCGCCACCACCCACGCGGACGGACGGCTGGTCGCGTACGCGACCGCCGTCCGTGACGACCTGCCCGGCGCGGAGGACGCGGCCGTGACGACGTGGGTGACGCAGTTGGTCGTGCACGAGGCGTACCGGCACCGGGGGGTCGCCAAGCGGTTGCTGGCGGCGATGTGGGGCTTCTCGAACCAGGCGGCGTGGGGACTCGTGACGGCCAACCCGTACGCGGTGCGGGCGTTGGAGAAGGCGACGACGCGGCGCTGCGAGCCCAAGGTCATCCGGGTGCGGGCCGCTGACCTCGCGTCCTTCGGCGAAGCGCACATTCCCTACATCGCCGGAAAGACGTTCACGGTCAATGAGAACGAGAGTAGAGTGAACACGGAGTTCTACGTCGACCACGCCGGGGTGCCGCAGATGATCAAGCGAGTCAGCAAGGACGAACCGTGGACGCTGGGCGAGCTTCCCGAGGGCGAGGAGTGGCTGGCGTTCACCTTTCGGGACCAGCCGACGTTCGAGCTGACCCGCGAGGAGTTCGCGCGTCGCCTCGCCGACTCCGACCAGCTGGTCAGCGAGGCGTTCTCCCGGATGAGCCTGGACAAGCAGCACGTTTGGACGAGGCACACCTCGCACGAGGTCGACGTCATCATCAGCAAGGGCGGTCTCCGCCCCGGGCAGCGGCTGGCCGACTTCGGCTGCGGCGTCGGCCGGCACCTGCTGGAGTTCGCGCGTCGCGGCTTCCACGGCGCGGGCTTCGACTCGGTCGGACGGTTCGTCACCCGGGCGCGCGAGGACGCGGAGACGGAAGGCTTGGAGGGCGTGACCTTCGACGTCGCGGACGTCCGCACGGTCACGCCCGACCCCCGGCCGGACGTGATCCTGTGCCTGTACGACGTCATCGGCAGCTTCGCGAACGACGAGGACAACGACAAGATCATCCGCAACATCGCCGCGAACCTCGGCGAGGGCGGCGTGGTCGTCGTGTCCGTGATGAACATGGAGCTCACCGAGGCGCTCGCGGAGCGCCGCGCGGACGTGATGAACGACCCAACCGCGCTGGACCTTCTGCCCGCCGCCAGCATCATGCAGGACACCGGGAACGTCTTCGACCCGGCGTTCTACCTGGTGGACCCGTCGTCGTCGCTGGTGTACCGCCGCGAGCAGTTCAACGCCGACCGGGGCATCCCGATGGAGTTGATCGTCCGTGACCGCCGGTACCGCCGGGACGAGCTGATCGGCAAGTTCGAAGCCGCGGGCTTCGAGACGCTCTCGTGTGACTTCGTGAGGCTCGGGCGGTGGGACGCCCCGTTGGACGGCAGGGACGGACGCGCAAAGGAGATCCTGTACGTCGGACGTCGGCGCGCCTGACGCGGTGACGCTCCGGACGCGTTGACGTTCGGCCTCCGCCAGGAGTCGTCGTCAGCGGGTGGCCGGGTGTGGTTCTGCCGCCTGGAGGGCCTGGCGGCGTTCGAGGTACGCGCGGACGAGGAGGCGGTGCAGGGGCGGGTTGAGGTGGCGGAGCTCCTCGATCAGGGTGGGGGAGAGGAAGGCGTCGGCGAGCGCGCGGTGCGTGGCGGGTGTGCGGCTGGCGTCGCGGGCGTGCCGCCCCAAGTCGACGCGGGCGTCGCGGGTGAGGTGTTCGTAGAGGCGGGTGAGGATGGCGCCGAGGGCGCCGCTGGCGCGCCAGGCGGGCGTGGCCTTGCGGACGGCGGTGGCGGGCGGGAGGCCCGGGGGGAGGCGGTGGTAGAAGCCGTCGGTGGCGAGGACGTGGAGCATGCCGTCGACGACGGCGCGGGCGCCGTAGCCGTGGGTGAGCAGGTGGCCGTAGGTGCGCACGAGGGGTTCGGCGACCGCCCACTGCGGGTCGGTGAGGTGGAAGGGCGGGTGGTCGCCGTGGGGGGCGGGGGGGTTGGCGTCCGCCCTGGCCTTGCGGGCGTCCTGGTCGGTGGGGGTGCGCAGGACGGGGAACCAGGTGGTGAGGGTCTCCTCGAGGTCGAGGGCGTTGGGGCTGGTGAGGCCGTGCAGGAGCCACCGGAAGCGGACATCCTCGCGGAGGCGTTGCTTCGGGGCGCGCTGCTCGCTGTACTGGTGGGGGCTGAGGGCGCGCCAGGCGAGGTCGGGGAGGCGCAGGGTGAGGTCCTCGAGGCACCACGCGACCGTGGCGACGAGGGCGAGGCGGCGGTGGGCGGTGGGCTTCCTCAGGGCGGCGCGGTCCTCGCGGGCGCGGAGGTCCCAGGCGTGCGGGTCGAACAGGGCGTACAGGGCGTAGTGGTCGACGAAGTCGAGGAGGTGCCAGGTGAAGCGGGCGTAGCGGTCCGCGGTGACCTGGTAGTGGGTGGCGTGGGAGAGGGTGACGCGGGTGGCGGGATGGAGGGTCAGGAGGCGGTGCTGGAAGGTGGTGAGGCGCTCGAGGAGGGCTGGGGGGAGGGGTTCGGCCTCGTGGGCGCGGAGGTCGGCACGGCAGGAGGGGCAGGTGGCGAGGGGGGTGACGCGTTGCTTGTCGAGGGGGCTCCAGGTGACGCCGCAGGCCACGCAGGCGGGGTGGAGGAGGGTGCCGTGGTGGGGGCAGGCGACGACGGCGTCGAGGCACCAGGCCTGGCGGTGGTAGGGGACGGGGTCTTCGGCGAGGCAGCGGGGGCAGTGCTGGACGATGCGGGCGCCGAGGCGTTGGGGTTTGGGGGTGCTGGTGGGGGTGCGGAGGAGGGAGGCGTAGGGGGTGGTGTGGTGGGGGTCGTGGGGGTCGACGCTGAGGGCGTGGAGGGTGGGGAGGGGGAGGCCACCGACGTGGGCGAGGTGGTGGTAGTGGTCGGGGGTGAGGGTGGCAGGGAGGGGGGTGCGGTCGTGGGGGTCGCCGGTGAGGGCGTGTTGGAGGGTGGTGTGGTTGTCGGTGGCGAGGCGGAGGATCCAGGAGTGGAGGGCTTCGTCGGGGTGCGGTCGGGGGTGGAAGGGCCAGGGGAGGTCGGAAGGGGATTCCATGAGACTCCTGCGGGGGTCACCGCGCTTGCTGGGCGTCGTGACTCCCGTGTGGGACGATGGGAAGATAGTCTCACGGATTGATTCCCAGTCGCACTCATCTGTGCAAGTGACACGGGGCCACGCGCGGGTCTCCTGACCGATCTGCTTATTGAACCGGAAAATAATTAACGAGTAAAGTAAGTCCATGAACGCCCGCCTGATGCTTCCCGTCGCCGTTCTGGTCGGCCTCCTGCTGCCCGTCCAGTTCGCCCTGAACAGCGCGCTCACGACCTACACGGGCGGCCCCGTCGCCACCGCCGCGATCTCCTACGCCGTGGGGACGCTGGCCATCGCCGTCGGCCTGCTCGTCGGGCACCGGGGCCGGGTTCCCCTTCGCGCGCTCGTCGGCGCGCCCGCCTGGAGCTACCTCGGCGGGGTCATCGGCAGCGCGTACGTCGTCGGCAGCGTCGTCCTCACGCGGGAACTCGGCGCGGCCCTCGCCGTCACGCTCGTCATCGCCGCGCAGGTCACCGCGAGCCTCCTCATCGACCACTTCGGCCTGCTCGGCATGAAGCGGCGTCCCATCACCCGCACGCGCGCCGTCGTCCTCGCGCTCGTCCTCGCCGCGCTCGCGCTGCAGGTCCTCTGATGCTCGCCGCGCTCCTCGGGACCCTCGGCGCGGGGCTCGGCCTCACCGTCGGACTCGCCTTCAACGTCCGCCTGGCCGCCCACGCCCGGCACGCCGTCCTCGCGAGCCTCGTCAACTTCCTCGTGGGCCTTCTGCTCACGGGTCTGCTCGCCCTCCTGCACGTCGGCGGGGGAGACCTCACACCCGCGGGAGCGCCGCTCTGGGCCCTGCTCGGGGGCGCGGCGGGCGCGGCCTACGTCACCGCGACGCTCTTCACCGCCCGCGCGCTCGGCGTGG
>NZ_KI912649.1:17542-17640 GCF_000519345.1 Deinococcus pimensis DSM 21231
GAGGACGTCCGGAAGCAGGTGCGCGGGGAGGCGATACCCGGCGCGTCCGCACGCGGCGAGCCATTCGAGCAGGAGGGGACGGCTGGGCAGGACCACCC
>NZ_KI912649.1:17740-18433 GCF_000519345.1 Deinococcus pimensis DSM 21231
AGGTCGTGGCGGTCGCCAGCCAGTCGAGCGCTCTGCGCTCACGTTCGGCGAGGGGCAGGTGTGGGAGGAGGGAGGGTCGGTCGGTCGCCCGCAGGAGGCGTTCCACAGCGAGCGCGAGGTCCTCGGCCGGACCGTTGGAGAGGCTCGCGATCAGCGCCTGCGCCCCGCCGTGCTTCTCCACGAGGGCGACCGTGGCCTGCGGCCCGCCGAGCGCCCGGAGCACGGTGTCGGGATGCGAGAGGCGCAGCGCCGCCTCCAGGGCGGGCACGGGCCCCGCGATCTCGCCGGGCAGGCCGTCGGCGACGGCGGCCTCGTCGGTGAGCGCGGCGGGCACGGCTCCCCTTCGGCCCTTCGTTTCGAGCACGTGGGCGAGCTCGCGCAGCCTGGACTCCATGCGGGTCTGGAAGGCCGTCCCGGGAAGGCGGGCCAGCAGGGTCGTCGCGCCCGAGACGACCGCGCGTGAGCGACTTCGCCTCAGGCCGTCCAGCACGTCCTCTAGGGTGGCGTCGGCGGGATCGGGGCGTTCCGCGAGGACGCGGAGCAACCGTTCCTGTGTGTCCGAGCGCTCGGTGGGCAGGACGTTCCTCAGGAAGGCCCTCGTGGCGACCGGGTCGGCGTCGAGCGCGGCGCGCAGCAGTTCCTCGCGCAGGGCGGGCGTCGCGGCCGCCCAGTCGGCCTCGTCGGGGACGCGGG
>NZ_KI912649.1:18533-20341 GCF_000519345.1 Deinococcus pimensis DSM 21231
AGCACCGCCGCCGTCACGCTCGGGCAGATCATCGGGGCGCGCGTCATCGACCACTACGGTCTGCTCGGGCAGGCCGTCCGCGAGGTCTCCGCCGCCGACCTCCTCGGGGCCGCCCTGCTGCTCGCGGCGGTCGCGCTGCTCGCGCGGGACCGGGCATCATCGGACGCATGAACACCCGCGACCTCCTCGACCGCGTCGCCCGCGACTGGCGCGGCGCCCGCCCCGACGTGGACCCCACGCCCATGCTGACCGTCATCTCCATCCAGCGGGTCAGCGCGCTGCTCGACCGCGAACTCGAACGCTTCTTCGCCCTGCACGACCTCACGCCCGCCAACTTCGACGTGCTCGCCACCCTCAGGCGCTCCGCACCGCCCGAGGGGCTCCTCCCCTCGGTGCTGGGCACCTTGATGGCCATCACGCCGCCCGCCATCACCAAGCGCGTGGACGCGCTCGAGGCGCGCGGGCTGGTGGAGCGCACCTCGCACGCCACGGACCGCCGCGCCATCCTCGTGCGCCTCACGGGCGAGGGCCGCGCGCGCGTGGACCAGGTCCTCGCCCTGCACGTCGCCAACGAGGACCGCGTCCTCGGAGACCTCGACGAGGCGGACCGCGCGCGGCTCAGGGAACTTCTGGGCCGTGTCGCCGCCCGCCTCGAACAGGACTGAGGTTCAGGACGCGCCGGAAGACTCCCCGCCCACCACGCCCAGACCACGCGCCGAGGCCCACTCGCCCACGTCACGGCGTTCGAGCGCCGCCGCCATCAGGTCCGGGAAGTGCTCGGGCGTGCAGGCGAACACCGGAATGCCGAGGCTCGCGATGGCCCGCGCGTTCGCCCGATCGAACGAGGGCCGCCCCGCCCGGTCGAGGGCGAGCAGGACCACCACCGTCACGCCGGCTTCGTGAAACTGCCGCAGGAGCGCCAGCGTCTCCGCGCTGCCCGGACCGTCGTACAGGTCGCTGACGTGCACGAGGACGCCCTCCTCGGGCGCCGTGAGGAGACCGCGGCAGTAGCGCAGCGCCTGAGGCGTGTCGGTGCCGCCGCCGAGCTGCACGCCGAACAGCACGTCCACCGGGTCGCTCAGGTGTTCGGTGAGGTCCACCACCGACGTGTCGTAGGCCACCACGTTCGTCCTCAGGGCGGGCAGGCCCGCGAGCACCGCGCCGAACACGCCCGCGTACACCACGCTGTCGGCCATGCTGCCGCTCTGATCGAGGCACAGCGTCACGCTGCGCAACTGACGACGGGCACGCGCGTACCCCACGAGGCGTTCCGGAACGAGCGTCCGGCGCTCGGGCCGGTACGTCCGCAGGTTCGCGCGGATGGTGCGGTTCCAGTCGATGTCGCGAGGGCGCGGGCGGTTCGTGCGCGCCGCCCGGTTCAGGGCGCCGCTCACGGCGGTCCTCAGGGGCTCCTGGAGTCGCCTCAGGAGTTCGTCCGTGACGCGGCGCACCACGACGCGGGCGCGTTCCTTCGCCTCGTCGGGCATCACGTCCTTGAGGCTCAGAAGCGTCACCGCGAGGTCCACGTCGGGCTCCACCGCCTCCATCAGTTCGGGCTGCAGCAGCAGCTCCCGCAGGCCGTGCCGATCGATCGCGTCGCGCTGCATCACGCGCACCGTCTCCTGCGGGAAGAGCTCGCGCACCTCCCCCAGCCAGCGGGCCACGCGCGGCGCGCTCCTGCCACGCCCGACCTTCAGGTGGTCCTTCGCCTCCAGTTCGCCCCCGTCGGGATCGCCGTAGAGGGCCGCGAGCGCCGCGTCCACACGCGCGTCGTGTCCGCCGAGGGCGCAGCCGGTCCCGTCGGCGCC
>NZ_KI912650.1:0-1824 GCF_000519345.1 Deinococcus pimensis DSM 21231
GCCGAGCGCGCGGACGTTCACGGCGGTGTTCGCGGCGCCGCCGGGCACGTCGTCGCGCGCGTCGATCTCCACGATGGGCACGGGCGCCTCGCGGCACAGGCGGTCGCTGTGCCCGTGGACGTAGCTGTCGAGCATCGCCTCGCCCACGACGAGCACGCGCTGCCGTGAGAAGGCCTCGATGACGGGGAACAGGGGGTGCTGCACGGTGCCTCCGGTGGGGTCAGGTGGGGACGGGCTCGGACGCGAGGACGAGCTCGGCGGCGTGCCCGACGTCCGTGGCGGTGAAGGTCGGCGCGCGGTGGGGGCCGGGGAGCCACTCGGTCTCCCCTCCGGTGAGGACGAGGACGCTGCGGCACCCGGCGCGGTTCCCGGCCTCCACGTCGTGGAGGATGTCGCCGATCATCCAGGAGCGCGCGAGGTCGAGGTTCAGCTCACGCGCCGCGCGCTCGATCAGGCCGGGGCGGGGCTTGCGGCACTCGCACTCCACCCGGTAGCGCCCCACGAGCCCCTCCGGGTGGTGCGGGCAGAAGTAGAAGCCCGCGAGGGGCACCCCGAGGAGCTCCGTGAGGCGCTCCTCCACGGCGCGCAGGGCGTCCTCCTCGAAGAGGCCGCGCGCGACGCCCGACTGGTTCGTCACGACCACGAGGGCGTACCCGGCCTCGTGCAGGCGCCGCGCGCCCTCACGCGCTCCCGGCGCGAGGGTGACGCGCGCCGGGTCCACGTTGTACGGGACGTCCACGACGAGGGTGCCGTCCTTGTCGAGGAAGACGGCCCTGCGGCCAGTTCTCACGGCCACGAGGTTTCCGTCATGGGAACGACCATGAGCTCCGGGATGACCGTCTCCGCGGGCTGCGTCAGCAGGAAGCGGATGGTGAGGGCCACGTTGCGGGGGTCCTGGAGGTTCTCCAGGGGCGTGTCGGGGAAGCGGTCGAGGATGAAGGGAGTGCGCATGCCGCCCGCGAGGAGCGCCGTGACCTTCACGCCCATGGGGCGTGCCTCGACGTGCAGGGCGTGGCTGAGGCCGAGCAGGCCCCACTTGCTGGCGTGGTAGGCGCTCGCGTTCGCCCAGGCGCGCTTCGCGGCGGTGGAGACGATGTTGACGATGTAGCCGGAGCCCTGCTCGCGCATGACGGGGAGGGCCGCCTTGCTGAGCACGAAGGGCGCGCGGAGGTTCACGGCGACGACGCGGTCGAAGTCCTCGACGCTGAGTTCCTCCACGCTGACGGTCTTGTCGGTCCCGGCGTTGTTGATGAGGATGTCGAGGCGCCCGTGGCGGGCTCGCAGGTCGTCCACGAGGGCCCGCGCGGCGGCCTCGTCGCGGACGTCGAGGGCGGCGGTCTCGACGCTGCCTCCGGCCTCCGTGAGCTCGCGGGCGAGCGCGTCGGCCTTCGTCGTGTCGATGTCGGCGGCGACGACGTGCGCGCCGCTCTCGGCGAGGACGCGGCAGATCTCCGCGCCGAGGCCGCTGCCGCCGCCCGTGACGAGGGCGGTCTGGCCGGTGAGGGGACGGTCGTTGGCGGACTGGCGGGGCATGCTGACCTGGGACATGTGGACTCCTGTCTGGGGTGAGGACTTCAATCGGTGCCGAGGGGGGTGCCCGCGAGGATGCCCGCCGCGCGGGGCGGGTTCACGACGTTCACGGCCGAGCTCAGGGTGGGCGCGTCGTGGACGGCGTTCTCGACGAGCTCGCACAGGAGGTGCAGCACGAGGATCTGCACCTCCTGCACGCGGGGGGTGTCGTGCGAGGGCACGACGACGCGGTCGTCGGCGAGGGTGAGGGCCTCTCCCCCGCTCCCGCCGAGCAGGGCGACGCTCGTGACGCCC
>NZ_KI912650.1:1924-2451 GCF_000519345.1 Deinococcus pimensis DSM 21231
AGGGCCGGGTGAAGGTGCGGTACGCGGGCCGTCCGCGCTCCAGGACCACGCCGCCGTCCACGTCGAGCGTGACGGCGGCGACGCGGGCGCCCGTGAGGTCGAGGACGTCCTGCTCGCGGCCCATGACCTGCTCCACGCGCGCCTCGCCGGTCACGGCGTTCACGCCGAGCAGACGCGTCACCTCCGCGTAGTTGGGCTTCACGGCGGTGGGCCGCGCGCCCCGGTACCGCGTGGGGTCCTTGGCGTCCACCACGAGGACGCGCGGGTCGCGGGCCTGCAGCAGCTCGATCATGGACACGACGCGGTGGGTGAGGATGCCGTAGCCGTAGTCGGACACGATCACGGCGTCGCAGGTGGCCCAGGCGTCGCTGAGGCGCAGCAGCAGCTCGTTCTCGGCGGGCGTGTCGAGGTCCTCCGTGCTGCCGCTGTCGAGCCGCAGCAGGATCTGCGAGGAGGAGCACACGCGCTGCTTGAGGAGCGTGCGCCGCCCGGGTACGCGGACGAGGCCCGTGCCCTCCACGCCGTGA
>NZ_KI912650.1:2551-5554 GCF_000519345.1 Deinococcus pimensis DSM 21231
CAGGGCGCGCAGCGCGGGCGTCGCGCAGAGCATGTCGCCGAGGCCGCGCTGGGCGCGCAGGACGACGATGTTCTCGGGGGCGTCGGGGAGCGGGGGCAAGGCGACCTCCTGCGGCAACGAAGGGGGCGTGCCGCGCCGTGGGGTCGGCGCGACCGAAGGTTCGTTCCCGGTTCGCCCCGGCGGTTCTCCTGGGAGGCCGGGGCTCATCCGTCACGGTAGGCAAATGGGGAGGCGATTGCATTGTGCGGATGCACAGCGCGGTCACCCAGCCCGGATTACGGTGTTGTGCATCCGCACAACGGACCTGTCTGGACAGGCATGAAAATCGCGGCCCGCACGACAGTTTCGTCAAGTGTCCGGGCCGCGCGAGGATCTTGGGGTGTCCTTCAGTCTTCCGCCACGGGGCGTTCAGGAAGGGCGCGCAGCAGCAGCGCGAGCCTGAGCTGCACCGCCTGATCGAAGCGGCGCGGGTCGAGGCCCGTGAGCAGTGCGATCTTCTCCAGACGGTACGTGAGGGTGTTGCGGTGCACGCCGAGCCTCGCCGCCGCTCGGGTCGGCTGGCCGTCCTCCTCGAAGTACAGCGAGAGGGTCGTCGTGAGCTCCGGTTCCGTGTCGAGGGGGCTGAGCAGGTAGCGCGCGAGGTCGATCTTCGTCTTCTCGTCCGGCACGCCCACGAAGGCCGCCACACCGAGCCCGTCGAGGGAGTGCACGTGGTTCGCCCCGAGGAAGCGCCGCCCGATCTTGAGGGCCGCGCGGGCGTCCTGATAGGACCGCGCGAGGCCGTCCATTCCCCTGTGGTAGCGGCCCAGCGCGATCTGCACGTTGCCGCCCGTGTCGGCCCGCAGGCGGGTCATGAGGGCGCCCGCCGCGCGGCGCAGGGCCTCGATGTTCGCCCACGACGGCGCGACCGCCTCCTCGTTGGCCCAGTTCGCGAGGTTCTTCGTGTCGCTCGCCTTGAGGACCGCCACCTCGCCCTCCCCGATGTACGCGCAGATGGAGTCGTTCGGGAGGCGGAAGAACGCGACGACGCTGCCGATCACGAGCTGCGCGCGCCGCTGGGCGCGCCCGTCGTCGGCGGACGCGCCGCCCAGGACGAAGTCGCGCGCGTCCACGAGGATCACGGCGCGCGGCGGCGTCGGGTCGATCCCGAGGATGCGCGCCTGCCGCACGAGCGTCTCCTCGTCGCGTTCCACGCCGCGCAGCAGGTCGTGGATGAACTTGTTCTTCAGGTCGCGCGGCTGCGGCAGACCGTCCACCATCGCGGCCTGATTGATGACGAGCTCCACCACGACCTGCGCGAGCCGCGGCGAGATCGACTCGCCACAGGTGGGTTCCCCCACCACGACCTGCCCCTCGTGCCCGTGAGCCCTCAGGGGCACGCGCACGTCGTGGTGATCGGAGGGCGCGAGGCGCTTGCCGACCGTGTCGGCGCTGCTGGCCGCGACGACCGTGTCGAGGTGGTCGACGACGTAGGTGCTCGCGCCGAGCAGTTCCGCCGCGCGGCGGCTCACCTCCCGCGCGACGCGTTCGAAGCCGGACCTCGGGACGGTCAACGGGACCTCCCGTACGGGGCGGCGATGGAAGGGCGGGAGCGCACGGCGCCATCATGACGCCGGGGTCACGGGAGGCGGGTGAAGGGAACGCCCGGCGGCGTTCCCCTCCCGCTCATGAAGAAAGTCTACGGGGCGGAGAAGCTCGTGAGGAAGTCGTAGCGCAGCACCTTTCCGCCCGGCGCGACGCCGCCGACCGTCACGAAGGCGTCACCGCGCGCGTTGAACGCGACGGACGTCGGGAAGTTGAGCCCCCCGAGGACCGTCTCGCTCCTGTCCTTCCCGGTGATCCGCACGACCGCGCCGCTGTTCGGACCCGCGCCGCCGAGGCTGACGGCGTAGAGGTTGCCGTCCGGGCCGCGCTGAAGGTCCGTGAGGGCGGTGAGGCCCGTCACCCAGTCCTGCTGCGCGCCCGTCGCGGGGTCCACCCGGACGACCTTCGCGCTGCCGGGCGGCATGGGTTCGCCCGGCAGCAGCGAGACGTACAGCGCGCCGTCCGCGCCGACCGCCACGCCCGTCGGGACGGCCTGCGCCTGCACCTTCGCCTTCGTCTGGGGGTCCGTGACCTCCTGCTTCGGGAACACCGCGACGAGCGTGACCGTGCCCGTGGCGGGGTCGACGCGCAGCAGGTCGTTCGCGCCCGCGTCCACGACGTACAGCGCCCCTCCGAGGGACGTGAGGTCGTAGGGGTGCGAGTCGATGCCGCCCTCGGCGGGCGGGACGCCGTCGGGGTTGTTCGCCGCCTCGAACGCGAAGAGGTTCGCGACCTCCGTGACGGTCGTGCCGCTGAGCCTGAGCACGGCCGCCATCTTCGCGGGACGCGCGGGGGGACTGCCGGGGAAGCCCGACCACTGACCGCTCGTGAAGTACACGTCGGTTCCGACCGTGATGACCCGCGACGCGCCGCTCGCGCCGAAGGGCGAGCCGAGCGACGGGAGCGTCGCGACGGTCGTGGCGGTCCCGGACGCGTCCACCTTCAGAAGGCGCGCCGTGTCCCCCACCGTGAAGACCAGCGGCGGGGTGCCGGGAATCGTGGCGACGGTCGTGGGGCCGCCCGTGCCGGGGTCCGTGACCCAGACGTTCCCGGCGTCGTCCACGAGGACGCCCTGCGGGCCGTTCAGGTTCGTCGTGACCGCGACGCCGTGCGCGGGAGGCGTGGGCGTGGGCTGGGACGTCTGCTGGGCGCAGCCTCCGAGGAGGAGCGCGCCGAGGAGCAGGGCGGCGGACCGGGCAGAGCGGACGGCCTTCGGGGACGGCATGGGGGTCTCCTTCACGTGGGACACCGGGCCGCGCCCGGCACGCATGGATGAAGGGGAGGTGAATCGACGGTAACACGCGCGGGAAAGGCCCCGCATTCCCCGCTCCCTTGAGCGTCCCCTCAGCCGGTCGTCACGCCGGGGGCAACGCGAAGTCCGCGAGCCGCGCGCCCGCGAGGCTCGCCCGGATCTCGTGC
>NZ_KI912650.1:5654-19052 GCF_000519345.1 Deinococcus pimensis DSM 21231
GACGACGCCACCGCGAGCGGCACGCCCGCCGCGCGCGCCTCGCGCAGCAGCTCCGTCACGCCGGGCAGCGTGTCGGCGGGGCCCATGTCCTCGATCGCCTCCAGGAAGTAGCGGTTCTTGCGCTCCATCCAACCCTGCGCCTCCGCCTCGGTGAGCGCGCGCTCACCGACGAACAGGCCCAGCGCGTCGCGGCGGGTGCGGCCCAGCAGGCGCGGGTTGTCCGCTCGGGTGAAGGGCAGGCCCTCCTCGTCCGCGAGACGCTGCCACGAGCGGTAGTGCGGCTCCACCGTGTCGGCCAGGACGCCGTCCATGTCGAAGATCAGGCCGTAGTCGGCGCGGACGCTCATGCGGGCCATGGTAGCGGACACGCGCGCGCGACGAGAAGGGCGGCCCCGCGGGGCCGCCCTCTTCAGCGCGCGGAGGTCCTACTCGCTCAGCCAGACGTAGCGGGCGAGCAGCAGCGCCGCCACCACGTACAGCAGGGGGTGCACCTTGCGCGCCTCGCCGCCGAGGGCCTTGATGGCGCAGTAGCTGATCACGCCGAAGCTGACGCCGTTGGCGATGTTGTACGTCAACGGCATCACGATGAGCGTGAGGAAGACGGGGATGGTGGTGGACGCGTCGCTCCAGTCGATCCGCGCGAGGCTCGAAAGCATCATCGCGCCGACGAGGACGAGCGCGGGCGCCGTGGCGGCGGCGGGCACGGCCCCGGCGAGCGGGGTGAGCAGCAGGGCCAGCAGGAACAGCACGCCCACGACGACGGCGGTGAGGCCGGTGCGTCCGCCCTCCTCGATGCCGCTCGCGGACTCGATGTACGCGGTGGTGGTGCTCGTGCCCATGAAGGCGCCGAACATCGCGGCGAGGCCGTCGGCGGCGAAGGTGCGGCGGGCGCGCGGCAGGTCGCCGTCCTCGGAGAGGTACCCGGCGCGGCTCGCGAGACCCGTGAGGGTGCCGGTCGCGTCGAAGAAGTCCACGAAGAAGAACGTGAAGACCACGGCGAGCAGGCCGAGGCCGAACGCGCCGGAGATGTCGAGCGAACCCACGAGGCTCGTGGGCCACACGGGCGCGGACACCACGCCGTTCGTGAAGCCGCCGAAGGGCACGAGCGCTCCGTTCGCGCCGCCCGCGTACACGGGCGCGCGCGTGACGATCGCGAGGAGGGTGCTCGCGACGATGCCGATCAGGATCGCGCCGATCACGCGGCGGGCCATCAGCACGCTCGTCACGACGATGCCGAACAGCGCGATCAGGACGGGCGCGGACGTGAGCTGGCCGAGCGCGACGAAGGTGGCGGGGTTCGCGACGACGATCCCGGCGTTCTTGAGCCCGATGAACGCGAGGAACGCGCCGATGCCCGCCGTGACCGCGAACTTCAGGGACGTCGGGATGGCCTTCACGATGACCTGCCGCACCCCGAGGACGCTGAGCAGCACGAACAGCACGCCCGACACGAACACCGCGCCGAGCGCCGTCTGCCAGGGGATCTTCTGACCGAGCACGACGGTGAACGCGAAGTACGCGTTGAGGCCCATGCCGGGCGCCTGCGCGAAGGGGTACTTCGCGACGAGCCCCATGAACAGGCTCCCGAAGGCCGCGGCGAGCGCGGTGCTGGTGAGCAGCTGCGCGAACGCGTTCGGCACGGGAATCGCCGCGGACAGGATCTGCGGGTTCACGAAGAGGATGTACGACATCGTGAGGAACGTCGTCAGTCCGGCGCGCACCTCGCGAGGAACGGTGGAGCCGCTCGCGTGGATACCGAAGTACCGTTCGAGCCAGCCCTGCTGGAGGGTGTTCTGCATGTTGCCCTTTCCTCCCGCCTCACGCGGCGGGGTCATGGTGGGAAGTCCTGCCGTCCACTCACGCGCGAACGACCCGTGAAGCGTACCACGATGAAGGAAACGTTAGCGACACGCGGCATGAAAAGGGACGCGCTCCCGGGGGAGCGCGCCTTGATCGAATCTGGAGCGAGGGAGATCAGTTGCAGACGTTGGCGGGGCTCGCCGAGTTGCGGGGCGAGGCCGCCGCGCTCGCGAAATCGTTCGCGTTGCTGTTCGTGTCGATGCAGCCGGCGCCGGCGCGGGAGAGCGCCTCCGCGTTCGAGGCGGGGGCCGGAGTGGGCCCCGCGCCCTCGAAGGCGTTGGCGGTGGAACCATACCCCACGAAGTCACGAACGTTCGGGTCCGTCGGACCGGTCGCGGCGGTGGTGGCGCTCACGAGCGCCACCTTGCCCGCCGAGCCGCCCATGGCGAGGGTGCCGGTCGCGTCCGGGGTGGGCAGGAGCGCGGCGGTGCCCGTACCGGCGGCGAGCTGGACGAGGAAGTAGTGACCGGGCGCGACCGTAAGGCCGGCCGGGAAGCTGAAGGTGTTCGTGCTGCTGAACGAGCCCGTGGCGCTGGCGTACTGGAGAGACCAGCCATTCAGGCTGACGGTCGTGCTGCCCGCGTTGAAGAGCTCCACGTAGTCGTTCTTGTAGGTCGCGTTCGCGTTGCCGCCCGCGCCGTACACCTGGCTGATGACGAGGCCGCGCGTCACGGCGGGCGCGTCCGTCACGGTCACGGTGAGCGGGGCCGCATCGGCCGTGTCGGTCCCGGCGGTGGCCCTGGCCTTCAGCGTGTACGTCCCGGCCGAGGCGTAGGCGTGCGTGAGGGTGCCGCTGGTGCCGGTGACGGTTTCGGACGCGGTACCGTCTCCCCAGTCGACGGTGACGCTTTCGGCGCGGTTGCTGCCCACCGAGGCGGTGTAGGCCTTGCCGGTGGTGGCCGTGGACGCCCCGGTCAGCGTGGCGGTCAGCGCGGGCAGGGTGCGGTCCGCGTCCCGGTCGAGGCCGAGCCCGACCAGCACGGGATCGTGGTCGCTGGCGCGGAAGGGAGTGGGCGCGTAACGGTCGTCGGTCTTGAACTCGGTGTTGTAGTCGAGCACGACGGGCTCGTCGGCGTTGATGTGCCACTCCGTGATGCCGGTGACCTGACGGTCGAGGTTCGAGCTGGCGAGCGCGTGGTCGAGGTACCCGAAGAGCCCGTCGAACACGTACGAGTAGCGGTCCTCGGCGGGGATGCGCTTGGCGTTCTCGCTCACGATGCCGCTCGAGGTGATCTTGCGGATGGGGTCCTCGTCGCCGTAGCTGTTGAAGTCACCCATCAGCAGCACGTCCTCGTCGGCCACGGAGCTCTTGAGGCGGTCGACGAAGCCGAGCAGGGCCGTGGCCTGCTCCACCCGGAGGGCGTTCCAGCAGCCCTGCCCGGTGTCGGCGTTGGGGTCGGTGGCGCTGTCCGGGCAGCTTCCCTTGCTCTTGAGGTGATTCGCGACGACCGTGAAGACGCCTCCGCTCAGCTTGTCCTGGAAGGTCTGCGCGACGGGCGGACGGCTGTACACGGCGTTCGTGTCCACGACGTAGTTGCCGACGAGGTTGACGCGCGAGGGCTTGTAGATGATCGCGACCTTGATGGCGTCCGTGCCGATCTTGCCGGTCAGGACGGGCGCGTACGCGCTCGTGCCGTAGGCGGCGTTGAGGGCCGTGACGAGGTCCGTGAGGGCGGTGTCGCCGTTGTTCTCGACCTCCATGAGCGTCACGACGTCAGCGTCGAGCCCCTTGAGGGCCGCGACGGTCTTGGCCTTCTGACGGTCGAACTCGGCCTGGTTGGACGCCCCACGTCCGGCGCTGCCGAGCGTGGTGAAGTAGTTCAGGACGTTGGCGCCCGCGACCTTGAGGACGCCCTGCTGGCCGACGGACTTGGGCGCGAGTGGGCGGGGGTTGGCCGTCTGGAAGGTCGGGGTCGCGGTGGGCTCGACCTTGTAGACGTTGTTGGCGTAGTGCAGCACGCCCGTCAGGCCCGACACGGTGTCACCCGAGCGGCGGGTCGCGTCGGTGCCGGTCCCGGAGAGGTACGGGATGGGACTGGGATTCTGGGCGCTGCGGGCGTCGTCGAGGGTGACGCGGTTCGCGGCATTGTCGGCGGCCGTGGCGGTGCTCGTACCGTTCGTCGGGACGAACTGGCGGCCCGACGCGGACAGGACGAGCTCGCCGTAGCGTCCGAGCCCGTAGGTTTCCGTGACGGTGAGGCTGTCCGCGAAGCGCACGAGCATCCCCTCGTACCGTTCGAGGTTCGAGAAGGGCGCGGTCACCACGGTGGGCACGATGGCGGCGCCGGCGCCGCAGTCCACGAGGCCGGTGACGTTGTCGAGCTGGGTGAGGGTGCCGGGCTTGGCGCCGCTGGGCGCGTACTCACGGACGACCCCGGTGAGCTGCACGAGGTCGCCGACCTTGACGGTCTGCGGCGCGGCGCCGGTGTAGACGAAGATCGCGTCGGAGGTGGCCGGGTCCTGATCGCCCGTGACGTCCTGGATGGTGAAGCCGCTCAGTCCCGACTGGAAGTCCGCGGTGACGACGCCGCGAATCGTGACGGTCTGGCCGACGAGGGGGCTGGCGTCGCCCGCGCCCTGAACCGCGGGAATCGGGGTGACCGTCGCGCCACCGGGGCAGCTTCCGCCGGCCTGGAAGGTCAGCGCGACGTTCTGGGCGCTGCCGTCGTTCTGGAAGTTCACCGTGGCGCTGGTGAAGTCGCTCGTGCCGGTCAGGGCGTGCACGACCGCCGTGTACTTCAGGCCGACCGGCAGGCCGAGCGTGCCGGTCCAGAGGCCGCCGCGCGGGATGAGCTCCAGGGTGTAGCTGTCCTTGAGGTCCTGCGCGCCGATGGGGCCGCCGGGCGTGATGACGGCGTAGGCGCGGTCCGCGCCTGCCGGGACGCCGCCGACGCTGAGGGTCATGGTGGACACCTCGGGCCCGACGTCGACGGTGACGGGCACGGTGGCGGTGTCGACGACGTTCACCTTGAGGGTCGCCTGGCTGGTGATCCCGGCGCTGTTCGTGACGGTGACGGTGACGTTCTGGTCGCCCGCCGCGCCGAAGGTGTGCTTGAGGTCGCGGGTGTCGCTGCCGCCCGTGAGGTCGACGTTCTCGCTGCTGCCGTCGCCCCAGCTCACGGTGAGCTTCTTCAGGGTGTCGCCGCCGCTGGTGTCCTGCGTGGAGGCCACGCCGAGGGTGTACTCGACGTTCTTCTTGACGCTGGTGGCGCCCGTGAGGACCGGCGTGGCGGGCGCGATGCCCGCGACGTCCGCGAGGGCGACGTTCACGCTGGCGTCCGTCTCGGAGAGGGCGAGCGTGGCGCTGCCCTGCTGGCGCAGCGCGGCGCCCTCGTAGCCTTCGACGGTGACGAGCACGTTGCGGGCCGTGGGCACGCCCACGAGGGTGCCGGTCGCGCCGCTGCCGTTCCTCACGAGGCGGGTCTCGACGCCGTTCGCCTTCGCGACGACGACGTTGGCCTTGTCGAAGAGGTTCGTGGCGGTCACGGCGATGGAGCTCGTGATGCGGTTCATGACGAGCGAGATGGGCTGGTCGCCGACCGTGACGTTCGCCGTGGCCTTGTACAGCACGACCTTCGCGTCGTCGGTGCCGTCGTAGCCGCGCGCGGTGATGGTGTACGCGCCGCGGGCGACGTTGCTGAGGGTGACCTTGCCGACGCCGTTCTCCAGCGTGGCGGTGTAGGTGCGGGTGTCGGCGCCCGTGTTGGCGTCGGTGCCCCGCACGTCGAGCGTGACGAGCTTCACCTGCTGCGGCAGGGAGAGGATGCTCACGCCCTGAGTGACGGGCAGTCTTCCGCGAAGGTCGCCTGCGGGCTGCTGCCCGCAGCCCGCGATGATCAGGGTCAGAGAGAGAGTGGAGAACAGGAACCTGCTGCGGCCAATACTCATGACGTCTCCTGCGGCGTGGTTCGGGGGACGCGTGCTCTGTGGCCGCGTCTCACCTCTCCGCGCTCGAACCGAAAGTTGGGAACCCCAACCAAGATAAGAGGAAAACACACGTTTGTCATCCGTGCTTCAGTGGACCTCACGAGGTCTTCAGAACTGACGCGGGCGTGACGGCACCTCAACGTTCGCTATTTTCACCGCGCGTGAGCGCCCGCCTAGACTCGACTCATCGGTGACGGACGGTCACCAAGGAGGGTCCTATGTCTTCGTTCGGCATCTACATGATCGGGTTCGTCATCCTGATCGCGGGCCTCGCGTACGGCGCGAGCGTCGCGGGCCTCGCGTCCACCTGGATCGTCGTGGGCGTGATCGTGCTGCTCGGTCTCGGCATCCTGATGGGCGTCAGCAACACCAAGCGCCGCGATCCTCCCGGCGGTCCGCAGTAACGAACGTGAACGAGATGTGAAGAAGGGAGCCGCCCGTGGGCGGCTCCCTTCCCCGTGTGTTGGTCCTTACAGGCTGGCGAGGGCGTCCGCGACGATCTCCATGCCGACGCCCGCCTCCTCGCGCGTGAGGATCAGGGGCGGAGACAGGCGGATGCTGCTCTCGCCGCAGTCGAGGTTCAGGAGGCCGCGCTCGAACATCGCGGCGCTCGCGGCGTCACGGATCTTCGCGTCGGGACGGCCCGAGGCGTCCACGAACTCCACCCCGATGAACAGGCCCCGCCCGCGCACGTCCCCGATGAAGGGGTAGTTGCGCTGGAGCGCGCGGAACTCGTCCATGCAGTACTCACCGACGAGGCGGGCGTTCTCCATGAGGCTCTCGCCGCAGCCCTCGTGCTTGACGGTCCCGTCGAGCAGGTCGAGCGTCGCCATGGCCGCCGCCGCCGCGACGGGGTTCCCGCCGAAGGTGCTGCCGTGGCTGCCGACGCCCCAGGTCATGACCTCCTCGCGGGCGAGCATCGCGCTGATCGGCATGCCGCTCGCGAGGCCCTTGGCCATCGTGATGATGTCGGGCTGCACGCCCTCGAAGTGCTGGTAGGAGAGGAACTTCC
Organism: Deinococcus pimensis DSM 21231; assembly: GCF_000519345.1. Taxonomy (GTDB): domain Bacteria; phylum Deinococcota; class Deinococci; order Deinococcales; family Deinococcaceae; genus Deinococcus_A; species Deinococcus_A pimensis. The sequence goes on from NZ_KI912650.1 coordinate 12,454, forward strand.
CGCTGCGGCCCATCCCGGCCTGCACCTCGTCGAAGATCAGCATGATGCCGTGACGGTCGCACAGCGCGCGCAGCTTGCGCAGGAAATCCGCCGGGGGCACGATGTAGCCGCCCTCGCCCTGCATGGGCTCCACGATGAACGCCGCGACCTCGTCGGCGGGAATCACGGTCTGGAACAGCACGTCCTCCACGTAGGACAGCACGGCGTCCGAGACGGTCTCGGGCGTCGCGCCGAACGCGGGCCGGAAGGGGTTCGGGTACGGCACGTGGCTGACGTTGGGCAGCAGCGGTCCGAAGCCGCGCTTGTACTTCGTCTTGCTGCCCGTCAGGGTGATCGCGCCGTACGTGCGCCCGTGGAAGCTGCCGATCGTGCTGATGACGTGGCTGCGGCCCGTGTGGTTGCGGGCGAGCTTCACGGCGGCCTCCACGGCCTCCGCGCCGCTGTTGCCGAAGAACACGCGCCAGTTCTCGCCGGGACGCGCGACGTGGCTCACGAGGCGCTCCGCGAGGTCCGTCGTGACCTCCTGCGGGTAGTCCGTGAGGCAGACGTGCATGAAGCGCCGCGCCTGCGCGCTGATGGCCTCCACGACGTGCGGGTGGTTGTAGCCGGTGGTGCTCACGGCGATGCCCGCCATGAAGTCGAGCATGGTGTTGCCGTCCACGTCGGTGAGCCAGACGCCCTCGCCGTGGTCGGGCACGAAGGGGAACGGGCGCATGTAGCTCGTGGAGAGCTTCTCGCGGTCGCGGCGCATGATCTCGGCGGCCTTCGGGCCGGGCAGGGCGGTGCGGAGTTCGGGACGGCGGGGCTGGATCAGGGTCATGGGTGCTCCTTCGGTGCGAGCGGTCAGCCTTCAGCCGTCGGTGATCGACGTGCCGTGTTCGCCCTGCGCTCGCGGGATCGTCGTGCGGGTGAAGTTCCGGGTGGCGGGCCGCCGTACGGTGTGCACGGGGTCCGCGTGAGGGCCCGACCGACGGCTGGCGGCCGGGCCCGCGGGGCTCGCGTCAGTCGCCGCTGGGGACGGGCTGTTCCACCATGCCGTCGGGCGCGGTGTCCGTCACGTTGGCGGTGCCCACGCCGTGGGCCTGCCACTTGTCCTCGCGGCTGTTGAGGCGGTGCTGGATCGCGCCGGGACGGTGGCGGCTCTCCGCGAATTCGCGCGGCTCGATGCTGATGCGCTCGCCCTGCATGAGGCCGTAGATGCCGCTCTGTCCGGGCTCGCGGCGCTCCCATTCGGCGGGCACGGCCATGTCGGGTCCGACGTAGTCGGTGGGTTCGCTGTACGCGGCGATGTAGCCCTCGAAGTTGCGCAGGATGAGCTTGTCGGGCGAGTGCGACAGGACGTAGTTCGGCGCGACCGGGATCTTGCCGCCGCCGCCGGGAGCGTCCACGACGTACGTCGGGATGGAGTAGCCGCTGGTGTGGCCGCGCAGGCTCTCCATGATCTCGAGGCCCTTGGCGACGGTGGTGCGCAGGTGGCCCGCGCCGTGCACTAGGTCGCACTGGTAGATGTAGTAGGGCCGCACGCGGATCTTGACGAGCTCGCGCATGAGCTTCTGCATGATCACGGGGTGGTCGTTGACGCCGCGCAGCAGCACCGCCTGGTTGCCGAGCGGGACGCCCGCGCGGGTGAGGCGGTCGCAGGCGTCGGCGACCTCGGGGGTGATCTCCTTGGGGTGGTTCACGTGGATGTTCATCCACAGCGGGTGGTGCTCGGCGAGGACGTCGCAGAGTTCCTGCGTGACGCGCATCGGCATGAAGACGGGGACGCGCGTGCCGATGCGGATGATCTCGATGTGCTCGATCTTGCGCAGTTCCGAGAGCAGGCCCGCGAGGACCTTCGGGGCGAGCGTGAGGGGGTCGCCGCCGGAGAGCAGCACGTCGCGGACCTGCGGGCTGCGGCGCAGGTAGTCGAGCTGGAGTTTGTACTCGTCGGGCTTGAAGGTCTCGGAGGGGTCGCCGACGATGCGCGAGCGGGTGCAGTAGCGGCAGTAGCTGGCGCACTGCGTCGTGACGAGCATCAGGACGCGGTCGGGGTAGCGGTGCACGAGGCCCGGCACGGGCGAGTGGCGGTCCTCCGCGAGGGAGTCCTCCATCATGCTGGTGAAGGGCTGCAGTTCCTCCTCGGTGGGGATCACCTGACGCCGCACGGGGCAGGTGGGGTCCGAGGGGTCGATCAGGGACGCGAAGTAGGGCGTGATGTCGAGGCGGAAGATGTCCTTCGCGCTGATCCCCTTGCGTTCGCTCTCGGTGAGCTCCAGGAAGCTCTCGAGCTCCTCGAGGTTGTTGACGCGGTTCTTGAGCTGCCACTTCCAGTCGTACCAGAGTTCGTCCGGGACGTCCTTCCAGGGGGCGGCGCGGTGGTTGCGGGGCAGCATGAGCTGCGACCGGGTGGTGGCCTGCGGGTGAAGGGTCATGATCGCTCCTTTCGGGAGGGGCCCGTGCGGGCACGGTGCTGTCCGCGGGCGTCTGACCCGCGGGAAGGTGGATGCTTCCAGTGTAGGAAGCGTGCCCGCGTGGTTTGAATGGCCGTCACGCGCGTCCGTGAGGTGATGACCGTTCAGTGCGAGGCGACCACGGCGCGAGAACTTTACGTTTGATAAGATGCCTTCATGAAGCTCGACGGGACCGACGTCCGCATCCTCACCGAACTCCAGCAGGACGCGCGCCTCTCCATGCGTGAACTGGGCCGCCGCGTGGGACTGTCCGCCCCGGCGGTGACGGAGCGGGTGCGGCGGCTGGAGGACGCGGGCGTCATCGCGGGCTACAGCGCGCGCGTGGCGACCACGCCGCTCGGGCGGGGCATCACCGCGTTCATCGGCGTGCAGGACAGCGGTCAGCGCGACCCGCAGCTGGTGCGCTGGGCGCGCAAGCACGACGGGGTGCTGGAGTGCCACTCCGTGACGGGCGGGAACTCCTGCATCCTCAAGGTGGCCCTGCCCAGCATCGTCGCGCTGGAGGCCATGCTCGCGGAGCTCATCTCCATGGGCTTCACCTGCTCCACCAGCATCGTGCTGAGCACGCCCCTGGAGGGCAAGATGGTGCTGCCGCCCGCCGAGCTGGCCTAGGCGTACATTGGGGCGCATGAGCTTCCTCGACCTCGCCACGGTGCGCTTCACGATCACGTCCCTGCCGCCCACCACCCCCGAGGGGGCGGAGTTCTGGCTCACCTCGCACCTCACGGGCTGGGCCGCCGCACCCGGGGGGTGGCGCTTCGAGCGCCTGGACGGCGCGTGGGTGCTGGACGCGCGGGTGCCCGTCGGCACGCTCCTCGACGCGAAGGTCACGCGCGGCACGGACGACTCCGGCGAGGGGGACGAGTACGGGCACCGGGCGCCCGGGCACCGCGTGGTGGTGACGGGCGACGCGTCCGTGGAGATCGTGGTGCGCGGCTGGCAGGACCGCCCGGCGGGCGTGAAGCCGTCCACCTCCACGGGCCGGGTGGAGGACCTCTCCGTCTTCTCCCCGGAGCTCGGGCTGGAGCGGGACGTGCGGGTGTGGCTGCCGCCCGGGTACGACCGCGAGGACCGCGCGTACCCCGTACTGGTCCTGCACGACGGCCAGAACGTGTTCGACGCGGCGCTCGCCTTCCAGGGCGTGGAGTGGGGCGCGGACGAGGCGGCGGACACGCTCGCGCGGGGGGGCCTGCCCGTGATCCTCGTGGCGGTCCCCGTGGGCGCGGAGCGCGCGGCGCTCTACACGCCCTTCCCGTCGCGGTACAACGGGTACGGGCCGCGCGTGGAGGCGTACACCGATTTCCTCGCGGGCACCCTGCTGCGTGAGGTGGGGCGGCGTTACCGCGTGCTGGAGGGCCCCACGCACACGGGCGTGGCGGGCTCCTCGTTCGGGGGCCTCGCGAGCCTGTACGCGGGCCTCACGCGGCCGGACGTGTTCGGCTTCGTGGGGGCGTTCTCGCCGAGCACGTGGCTCGCGGACTTCGAGCTGAGGACCTTCGTGGAGGCGTCTTCCGCGCCGGCCTCGCGCTTCTACCTCGACATGGGCGGACGCGAGGGCGGCGACGTGGAGTCGGCGGCCCTGCTGGTGCGGCAGACGCGCGTGGTGGCGCACCTGCTCTCCACGCGGACGCGCGAGACGAGGCTCGTGATCGACCCCGGAGGCTGGCACGACGAGGCGGCCTGGGCGCGGCGCTTCCCGGAGGTGTTGCGCTGGTTCGCGGAGGCGTCACGGGGCGAGCTTCAGCAAGCGTAAAGTCGCGCGGCGATGGAGGGCGCGTCCGTAAGGTCGAGGGCGCGCCTCTCTTTCGCGCGTAAACGCCTTGCGGGACGGCCAAAAGCGCGTGTTAGGCTCGGGAGCGAGATCCCCGTCCGGGCGCGCGAGCGCCCCCCAACCGAAAGGAGTTCACCATGACCCTCATGGCGGGCCTGCTGCCCTTCACGCACGAGCCGTACCTCGACTTCAAGAACCCCGACGTCGCCGCGCGCCAGCGCGACGCCTTCCGCTACGTCCGCGAGACGTACGTCGGGCGGACCTTCCCCCTCGTGATCGCGGGCGAGCGCGTGGACGTCACGGACACCTTCGAGGTCCGCAACCCCGCGCACCCCGACGAGGTCGTCTGGCGCTTCCCGCTCGGCACCGCCGAACACCGCGAGGCCGCCGTCCGCGCCGCCGAGGAGACGTACGCCACGTGGCGGTTCAGCGATCCGCTGCAGCGCGCCACGATCCTCAAGCGCGCCGCGACCCTGCTTCAGGCGCGCCGGATGGAGTTCAACGCCGTCATGACGCTGGAGAACGGCAAGAACTGGGCCGAGGCGGACGGCGAGATCGCCGAGTGCGTGGACCACTTCGAGATCTTCGCGCGCGAGGCGATCAAGTGGGCGCAGCCCAAACCCGTCGAGCCCATGCCCGACGAGCACGTCACGATGGTCTACGAACCGCTCGGCGTGGTCGCCGTGATCAGCCCGTGGAACTTCCCCGCCGCCATTCCGCTCGGCATGGCGCTCGGCGCGGTCGCGGCGGGCAACACCGTCGTGATGAAGCCCGCGTCGGAGGCGCCGCTGAGCGCGTGGCTGCTGCTCGAACTCCTCCACGAGGCGGGCCTCCCGAAGGGCGTCATCAACCTCGTCACGGGCGGCGACGACGTCATGGGCGATCCCCTCGTGGACCACCCGCGCGTCCGCATGGTGGCGTTCACGGGGAGCCGCGAGATCGGCTGCCGCATCTACGAGCGCGCCGCGCGCGTGCAGCCCGGTCAGAAGTGGCTCAAGCGCGTCATCGCGGAGATGGGCGGCAAGGACGCGACCGTGGTGTGCGCCGACGCGGACCTCGACGCCGCCGCGACGGGCATCGTGCAGGCCGCGTTCGGCTACGCCGGGCAGAAGTGCAGCGCCTGCTCGCGCGCCATCATCGAGGACAGCGTCTACGACGAGGTGCTCGCGAAGGTCGTGGAGAAGGCCCGCGCGCTCAAGGTGGGCCCCGGCGAGGACAACGTGGACGTAGGGCCCGTCATCCACGCGGGCTCGGCCGAGCGCATCATGCGCGCCGTGGAGGAAGGCAAGGGCTACGCGAAGCTCGTGCTGGGTGGCGAGCGCGCGCACGTGGCGGGCCTGTCGGGCGCGTACGTCTCCCCCACCGTCTTCGCCGACGTCCCGAGCGATTCCGAGCTCTTCCAGGAGGAGCTCTTCGGTCCGGTGCTGGCCGTGTCGCGCGCGCGTGACTGGCGGCACGCGATCGAGCTCGCGAACGACAGCGCGTACGGCCTGACGGGCAGCTTCTACAGCCGTGACCCCATGAAGGTCGAGGAGGCCCGGCGCCGCTTCGAGGTCGGCAACCTCTACGTGAACCGCAAGTGCACGGGCGCGCTGAGCGGCACGCACGCCTTCGGCGGGTACAACATGAGCGGGACGGGCGCGAAGGTCGGCGGGCCCGACTACCTGTTCTGGTTCACGCAGGCCAAGACGGTCGCGCAGAAGTACTGAGGGAGGCCGCCATGACGGACGTGGAACAGACGCGCAGGTCCTACGGGGACCCGGACGTGCTCGCCGGGACCTTCGAGGGCGGCACGGCCTACGTGAAGTGGGCAGCGGCCCTCGACGGGCTCTCCCCCGAGGACGCCACCCGCGCGCCCGAGGGGTGCCCTCACAGCGTCGCGGACGTGACGGCGCACACGCTGTACTGGTACGAGTGGCTGCTGGGGCACGCGCGTGGCGAGCGGCCCGCGTGGCCCGAGCACGCCGAGGACGGCTGGCCGGAGGTGGACGCGGCGGGCTGGGAGACGCGCCGCGCCCGCCTGCTCTCCGTTCTGGACGAACTGCGTGAGCGTTCGCTGGACGTGGACTTCCTCGCCACGCCTTCCTTCAAGGGGGCCACGTGGGGCCGCACCCTGCTGGGCTTCTCCTTCCACGGGGCGTACCATCTCGGGCAGGTCGTGCTGATCCGGCGGATGCTGGGCGCGTGGCCGCCACCCGGAGGTGGGGACACGTGGTGACCTCGGAGCTTCGTTCCAGCGTGTTCGCCCGCTCGAACCGCCCGTACCCCGTGGCGGTGCGCGGCGAGGGCGTGTACCTCTTCGACGACGCGGGGCGGCGCTGGCTGGACGGCTCGTCGGGCGCGCTCGTCGCGAACGTCGGGCACGGCGACGCGCG
>NZ_KI912650.1:19152-19765 GCF_000519345.1 Deinococcus pimensis DSM 21231
CGAACGCTACGCCGCGCGCCTCACGGGCGCGCTCGGCACGCCCGGCTTCCGCTTCTGGGCGGTGTCGGGCGGCAGCGAGGCGACGGAGAGCGCCATCAAGCTCGCGCGGCAGTACCACGTGGAGCGCGGCGAGGCGTCGCGGGTGCGGATCGTGACGCGCCGCCCCAGCTACCACGGCGCGAGCCTCGGGGCGCTCGCGGCGTCCGGGATGGGCGCCCGGCGCGAGCTCTACGCGCCCCTCATGAACGAGGACGCGTTCCCGAAGATGCCGAAGCCCGACGCCCGGCTCGGCGGCGCTCAGGACGCGTCCCGGCTGCGCGAATTGCTGGAGCGCGTGGGCCCGGAGTCGGTCGCGGCGTTCCTGGCGGAGCCCGTGGTGGGCGCCTCGGACGCGGCGCTCGCACCGAACGAGGGCTACTACGAGGAGATCCGCCGTATCTGCGACGAGTACGGCGTGCTCTTCGTCGCGGACGAGGTCATGACGGGCCTGGGCCGCGCGGGCAGTCTGCTGGCGGTGCGGCAGTGGGACGTCACGCCGGACGTGGTGGTGCTCGGCAAGGGCCTCGCGGCGGGCTACGCGCCCCTGGCGGGCATCCTCGCGTCGCCGCGCGTG
>NZ_KI912650.1:19865-20226 GCF_000519345.1 Deinococcus pimensis DSM 21231
TGCGCGACGTGGCCTGAACGCCAGGACAGGACGCGTGCCGGGCCCCCTCGGGCCCGGCACGTTCGTTCAGCGCTGCCGCTTCTTGCGGGCCCGCACGAGCCGCACGAACTTCAGCAGTCTCGGCGCGCGGTTCCAGCGCGAGCGGTTCCCGGCGACGCGCCAGATCCACTCGACGCCCATGCGGCGCGTCCAGGCGGGCGCGAGCTGGGCGGTCCCGGCGATCACGTCGATGGTGCCGCCGCAGCCGATCATGACGGGCACGTTCATCACCTGCCGCCAGTACTGGTTGAAGGTCTCCTGACGGGGGGCGCCCATGCCGCTGAGCAGCAGGTGCGCGCCGGAATCCCGGACGAGCTCCGCG
>NZ_KI912650.1:20326-23194 GCF_000519345.1 Deinococcus pimensis DSM 21231
ATCTCCGGGTTGAGCGTCACGACGGTGTGCGGCGCGCGCGCCTCCTCGAACATCCAGCGGCCCAGGATGCCCACGGCGCCGTCGAGGTCGACGGGGTCGAGCGGGAAGCCCATCAGGTCGAGGCGGTTCACGCGGACGCCTCCTGCGCGGCGAGGGCGCCGCGCCCGACGTTCTCGAAGGCGTAGACGGGGTGGCCCTCCACGGTCAGGGTCTCGCGCAGACGCGGCACGGCGTCCGAGTGGGAGATCAGCGAGGCCACCGCGAGGTCCTCGTGCAGGCCGAGCCGCATGAGGAGCTGGCCGCTCTCGCTCTGCGCGAGCGCCTCCTGCGGATCGGCGAAGGCGCGCAGCAGGGTCTGCGCGAGCCGCACGCGCTCGCGCGCCTCGACGCCGCGACCCTCGCCCTGCTTCACGACGCGCCGCGCGAGGAAGCCCGCGCAGACGATGTCCTCGATGGCCTCCTCGCCGCGCATGCCCGCGCAGACGATGCTGATCTCGTCACGGGCGAGTCGCAGCGCGGCGTCCGTGACGGCGCGGGCGTTGTAGAAGCTGCCCAGCAGCACGTGCCGGGCGCCCGTGACGTGCGCGAGCGCGCGAGGGCCGTTCTCGGTGGTGAGGACCACGTCGCGGCCCTCGAAGCGGGCGCGGCGCAGATCGTCGGGCGAGGCGCTGTAGTTGAAGCCTTCCGGGGGGAGGCCGTCGCGCTCCCCGGCGAGCAGCAGGCCCCGCTCGCCCGCGAAGGCGCGCGCGGCGCGCAGGGACGGCGTGACGTACACGCCCGCGCGTTCGAGCAGGATCGGGGCGGCCGTGGTGGCGCGCAGCACGTCCACGAGGATCACGACGTCCGCGTAGTCCTGCCCGGGCAGGAGATCAACCCTGAGCCGCATCCGCGTCCTTCTTGTCCGGAATCCACACTGTGGGAAGAATCGACATCCGCTGTTCCTTTCACCTGCCCGCACGCTCGGAGGCGGCGGGGCGCGCGTCTGAAGGGGGATTGTATCACGCCCCGAAACGTGCACTGCGCTTCGTTTGCCTCGCGGGGCGCCTTCGATACTGGCCGCATGCCTTCCGGCTTCCTGTCCGACCTGCCCGAAGGGGCGCGCGCCAGCCTCCTCGCCGTGGCCAGGCGGTCCCGCGCGGGACGCGGCACCGTCGTCTATCACACCGAGGACGCCGCCGAGACGGTCTACCTGCTCGAAAGCGGACGCGTGCGGCTCTACCGGATCGGCGCGAGCGCGCGTGACGTGACGGTCGCGGTGCACGAGTCGGGCGAGCTCTTCGGCACGTCCGCCCTCGGCGGCCCGGAGGCCTACGGACACTACGCCGAGGTGCTGGAGGAGGCGGAACTGCTCGCGCTGCCCGGCGGGACGCTGCGTGAGTTGCTGCGCAGCCAGCCGGAGCTCGGCGTGAGCCTCAGCGCGCAGCTCACCCGTCAGACGCGCGCGCTGCAGGAGCGGCTCGCTCAGCTCGTCTTCCTGGAGGTGTCGCAGCGCCTCGCGGGGACGCTCCTGACGATGGCCGCCGAGAGCGGCGGCGAGGCGGGCGCGAAGAAGGCCCTCAAGGGCCGCGTGTCGCATCAGGACCTCGCGTACCTCGTGGGCAGCACGCGCGAGACGATCACGAAGCTGCTCGGGGAGTTCAAGGACCGCGGCCTGCTCGACCTGGGGTACCGCCGCATCGTCGTCCTCGACGAGGCGGGGTTGCGCGACGTCGCCGAGAACCCCATCCACAGCTGATCGTGCCCGCCTCTTCTCCTGTAGACTTCCCGCTGATGCCCCCCTCGATCGCCGACGCCTACCGGGCCGGAACCCTGCGAGACTTCTTCCGCTTCACGCCCGACGACCTCGACGCCGCCCGCGCGGAGTCGCCGCGGGACGTGGACCGCGCGGCGCTCGCCTCGGCCCTGCGGGCGTACCACTCGCGGCTCGGGACGCTCGACGCGGGCGTGGAGGCGCAGCTCGCGCGGCTCGCGCACCCGCGCTCGCGGGTGGTCGTGACGGGCCAGCAGGCGGGTCTGCTGACGGGCCCCGCGTACAGCGTGCACAAGGGCGCGGACGCCGTGCTGCTCGCGCGCGCCCTCGACCGTGACGACGAGCCGGTCGTGCCGATCTACTGGGTGGCGAGTCAGGATCACGACGTGGACGAGGTGGCGGGCGTGTCCCTGCTGGACATGGACGAGACGCCCGTACACCTGCGGCTCGACCTGCCGCGTGGGCGGATGGTGGGCCGCGTGGCCTGGCAGCCCGCCTGGTCACGCGCGGTCGAGGACGTGCTGGACCGCTTCAGCGCCCCACCCGAGCACGTCTCGCGCGTGCGCGAGCTCGTGCGGCGCTCGGAGGGCGGCAGCTGGGCGGACGTGTTCGCGCGGCTCGTGCACGGCCTGCTCGGCCGCGAGGGCCTCGTCGTCCTCGACCCGCTGGAGCCGGAACTCGCGGCGCTCTTCGCGCCCGCCCTGGAGCGTGAGCTGCGGGCGCCGACCCGCAGTTCGGCCCTCATCGAGGAGGCCGCCGGTCGACTCGAGCGGCTCGGCTTCGAGCCGCAGCTGCGGCGTCCCGAGGGCGCCACGAACCTCTTCCTGGAGTGCGAGGACGGCCAGCGACGTCTGCTGCGCGTGGACGGGCGGACGCTGCACGCCGACCGATCGTACACGGCGGAGGACGTCCTCGCGATCCTCGCGAGCGACCCCACCCGCGTCACGCCCGCCGCCGGGTTGCGGCCCGTCGTGCAGGACTCCGTGCTGCCGACCGTGGCGTTCGTGGTGGGGCCCGGCGAGATCGCGTACGGGGCGCAGCTGCGCGAGGTGTACGCGCTGCACGGCCTGCCGCAACCCCTGCTGTGGCCGCGCCTGAGCGTCACCTGGCTGGAGCCG
>NZ_KI912650.1:23294-40884 GCF_000519345.1 Deinococcus pimensis DSM 21231
GCTGCACGGCTTCTCGGGTCTGGTGGATCCGAACGTGCTGCAGGCGCCGACGCTGGCGCAGGTGCCGATGTACGCGCTCGTCGCGCTCGTCGTCACGCTCGTGGCGTGGGTCGTGGCGGCCCTGCGGCGCGCGCTGCCCGCGCCGCCCACGGAGCTGGTGCCGCGCGTCACGCTCGCGGCGCTCGTGGGGCTCGTCCCGGCGGGTGTCGCGTGGTACGTCCCGGAACTCCTGGGGGACGGGACGGGCTGGTGGCAGCTCGCGCTGAGCGGCTTCCAGGGCCCCGAGGCGGCCTGGCAGGGCCTGATGCGCGCCGGGCTGCTGCTCTCGGTCGCGTGGCTCGCGCTGGGCGGCACGGTCGTCACGGCGGTCAGCGCGGGCGGCCTGCTGGGCGTGGGCCTCGCGGCGGCCCTGCCGAGCCTCGGGCTCGACCCGGCGGTGAGCGGCATGGTGGGCGCGGCGGCCTTCCTGACGACCACGCACAACGCGCCGGTCGCGGCGACGCTGCTGCTCGCCTCGTGGGGTGGGGACGCGACGCTGCCCGCGCTGCTGGGCGGGGCGCTGCTGTCGCACGCGCTGAGCGGCGAGGCGTCCCTCGTGCTGCCGCAGGTGCGCGGACGCGCCGAGAGCCCCGCGCACGCGCTGCCGTCCCTCACGCCCGCCCCGGGCGCCGAACCGTCCGGCGTGCCGGACGAGATGCCCGCGGACGACGCCGAGACCGGCGAGGTGCTCTACCGGGTGCCGCTGCCCGCCGCGTGGCGCGACCTGCCCACGCTGGACGTCGTGTGGCCCGAGGGCGTGCAGTTCGTGGCGGTCGTGCGCGGCGGGGACGTGCAGCTCGCGCGGCCCGGGCAGATCTTCGAGGACGGCGACGAGATCGTGCTGCTCGCGCTGCCGGGGCGCTTCGAGGGGCTGGCCGGGTCACTCGGCACCGTGGCGCCCGCCTGAGCCGGGAAGGCCGGGCGGTATCCTGACCCGGTGCGCCTTCCCTCCCTTCCGCGCTGGCCCGATCAGAACTACCGCTACGGCGTCGTCAACGGCTGGGTCGTGTCGCTCGGCGACGGGTTCCTCAACGCGAGCGTGGTCCTCGCGGGCTTCGCGGCGAAGCTCGGCGCGCCGAACGCCGTGATCGGCCTGCTGCCCGCCATCCAGGCGGGCGGGTGGATGCTGCCGCAGATCCTCGTGGCGGCCCGCATCCGCGCGCTGCCGTTCAAGCTGCCCGTGTACCGCGCGGCGGCCACGGTGCGGACGCTGAGCTACGTGTGGATGGTGGCGTCGAGCGCGCTGCTCGCGGACCGTCCGGGCGTGCTGCTCGCGAGCTTCATCCTGGGGATGGTCGTGAACGCGCTCGCGTCGGGCGTGTCGGGCCTGCCCTTCCTGGAGGTCGTGTCGAAGGTGATTCCCCCGGAGCGGCGAGCGGCGTTCTTCGGGCTGCGCAACCTCGTGGGCGGCCTGCTGGCCTTCGTGGCGGGGCTGGTGGTGCGGCAGGTGCTGGCGTCTCCCCTGGGGTTCCCGCTGAACTACACCCTGATCTTCGCGGTCGCGACGGTGGCGTACACGGTGGGCTACGCGGCCTTCGGGCGGGTGTCGGAGCCGCCCGACCCGCCGATGACTCCCTCGGACGTGCGCTCCGAACTGCGAGCGATTCCCGTGACGCTCCGTGAGGACGCGCACTTCCGCGCGTTCCTGGGGGTGCGTCTGCTGCTGGCGTTCGCGTCGCTCGCCGAGCCCTTCTACGTGGTGTTCGCGCTGCGCGAACTGAGGATGCCGACGAGCATGATCGGCCTGTTCCTGATGGCCCTCTCGGGCGTGGCGCCCCTGTCGAACGTGCTGTGGGCACGGGTGGCGCAGCGGCGCGGCTCGCGGCGCATCATCCGCATGTCGGCGGCGACGGCGCTCGTGGCGCCCGCGCTGGCGCTGAGCCTGCCGGGCGACTGGACGTTCGCGTACCTGCTGGTGTTCGTCGCGTCGAGCGTGGCGGCGCAGGGCTTCAACCTGGGTCACACGAACCACCTGCTCAACCTCGCGCCGCCCGACCGGCGCGGCCGCTACATCGGGACGCTCAACACCCTCGTGGGGCTCGCGCTGTTCGCGCCCGTCCTCGGCGGGTTCCTCGCGGACGTGGCGGGCTACCGGGCGGTGTTCGTCATCTCGATCGTGCTGTACGCGCTCGCGTGGTGGCGCTGCGGACGGCTGAGGCGCGACGCGTAGGTGGGCGGGAGCGCGAACGCCACCCCGGCGAAGGGCCGGGGTGGCGCTCTCCGGTGCTAGTGTCCCAGGACCTGCTGCAGGAACAGCTGGGTGCGTTCGTGCTTCGGGGCGGTGAAGAATTCGGCGGGGCTGGCCTCCTCGACGATGTTCCCGCCGTCGAAGAAGACGACGCGGTCGGCGACCTCGCGGGCGAAGCCCATCTCGTGCGTGACGACGAGCATGGTCATGCCGCTCCTCGCGAGCTCCTTCATGACGTCGAGGACCTCCTTGATCATCTCGGGGTCGAGGGCGCTGGTGGGCTCGTCGAAGAGCATGATCTTGGGCTGCATGGCGAGCGCGCGCGCGATGGCGACGCGCTGCTGTTGCCCGCCGGAGAGCTGCGCGGGGAACTTCTGCGCCTGCTCGGGAATGCCGACGCGCTCCAGGAGCTCCATCGCGATCTTCTCGGCCTTCGCGCGGTCCCAGCGGCGCACCCGCATGGGCGCGAGCGTGACGTTCTGCAGGACCGTGAGGTGCGGGAAGAGGTTGAAGGACTGGAAGACCATGCCGACCTCGCGGCGGATGGCGTCGAGGTTGCTGCCGTCCCTGAGCTCGATGCCGTCGATCTCGATGCGGCCCCCGTCGTGCGGCTCGAGGCGGTTGAGGGTGCGGATGAAGGTGCTCTTGCCGCTCCCGGACGGCCCGATGATCACCACGACCTCGCCCTGCCGGACGTCGAGGGACACGCCGCGCAGCGCGTGGAACGACCCGTAGTGCTTCTGGACGTCCCGGGCGATGATGATGTCCTGACCCTTCTGGTGTGCGTTCGCTGCCGTCATCGGGGACATGATGACACGCGCGCGCCCGCCCGGAAAGCACCCGTCTAGACGTGTGGGGGGCGTGAAGGTCCGAGCACCGACGTTCGAGTGCCGGCTCACGTGCTACATTCTGTGGACACACAATTCACCACCCGGGCGGGCCTCCCCGCCGCAAGGAGTTATGTATGAAGACACCGTTCATCGTCGGCACGGCGCTCCTCGGGACCCTCGCGGTGGCGCTCGCGCAGGGCACCGACTTCGTCACGATCGGCTCGGGCTCCACCACGGGCGTGTACTTCCCCGTCGCGACGGGCATGGCGAAGCTCGTCAACGAGGCGAACGCCGGGGTGCGCGCCAACGCCCGCTCCACGGGCGGCAGCGTCTTCAACGTGAACGCGCTCGGCAGCGGCGAACTGCAGATGGCCATCGCGCAGAACGACATCACCTACTACGCGTACAAGGGCACGGGCATCGCGGCCTTCGAGGGCAAGGCGAACACCAAGCTGCGTGTCCTCGCGGCGCTCTACCCGGAAGTGCTGCACGTCGTGGCGCGCAAGGACTCCAGGATCAACTCCATCGCGGACCTCAAGGGCAAGCGCGTGGTGGTCGGTGACCTCGGGTCCGGCACGGAGCAGACGGCCCGGCAGGTGCTCGAAGCGTACGGCCTGACGTTCGCGGACCTCGGGCAGACGTTGCGCGTCAACCCCACGCAGGGCATCTCCCTCATGCAGGACGGCCGCGCCGACGCGCTGTTCTACACCGTCGGCGTCGGGGCGAGCGCCGTGCAGCAGATCGCGCAGACCGTGAACGTCAACCTCGTGCCCGTCAGCGGGAACCAGGCGGCGAGCCTCATCAGGAAGTACCCCTTCTACGTGCGCTACAACATCCCCGCGAAGAGCTACAAGGGCGTCGGCGCGACCGTGCCGGGCGTGGCGGTGCAGGCGGTGCTGGTCAGCACCTCCGACGAGAAGGAGGACACCGTCTACAAGGCCATGAAGGCGATCTTCGGCGACGAGAAGGCACTGAAGGCCCTGCACCCGGCGCTGAACGACAACTTCGACGACGCGAAGGCCGTGAGGGGCCTGCCCGCTCCCCTGCACGCGGGCGCGGTGAAGTACTGGCGCGAGAAGGGCCTCAACGTCAAGTAATCGACCTCCGGGATGCGCCGCATTCCGGACGAGCATGACGCGGAGCGCGCCGCGCGCGGGCCAGTCCTCCCCCGGGAGGCTGGCCCGTTCGGTCGGGACCGCGAGGAAGGAGCGAGGTGGAACCGCAGAAGAACGTGGGAGGGGTCCCGACGGACGGGGAGGAACGCGCGCGCGAGCTCGTGGAGAGCGTGGAGCTCGGCGGGCGCAGGCTCGGGGGGTGGCAGCGGGGGCTCGTGTCGGTCCTCGCGGTCGCGTGGAGCGTCTGGCAGATCTACGCGGCGTACGTGGGCAACGTGGACACCTTCGTGCTGCGCGCGACGCACCTGGCGTTCGCGTTCGCGCTGGTGTTCCTCGTCTATCCCCTCACGAAGCGGGCGCGGAGCTTCACGCGCGTCCCGTGGTACGACTGGGTCCTCGGCGTCGCCGCGACGCTGAGCGCCGTGTACGTGGTGGTGCAGTACCCGTCCATCGCGAACGAGCAGGGCGGCCTCCTGACCCGCGCGGACGTCTGGGTGGGTTCCGCGACGGTGCTGCTGCTGCTCGCCGCCGCGTGGCGCGCGCTGGGACCCGCCATGCCGATCGTGGCGATGGTGTTCGTCCTGTACGCCGCGATCGGGCCGCGCGGCCTGATTCCCGGTGACCTGGGGCCCCTGCTGCAGCTCCACGCGGGCTACCAGTGGCATCAGATCGTGGGTCAGCTGTACGCGAACACGGAGGGCATCTTCGGCTCGCCCATCGGCGTGAGCGCCACCATCGTGTTCCTGTTCGTGCTGTTCGGCGCGATGTTCGACCGCATGGGCGCGGGCGACTGGTTCATGAACGTGGCGCAGAGCCTGCTGGGCGGCTTCAGGGGCGGCCCCGCCAAGGCGAGCGTGGTGTCCTCCGCCCTCAACGGCATCGTGTCGGGCTCGGCGGTGTCGAACGTCGTGACGGGCGGCAACATCACCATCGGCACGATGAAGCGCGTCGGGTACTCCGCCGAGAAGGCGGGCGGCATCGAGGTCGCGAGCTCCAGCAACGGTCAGCTCATGCCGCCCGTGATGGGCGCGGCGGCGTTCATCATGGCGGAGTACCTGCGCATCCCGTACCAGCAGCTCATCCTCGCGGCGGCCGTGCCCGCGCTGCTGTGCTACGCCGCGCTGCTCGTGACGGTCCACATCGAGGCGCTCAAGCTGGGCCTGCGCGGTCTCCCCCGGTCCGAACTGCCGCCGCTGGCGGGGGCGCTCAGGTCGGGCCTGCACTACGCGATTCCCATCGCGTACCTCGTGTTCGCGCTCTCCGCGCAGGGCGTCACGCCCGAACGAGCGGCGCTCAACACCATCGGGGTGATGGTCGTGCTGATCTTCGCGCAGGAGGTGTGGCGGGCCACGCGCGGCGGAGGCGGGGTCGCGGCGGGCCTCCGGAACGCCGTGGGCATGGTCGTGGGGAGCCTGGAGTCGGGCGCGCGCAACATGATCGGCATCGCGATCGCGACGGCGGCGGCGGGCGTCATCGTCGGCATCGTGACCGTCACGGGCGTCGGCTTCGGCCTCGCGGACATCCTCGCCGCGGCGGCGGCGGTGTTCGACCGCCTGTTCCTGTCCGTCGGGAACCTGCTGGCCTTCGCGGGCGTGGACCCCCAGGGCTTCGCGAACACGGCGGGCCTCGTGGTGGTCCTCGTGATGGCGCAGCTCATCTGCCTCCTGCTGGGGATGGGCCTGCCGACCACCGCGAACTACATCGTGATGGCGTCCCTCATCGTGCCCGTGGTGATCAAGCTCGCCGGGGACGCGGGGTACAACGTGCCGCCGCTCGCGGCCCACATGTTCGCCTTCTACTTCGGCATCATGGCGGACAGCACGCCGCCCGTGGCGCTCGCGGCCTTCGCGGCGGCCGCCATCTCGGGAGGGAATCCCGTGAAGACGGGCGTGCAGGGCTTCGTGTACGAGCTGCGCACCGCCCTGCTGGCCTACATGATGTTCTTCAACCCGCAACTTCTGCTGATCGGCGTGGGCAGCTTCGGGGAGGGCGTGTGGATGGTCCTCACGGCCTTCGTGGGCCTCACGGCCTTCTCGGCGGCGACGCTGGGCTTCCTGCACCGCCCGGGCGGCGTGCTCGAACGGCTCGCGCTGCTCGCGGCGGCCTTCCTGCTGATCACGCCGGGCCTCACGACGGACCTCGTGGGTTTCGCGCTGCTCGGCGGGGTGTACGCGTGGCAGAGGATGGTCCCCGCGCGGCGCGGGCTCGCGACCTGAACGAACGCGCACGAGGCTCCCGGCACGCCGGGAGCCTTTCTCGTGTCATGATCCCCGCATGACTTCCGTCCACATCGACGGGGCGCAACTGCGCCTGCTGGAACTTCCGCTGCGCTTCCGCTTCGAGACGTCCTTCGGCGTGCAGACGCGCCGCACGATCCTGCTGCTCACCCTGCGCTCGGGCGGCGTGGAGGGCTACGGGGAGAGCGTGATGGAACTGCTGCCCGCCTACCGCGAGGAGGTCGTGCCCGGCGCGGAGTACCTCATCCGCGAGCTTCTGCTGCCGAGCGTGCTGGGCCGCAGCTTCGCGGGGCCCGCCGAGCTCGGCGAGGTCCTCGCGGGGTTCCGCGGCAACCGCATGGCGAAGGCCGTCGTGGAGATGGCCTTCCACGACCTGTACGCCCGCACGCTGGGGGTGCCGCTGCGTGACCTGCTGGGCGGGACGCGCGCGAGCGTGCCGGTCGGCGTGTCGCTCGGCATCCAGGAGAGCGTGGACGCCACGGTGGACCTCGTGGCGCGGCACGTGGAGCAGGGGTACGCGCGCATCAAGCTCAAGATCAAGCCCGGCTGGGACGTGCGGCCCGTCGCGGCGGTCCGCGCGGCCTTCCCGGACCTCACGATGACGGTGGACGCGAACAGCGCGTACCGCCTGTCGGACTCGCGGGTGTTCGCGGCGCTCGACGAGCTCGGCCTCGACTACATCGAGCAGCCGCTCGCGTACGACGACCTGCACGACCACGCGCTGCTGCAGGGCCGCCTCTCCACGCCGCTGTGCCTCGACGAGTCCATCCTGAGCGCGCAGGACGCGCGCAAGGCGCTCGCCTCGGACGCGGGCCGCGTGATCAACGTGAAGCCCGCCCGCGTGGGCGGTCACTCGGAGTCCGTGCGGGTGCACGCGGTCGCGCAGGCCTTCGGGGCGCCGCTGTGGATGGGCGGGATGCTGGAGGCGGGCGTGGGCCGCGCGCACAACATCCACCTGGCGACGCTGCCGGGCTTCACGAAGCCGGGCGACGTGTCGAGCGCGAGCCGTTACTGGGAGGAGGACATCGTGAACGAGCCGCTGGAGGCAGAGGGGGGCCGCATGCCCGTCCCGGCGGGCGCGGGCATCGGCGTGACGCTCAACGAGGACGTCCTGTCGCGCGTGACGCTGCGCAGCGACGAGTTCCTGCCGACGTGAGCGCGGTGACGCTGCGCGAGCTCTCCCTGCCGCGCGACGGCTTCGAGGTGGAGGAGCTCCAGCTGGCCGTGTGGGGCCGCTCGGAACGCGAGGTGGTGGCGCGCGACGTCCTGACGGCGCTGCAGCTTCAGGGGGCGCTGCTGGCGGGGGCCTTCGAGGCGCGTCCCGGAAACGCCGGGCGAGCCGTTGAGGTCGAGGCGCGTCCCGGCGAAGCCGGGCGAGCCGTTGAGGTCGAGGCGCGTCCCGGAAACGCCGGGCGAGCCGTTGAGGTGGCGGAAGGTAAAATGATCGGCTTCGTGTTCGGCTTCCCGACGGCGCGGGCGGACGTGCAGCACTCGCACATGCTGGCGGTGCTGCCCGCTTGGCGCCGCTCCAGCGTGGCGCTCGACCTCAAGAGGTTCCAGCGGGACTGGTGCCTGGCGCGGGGCGTGACGCGGGTGGAGTGGACCTTCGATCCGCTGCGGGGCCTGAACGCGAACTTCAACCTGCGCAAGCTCGGCGCGACGGTGGAGGGCTATTTCGAGCACCTGTACGGCGACATGAGCGGCATCAACGCGGGCGTCGCGTCGGACCGGGCGCTCGCTTCGTGGGACCTGGCGTCCGCGAGGGTGGAGGGGGCGCTGCGCGGCGAACTCCCGGTCGACCTCGCGGGCGCGGTGACCGTGAACCCGGACGCGCCCCTCACGGGGGCGTTGCCGGACGCGCCGCGCGTGCGTGTCCTGATCCCCGAGGACTTCGGGGCGCTCCTGACCGGGGATCACGCGCTCGCGGTGCGCTGGCGGGCTCACGGGCGGGAGGTGCTGGGTCACTACCTGCGCGGGGGGTACGTCGCGACGGGCTTCTCGCGCGAGGGCGGCAACGCGTACGTGCTGGAACGCCCGTAGAAGTCACGGGAAGGGGGGCGGCGCGAGTGCATCTCGCGCCGCCCCCCTTCGTCGCCGTCACCTGCTGGCGAGCTTGAGCCTGCGCTCCAGGATGTCCGTGAAGAAGGTCAGGACGGTGGTGAGCGCGAGGTAGACGAGCGCGACGGTGGTGAGGACGGGGATGGGCAGGAAGGTCTCGCTGGTGACGCGGGTGCCGGTGAGGGTGAGTTCCACGAGGGCGATGCTGGACGCGAGCGAGGAGTCCTTGAGGAGCGCGACGAGGTTGTTCACGAGGGGCGGCACGACGATGCGCAGCGCCTGTGGGAGGACGACGCCCACCATCGTCTGGAAGCCGCTGAGGCCGAGGGAGCGCGCGGCCTCGTTCTGGCCGCGCGGGACGGCCTGCACGCCCGCGCGGATGACCTCGGCGTTGTAGGCGCCGACGTTGAGGGCGAGGGCGAACATCGCGGAGTAGAACTCGTTGAGCTGCGCCTGGATGCCGAGGGACGAGAGGATCTGCGGGAGGGCGTTGTAGATGAACAGGATTTGCACGAGCAGCGGCGTGCCGCGCACGATCCAGACGATCAGCCCGGCGGGCGCCCGCGCGATCCACAGGCGCGAGAGGCGCATCAGGCCGAGCAGCACGCCGACGCCGAGGCCGATGACGCCGGACGTGACGGTGAGCAGCAGCGTGGTGCGCGCGCCCTCCGCGAAGAGGTCGGCGCGCGACCCGATGGGTTCGGGCGCGAAGCGCAGCACGGCGGTCAGCAGCAGGAAGAACAGGTAGAACGCGACGGCGGCGCCGCCGAGCAGGGTGAGCAGCGCGAGCGGGGACAGCGGCGAGGCCGCGCGCTTGACGGCGGGGGCGGTCATGCGCGGCGCCCCGCGCGTGGGGTGGTGCGGAACTGTGGAGCTCTCGTCATTGGTCTCTTTTGTAACACTTTCGACAGGCGGGCCCGTGGAGGGTGTCTAGACGTGTGCCTCGAACGTGGGGCGCGTTCAGGACGGCGGCGCGGTCCCGGGATCGGGAACCGCGCCGCTCGGGGGCACGTCAGCGCCGAGCGGTCACTTGCAGCGGATGTCCTGGCCGAAGTACTTCTGGCTGATCTTGGCGTACGTGCCGTCCTTCTGGACGGCGGCGAGCGCGGAGTTGAGGCCCGTCACGAGCGTGGGGTTGTTCTTCGCGACGGCCATCCCGATCTTCTCCTGGAAGAGCAGGTCGCCCTGCTGGAGCTTCCCGGCGGTCGCCTTGATCGCGTCGAGCGCGAGGAACTTGTCGGACACCCAGGCGTCCACGCGGCCCGCGAGGAGGGCCTGCTGCGCGTCGGGGTCCTTGGGGTAGGTCTTGACGTCCCCGACGCCCTTGACCTTCTGGACGTTCTCCAGGTAGGTGGTGCCGACCTGCACGGCGACGGTCTTGCCCGCGAGGGCCGCGCCGGTCTTGGGGCCGCCGGGACGCGCGACGATCAGGCCGCCCGTGCAGTAGTGCGGGCTGGTGAAGCTCACGGCCTTCTCGCGTTCGGGCGTGATGCCGTGGCTCGCGATGACGAAGTCGTAACGGTTCTGGGAGAGGCCGATGAGCAGGCTGTCGAAGGGCTGCGTGACCCACTTGACCTTGAGGCCCATCTGCTTGGCGATGGCCTCAGCGAGCTCCACCTCGAAGCCCGTGAGCTTCTTGCCCTCGAAGTAGTTGAAGGGCTTGAACGCGCCCTCCGTGGCGATGGTGACGGTGCCGGACTTCTTGATCTGGTCGAGGGTGCGGGCGTGGGCGGCGCCGGTCACGGCGAGCGCGGCGAGTACGAGCAGCATTCTGTTCATGCGTCCTCCTGAATGATCCTCGGACGTCGGGTCCGGGTCGCCCGCGATGCGGGTGGGGCTGGATTGGCTCAATCTACATGCGCGGACCTGACCGACCATCAGGTGGTCGTGAGTCCGGTGTGGAACGTTTCATCCGAGCTCAGCTTATACCACCCGCGCCGGGGCGCTCATGCTGCTGTCTGGACAGGTTGCGTGCACGCGGAGGGCCGCACCTCCGGGAAGGTGCGGCCCTGCATGAACTTGCAGTGTTCAGTCGTCGGCGGAGATGGCGGCCGTGTCCGCCGCGACGCCGCGGCGGCCCAGCGCGTCCTCCGTCTGGTAGTCGAAGGCGTGCAGGCGGTCACGCGCCACGACGAGGTCCACCGCGTCGCCCGCCTTGAAGCGCGCGTGGCCCTCCACCTTCGCGGTGAGCACCTGACCGCCCACGTCCACGATGAGGTCCGTCTGCGCGCCGAGAGGCTCGACGTCCACGATCTGGCCGCGCATCACGTCACCGCCGCGCGACTCCATGCTCAGGCCGTGCACGCCCACGTGCTCGGGGCGGATGCCCATCCACACCTGCTTGCCCTCGTAGGCGCGCAGGGACTCCGCGAGCGTGCCGTCCGCCGCGATGAGCGAGTCGCCGATGGCGAACTGCCCGTTCTTCACGGTGGCGGTCAGGAAGTTCATGGAGGGGCTGCCGATGAAGCCCGCCACGAACTTCGTGCGGGGGTAGTCGTAGAGGTTCAGGGGGGTGTCCACCTGCTGGATGATGCCGTCACGCATCACGACGATGCGCGAGCCCATCGTCATCGCCTCGACCTGGTCGTGCGTCACGTAGATGACGGTCGTCGCGAGGCGGCGGTGGAGCTGGCTGATCTGCGAGCGCATCTCCACGCGGAGCTTCGCGTCGAGGTTGGAGAGCGGCTCGTCCATGAGGAAGACCTTCGGCTCGCGGACGATCGCGCGGCCGAGCGCCACGCGCTGACGCTGACCGCCGGAGAGCTCCTTGGGCTTGCGGGCCAGCAGGTGCTCGATCTGGAGGATGCGGGCCGCGTCACGGACGCGCTTGTCGATCTCGGCCTTGGGGGTCTTGCGCAGGCGGAGACCGAACGCCATGTTCTCGTAGACGTTCATGTGCGGGTACAGCGCGTAGTTCTGGAAGACCATCGCGATGTCGCGGTCCTTGGGCGGCACGTCGTTCACGACGCGCTCGCCGATGCGCAGCGTGCCGTCGGAGATCTCCTCCAGGCCCGCGATCATGCGCAGCGTGGTGGACTTGCCGCAGCCCGAGGGCCCGACGAAGACCATGAACTCCTTGTCCTGGATGTGCAGGTTGAAGTCCTTGACCGCGACGACCTTGCCGTACCGCTTGTAGACGTTCTGAAGAACAACTTCCGCCATGTGGCTCACCGCCCCATCTCTCGCCCGTGAGCTTCCTCGGGCGACCGGGGTTGATACGAGAGGACCCGGGGTTTTCGCTTGTGCCTGTGCCGACACCGCGAGTTTAACACGTCCCTCACGCGCGCCGCACGTGCCCCACGGCGCGCGTGAAGTCCCGATGAAGAGTGTCGTACAGTGGGCAGGTCTCCGGCTCACGCGGCCCCTCCCCCGCCCAGCGCTCCTCGCCGACCGGAACACCCCAGGAGGACGCATGAGGTACACCGTCACCGCCGCGCTCGTCACGCTCGCCGTCACGTTGCCGCCCGCACTGGCCGCCCCGACCTTCACCATCGACGGCCGGGCCGTGAGCGTCCCCACCGTGGAGCAGGGCGGCAAGGTCTACGCGGACGTCGCCGCGCTCGCCCGCGCGCTCGGCGCGACCGTCACGTACGACGCCGCGAAGAAGGCCTACGTCGTCACCACCGCGAGGACGGGCGCCGCGGCGCAGACGCCCGCCGTGCAGGGCACCACGCAGCAGGCGGGCGGCGCCGGGGAACTCGGCAGGACCTACACGCTGGGCAAGCTCGACCCGCTGAACTTCACCCTGCGTTCCGCCGCGTACGGCGTCGCGCGCGTCAGCGTCGGAGACGGCGTGATCGTCCCGAACGCGGACGAAAAACTGCTGGTGCTGCGCTACACCGTGCAGAACCCGCAGAAGTCCGAGACGAACTTCTACTGGGGTTCGCTGAAGTTCACCGCCGTGGACGCGCGCGACGTCAGCCACGCCTACGAGCGCGTCGCCGCCAGGGACGGGACCACGGAGTCCCTGCAGCTCACCCTCAAGCCCGCCCAGAAGATCGACGTGGTCGCCGTCGTGAAGGTGCCCGCCTCGGGCGTCGTGCCCAAACTCATCGTGGAGCGCGAGGACGGCTCCCCGGTGCTGCGCTACGACCTGCGCGGGAAGGTGAGCGCGCTGCCCGCGCCGCTCGCGGACCCCGCCGACCCGAGCGGCGCCACCGCCCGCACGACCGTCCCCGCCAACGCCGGGACCTATGTGCCGATGGGCCTGTTCGACGCGCGGCTCGACGGCGTGACCTTCGCGAAGTCCGCCGGGGACCTCACCCCGGCGGACGGGCGGCGCTTCCTCGTCGCGACGTTCACGCTGCGCAACACCACGAACGCCGCGCAGGACTACTACTGGGGCAGCTTCGGCGCGCAGCTCGGGGACGCGGACGGCGAGGACGCCCCGTGGCGCAAGCAGCTGCTCAAGGCCACCCGCGACGAGGACGCGCGGGGCAGCCTGAAGCCCGGCGAGGAGTACCGGGTGCGCTTCCTCTTCGAGCTGCCCGAGAACGTCGCCGGAAAGACGTTGACCCTGCGCGAGGGCGACTCCCGCGCGTACGAGTTCGACGTGAGCGCCGCGAAGTAGACGGAGCGCGGGAGGACGGCCCTTGGGCCGTCCTCCCGCGCCGCTCCCGCCGTCAGCGGTCGAGCCAGTCGAGCGCGGCCTTCAGGGGCGCGTCCGTTCCCGCCGCGAGCTTCGCCATGTCGTCCGCGACCTCCTCGTCGGGCGTGATGGCGTCGGGCAGCACCCTGCCGTCGGGTCCCCGAACGACGGAGTCCGTCACGGCGACCGCCCGCTCGCCGGGCAGCTCGTAGACGTTCGTGGACGAGTTCGCGACGCCCGCCGTGCGCGTCCCGATCAGCCGGGCGCCCGCGAGGGTGGACACGCTGCGGGCGAAGAACTCGGAGCCGCTGGCGCTGCGTCCGTTGAGCAGCACCGCCGTGCGGCCCTTCCAGAGGGTCGGGGCGGACAGGGGCAGGTCGATCCTGTCCCCGCAGACGTTGAAGACCCTGATCGCGCCGTCCGAATAGCCGTAGGTGACGTCGTTCGCGTCGAGCGTCTCGAAGGTCGTCGCGATCGCCTTGTCCGTGAACGCGCCGGCCGCGCCGTCGTTCATGATCACGTAGCCGCCTCCGTTGTCGCGCAGGTTCACGACGACGCCCTCGACGCCCGCGCCCGACGCGGCGCGGACGAGGGCGTGCACCCGCTCGGCCACCTCCAGGCTGAGGAAGGTCGGGATGACCAGGTAGAGGACCTTCTTCCCGCCGGGGGTCGTGCGGACCTCACCCCAGGGCGCCTCACTGCCGCCGAGCACGGCGGCGCGGACGGTCACCTCACGCTGCTCGCCCGCCCGCGACACGAGGAACACCGCGGGGTCCGCCCCGCCGGACGCCTCGGCGAGGAGCGTGGCGTACTTGACGTACGTGGCGGACGACGTCGATTCCCGGGAGAGGGTCACGCCGTTCACCGCGAGAATGACGTCGCCACGCCTCAGGCCCGCCGCGAAGGCGGGGCCGTCGTGACGGACGCTGCGCAGGACGGCCCCGTCGGCGCCCGGCACGGTCGAGAAGTCGAGGCCGAACGAGGGCGCGGGCTCCGCGGAGTTCTCGAACGACGCCTTGAGCGCCGCGAAGTACGCGTTCGGGATGAAGTACGTGTGCCCGTCGTCCATCTCGTCGGCGTACCGGACCATCAGCGCGTCCGTGCGCTCGTCCTGGGCGTAACTGGCGAAGGCGTTCGGATACGCGCTCCTGAAGAGCTTCTCGTACTTCGCGTGCAGCGCCTGACGGTCCGCGGAGCCCGGGCCGTTGTACTCCCGGTTGAGCAGGGTCCGCATGCCGAACAGCGCCGTCTGGAGGTTGTCGGGAAGGTCGGCGGCCTGCGCGGCCATCCCGGCGCGCAGGGGCACGAAGGTCCGCGCGCGGAAGTCGCGCAGGGCGGCGCCCGTCCGTCCCGCGGCGCCTGCGGCGGCTCCGCAGTCGGGCTTCTCGGCGCGCGTCCGGATCGGAACGAGGGGAAGTTCGCCCTCCACGGTGACGATCCGGTCCACGGGCTTCTCCACGATCTTCTCGACGGGCTTCTCGACGATCCTCTCGACCTCGACGACCTGCCGTCCGCACGCCGAGAGGGTGAGGCTGACGGTGACGAGCGCGAGCCGGTGGACGACATCCTTGTTCATACGACCTCCCCGGTGAGGTGACCCCCACGTCTGTGAGGAAGTATGAGAAACGCCGGGCGACATCCGGGTGCTCAACGCACACGCGGACTGTAGAAAAATTCACGTTCACGGGCGATCGGCGGAAGTCCGCGGACCTCGTGCGGCTGGATCGAGAACCGACGAGGGGAGGCACTCCGACTGGAGCGCCTCCCCTTCGACCCGATACGATCAGACCTGCTGCTCGCCCACCTGCATGCGGAAGATGTACTTCGTGACGTCCCCCTTGAGGTTGTCGATCATCTCGTTGAACATCTTCGTGGCCTCGAACTTGTACTCCGTGAAGGGGTCACGCTGACCGTAGCCGCGCAGGCCGATGCCCTGACGCAGCACGTCCATGCCGTGCAGGTGCTCCTTCCAGTACTGATCCACGATCTGCAGCAGCACGTAGCGCGACACACCCACGAGGAGGCCCTTGCCGAGCTCCTCCTCACGGCGCTCGTAGGCCTCCACGGCCGTCTCGAGGACGCGATGGTGCGCGTCGGCGACACTCACGGCGCGCAACTCCTCGAAGTCGAAGGTCTCCAGCGCGGGAATCGCGTCGGACAGCGCGGCGCGCAGACCGTCGAGGTCCCACTGGTCGGGGTTCTGGTCGGCGGGCGTGAAGGTGTCGAGCTGGAACTCCACGAAGTCCCCGATCATGCCCTCGACGCTCTCGCTGACGTCCTCGTCCGGGCCGAGCAGCACCTCGCGGCGCTGCGCGTACACCACCTCGCGCTGCTTGCTCATGACGTTGTCGAACTCCAGCAGCTGCTTGCGGATGCCGAAGTTGCGGTCCTCGACGCGCTTCTGCGCCCGCTCGATGGCGTTCGTGACCATGCCCGCCTCGATGGGCTGCGTGTCGTCCATGCCGAGGCGGTCCATCATCGCGACGACGCGCTCCGACGCGAACAGGCGCATCAGCTCGTCCTCGAAGCTGACGTAGAAGCGGCTGCTGCCCGGGTCGCCCTGACGGCCCGCGCGGCCGCGCAGCTGGTTGTCGATGCGGCGCGACTCGTGCCGTTCCGTGCCGATGATGTGCAGACCGCCCGCCTCGCGGACCTTCTGGCGGTCCGCCTCGAAGGCGTCGCGCAGCGCGAGCGCCTCGCGGACGAAGCCCTCCGTGACGCCGGGCAGCGCGAGCCCGTACTGCACGGCGCGCTCGTCGCGGCGCGACACGGCCTTGATGAAGTCCTCGGCGGCCTCGTCGGAGCGGCTGATGCCCATCTGTTCGAGGCGCTCGTGCAGCAGGAACTCCACGTTGCCGCCCAGCATGATGTCCGTGCCGCGGCCCGCCATGTTCGTCGCGATGGTCACCTGGTTGCTGCGCCCGGCCTGCGCGACGATGCTGGCCTCGAGCGCCTCGTACTTCGCGTTGAGCACCTGGTGCGGCACGCCCGCCTGCTTCAGCAGGGCGCTGAGCAGTTCGGACTTCTCGATGCTGACCGTGCCCACGAGGATGGGCCGCCCCGTCGCGTGGATCTCCCTGATCTCGTTCACGACGGCGTTGAACTTGCCGGTCTGCGTGCGGTAGACGAGGTCGTTGTCGTCCTTGCGGATGACGGGCAGGTTCGTGGGGATCACGAGGACGTCCGCGCCGTAGATGTCGAGGAACTCCTTCTCCTCGGTCTTGGCGGTGCCGGTCATGCCGCTGAACTTGTTGTACAGACGGAAGAAGTTCTGGTACGTGATCGTCGCGAGGGTCTGGTTCTCGTTCTCGATCTTGACGTTCTCCTTCGCCTCGATCGCCTGGTGCAGGCCCTCGCCGTAACGGCGGCCGGGCATGCTGCGTCCGGTGAACTCGTCGATGATGACGACCTCGCCGTCGTTCGAGACGATGTAGTCCGTGTCCTTGTGGTAGAGCTCCCGGGCGCGCAGCGCCTGCACGATCATGTGCGCCTTCTCCATGTTCTCCGGGGAGTACAGGTCGTCGATGGACAGGAGGCGCTCCACCTTCGTGATGCCCCCCTCGGTGAGGTGCACGCCCTTGGTCTTCTCGTCGACGGTGAAGTCCCCGGTGGGCTCGGCGCGCTTGCCGGGCTCGGCGGGCTCGCCCTTCTGGAGGCGGCGCACGAGCTTCGACATGACGTAGTACTGGTCCGTGGCCTTCTCGGCCGCGCCGGAGATGATCAGCGGGGTGCGGGCCTCGTCGATGAGGATGGAGTCCACCTCGTCGACGATGGCGTAGTTCAGGGGGTGGTCGGCGCGCAGCACGAGCTGGTCCGGGGACTGCGCCATGTTGTCGCGCAGGTAGTCGAAGCCCAGCTCGGAGTTCGTGACGTACGTGATGTCGCAGGCGTACGCGGCCTTGCGCTCGTGGGGTTGCATGTCGTGCTGGATGAGGCCGACGGTGAGGCCGAGCGTGCGGTACACCAGCCCCATCTCCTCCGCGCCGACGCGGGCGAGGTAGTCGTTGACGGTGACGAGGTGGCAGCCGCGCGCCTCGAGGGCGTTGAGCGCGAGCGCGAGCGTCGCGACGAGCGTCTTGCCCTCGCCGGTCTTCATCTCCGCGATGCGGCCGCCGTTGAGGGCGGCGCCGCCGATGAGCTGCGTGTCGTAGTGACGCTTGCCGATGGAGCGGCGAGCGGCCTCGCGGATCATGGCGAAGGCCGGGACGATGACGTCGTCGACGGTCTTCTCGCCGCTCACGACCTGCGCGCGCAGCTCCATGAAGGCCGCGGCGAGGTCCTCGATCTTCTGCACCTCGGGTTCCATGGCGGTGACGGGCTCCACGACGTTGCGGCGGAGCTTGGCCACGTCCCTCTGGTTGTTGTCGAACATGCGGTTGAGCAGCCTGAACATTAGCTGCGAGTATACCGCGAAAGCCGGGCGCGTGAGCGCGTCACGCTGAGATTTGGTGAGCGACCCTCAGCGCGCGAGCGGCAGGTACGCCACGGCGGCCTCCGCGAGGGAGCTCGGCGCGCGCCCCGCGGCCACCGCCGCC
>NZ_KI912650.1:40984-44396 GCF_000519345.1 Deinococcus pimensis DSM 21231
GGTGCTCGGCACGTCGAAGAGGTGCGTGTGCCCGCCCGACACGACCAGCGCGAGGAAGGGCCCCTCGATCGCCGCGTCGGACGCGGCGGCGTAGATGTGGCCCTCCAGGTGATGCACGGCGTAGAAGGGCCGGTTCAGTCCCTGCGCGAGGCCCTTGCCGTACGTGAGCCCCACGAGGAGCGCCCCGACCAGGCCGGGACCGCTCGTCGCGGCGACCGCGTCCAGGTCGTGGACGCCCACGCCCGCCTCGCGCAGCGCGTCCACCGTCACGGCGTCGATGCGCTCCACGTGCTCGCGCGACGCGAGTTCCGGCATCACGCCGCCGTAGTTCGCGTGGACCGTCTGGGACCACACGCGGTTCGAGAGGACCTCCGCGCGGCCCTCGCGGAGCCGCACGACGCCGACGCCCGTGTCGTCGCAGGAGGTGTCGATGCCCAGGATCAGCACGGCAACGAAGATAGCACCCCGGACGCGCGCCGGGTGTCGCCGCGCGCGCTAATGGACGCCGAACGCGTAGAGCTTCGACGCGCCCGAGGCCTGCGCCTCGCGCACGAGGGCCTCGACGCGCGCGGCGAGGTCCGCGTGGTCGCTGCGGAACGACGGCCAGCCCGTCAGGACGAGCACACGCCCCGTCCCGGCCGAGGCGAGCGCGTCCCCCAACGCGTCCCAGCCGATGCCGCCCGGCAGGCCCAGCGAGTTGCCCAGCTCGTTCAGCAGCGTTCGTTCGTCCCTGACCCTGGCGAGGTCCACCTCGTGCGTGGCGAGGCCCGCGTCACGCGCGCCGTAACGGAGCACCGAGAGGTCCATGTCTTCGGTCTGCACACCCTGGCCGGGGTTCTGGAAGAGCGTCATGAGGTCAGGGTAACGGCACGGAGCGCGCGCCCGCCGTGAGGAAGGCTCAAGGGAGCGTCATGCGTGCACGGACACGCCCGCCTCCCCGGTCGGGAGGCGGGCGACGGGGGCCGCGCGTCAGGCGCGGATCGCGTTCTGGATGACGCCCGAGTAGATCAGCGCGAGAATGGCGATCCCCGCGACGACGCGGTACACCGCGAAGCCGCGGAAGTCGTTGCGCGACACGAAGCGCAGCAGCCACCCGATCACGAGGTACGCCGTCACGAACGACACCGCCGACCCGATCACGATGTTCGAGAGGCCCGCCTCGCCGAGGACGTCGAGATGCTTGAGCAGGTCGTAGAGCGTCGCGCCGCCCAGCGTCGGGATCGACAGGTAGAAGCTGAACCTCGTGGCGGTGGGGCGGTCCAGGCCGAGGAACATCCCGCCGAGGATGCTCGACGCGCTGCGCGAGAAGCCCGGCCAGAGGATCGCGAGGCACTGGATGACGCCCACGAGGAAGCCCTGCCGCACCGTGACGCGCTCCAGCTCGTGCGTGTCCGCGCGGCGCGGACGAAGCTCGATGAGGTACATCAGCACGCCGCCCACGATCAGCGCCCACGCCACCACCGTCGGCGTGAACAGCCGCGCCTTGATGAAGTCCCCCGCCAGGAAGCCCACCACGACCGCCGGGACGGACGCCGCGACCACCGCGAGCCACATGCGCCGCACGCCCGGGTCCGTACGGATCGCGCCGAGCTGACGGACGAGGTCGCGGAAGTAGTACACGAGCACCGCGAGGATCGCGCCGCCCTGGATGACGATCTCGAAGGTGCCTTCCGCCCCGGCGGGCTCGCGAAAGCGCAGCAGGTCGGACGCGACGATGAGGTGCCCGGTCGAGGAGACGGGCAGGAACTCGGTGAGACCCTCGACGATTCCGAGGATGACGGCTTGCAACCAGTCGGCCATGCGGACCAATGTACACGCAAGCATGAACGCCGTGAGAAGGGCGAACGCCCCGCCCGCCCGGTAAGGTGGCCGCACGGAGGTGGACGTGAACGTCAGGGAGAACTTCGAACCGCAGGAGTGGTTCAACGTCATGAACGGGCCGAGCCGGGCGGGGCTGGCCGTGATCCTCGCGAGCCCCAGCGGCCTCACGGGCGTCCTCGCGGAGGCCACGGCGATCACGCAGGAGATCCGCGCGCTCATCGCGAGCCATCCCACCACGCCCCTGCTCGCCGCGATGGCCGACGCGTACGAGCACACCACGCCGGAGGAACTGCGCGCCCAGCGGGACGCGGCGGGCCCGCAGGCCACCCCGAGAGATCCGAAGGCGGCGCGCGACGAGGCCCTTCAGGCGGTCCGGCAGGTGAT
Organism: Deinococcus pimensis DSM 21231; assembly: GCF_000519345.1. GTDB lineage: Bacteria > Deinococcota > Deinococci > Deinococcales > Deinococcaceae > Deinococcus_A > Deinococcus_A pimensis. The sequence goes on from NZ_KI912650.1 coordinate 43,190, forward strand.
GTGGCTCGTCACGACGAAGGCCACGCCCGAGGACCGCGAGGCGTACGGCGCGCTGCTCGTCCGCGTCGCGGAGCGCGTCGCGGGCGCCGCGAAGGAGGGCGGCTTCCTCGGCTTCGGCGGCGTGCAGGTCAGCGACGCCGAACGCGAGGCCATCGAGGAGATCCGGCGCCTCACGGCCACGCCGGGCGGGACGGAAACGCCCCCGGGACCCGTCGGCGGGCCCTGAAGCGCGCGGTCAGGCCGGGCTGAGATTCGCGAAGCGCACGAGGAGCTTCTTCATCCCCGCCGAGCCCTCGAAGGCGACGGTCACCTCCTGCTTGTCCCCGAAGCCCGACACGGCCAGCACGCGGCCCTCCCCGAACTTCGGGTGGCGCACCTTCTCCCCGCCGCGGTACGCCATGCCCTCCGTCATAGGAGACGTGTCCTTGCGGGCGGGCGGCGCGGGCACCGTCGGGCGGTAGTCGCGCCAGGTGGTCTTCCGGTACTCCACCTGCTGCCCGTACACGTCCACCGACTCGAAGCCCCCGCCGAGCTCCTCCAGGAACCGCGAGTCCTCCGTGCTGACGGTCTTGCCGAACGTCATGCGGTTCTGCGCCGCCGTGAGGGTCAGGCGGTCCATCGCGCGGGTGATGCCGACGTAGAACAGGCGCCGCTCCTCCTCGATGCCGCCCGCCTCCGTGAGGCTGTTCTTGCTGGGCAGCAGGCCCTCCTCGAGACCCACCACGAACACCGCCGGGAACTCCAGCCCCTTGGCGTTGTGCAGGGTCATCAGGACGACGCTGTCCTCCGGGGCGTCCGCGTTGTTGTTCTCGCGCTTGGCGCGCGCGTCGTCGACGCTGGACAGCAGCGCCGCGTCGTCGAGGAAGTCCGCGATGGTGCCGCCGCCCTCGGTGCTCTGCGACCACTCCTCGGCGGCCACCACGAGCTCCTCGAGGTTCTCGAGCCGCGCCTGCCCCTCGGTGCCCTCGGCGCGCAGCATGTCCACGTAGCCCGTCACGTCCATCACGAGCCGCAGGAAGTTCTCCGGCGGGTACGCCTCCACCGCGTCCCCGAGTTCCGACATGAGCTTCGCGAACTCCACCGCCTTCGCCGCGCCGCGCTCCAGGATCTCGTCGGCCTGCGCGCACGCCGCGAGGACGCTCACGCCCTCGCGCGCCGCCCACTCCGAGAGCTTCGCGACGGCCGTGTCGCCGATGCCGCGCCGGGG
>NZ_KI912650.1:44496-46492 GCF_000519345.1 Deinococcus pimensis DSM 21231
GACGAGGCGGGCGGCGACGCGCGCGGACGGCAGTCCGCCGCCCTTCTCGTCGTCGGGGAGGGCAAGGGCTACGGCGGCGCGAGCGACGTCGCCGTGGACCTGCGGGTCGACGACCACGCCGCGCCCGTCACGGAACTCGCCCGGCTCCTCGACCTGCACGAACTGCTCTTCGGACGCCCCACCGAGACCCGTCCCCTGAGCGAGGACGAGATCCGCTGGCTGCAGACGCACCTCGCCGCGCGCGGCCTGCGGCACTGCGACGTCACCGGACGCTGGGACGACACCACCGAACGCGGCCTGGAAGCCCTCTACGGCATCGAGAACCTCGAGGAGCGCTGGGTGGGCGGCGGACAGGTCGACCCCGTCGCGTGGACGCACCTCAGACGTACCGTGGAGCAGTAGCGGGACGGCCCCTCGCTTCTGCCTGGGGCGTCGTCGCGTCTCTGTGGGTGTGGGTGGGTATTCTGGTCCCATGCGCCTTTCCAACACCGACATCTACGCCTTCCAGGCGCTCGGCTACCTCGGTCTGCAGGAGCCGCAGCGCTGGGTCAGCAGCGACGAGATCAGCGAACGCACGGGGATCGCGCGGCCGTACCTCGTGCGGATCCTCGCGGTGCTGTCCGGCAAGGGCGTCGTGAAGTCCAAGAAGGGGATCGGCGGCGGGTACGCGCTCGCGCGCAAGGCGCACCTCATCAGCCTGTGCGAGGTCGTGCGGGCCGTGGACGGGCCCGTCGCGCCCCTCTCGTGCATCTCCCTCAACTGGCATGAGGACTGCGTGGAGCAGGACCGCTGCCACGCCCGCAACAGCATCTACCGCAAGATGCGCGACGCGATGCTGGCCGTGCTGCAGGAGTTCAGCGTCGCGGACCTCGTGCAGGACGCGCGGCAGGGCGTGGACTACCATCACTGTCTGGAGCACCTGCTGCGCCCGAACGTCTAGGCCGTAATCGCGCCGTAATCCCGCCGCGCGAGGGTGGACGTGAGGCGGCCCCCCGGGCCGCCCCGGGAGGTCGTCATGTTCCGTCATATCCTCGCCCTCGTCGACGGCAGCCCTGCCAGCCTTGGCGGGGCGCGTCACGCGTTCGAACTTTCCCGCGCCCTCGGTGGCCGCGTGACCCTGCTCTACCTGCTGGAGCACGACACGCCCGAGGAGCGTGAGCGTGCCCGGGCGACGCTGGCCTCGTGGGCCGAGGGCGCGCGCCGCCCTCCGAGGCTCGCGCTGCTGCCATTGACCGGCGCCCTTCCGGACACGGTGGCGGGCTTCGCGCGGGAGGGAGGCGTGGACCTCGTGGTGGTGGGTGTCCGCGAGGGGACGGGGTTGGAGCGCGCGGTGATGGGCGCGCTCGCGGACGACATCGCCCGCGTGGGAGGCGTGCCCGTGCAGGTGGCGCCCCCGGCGTCCACGGCGCGGGAGGGGGGGCCGCGCGAGGCGTGGCTGCGGGCGTCCGGGCTGGGCCGAAGGGTGGGGTCTTGAGGGTCTCTTCATGAAGCCGTTCGTCTCGTGTCCCGATGTTGAGGTCACGTCTAGAGTGCGGATGTACGGGCCGGATCCGGGGGTGGCCTCGCTGCTCCGGATTCCGCCCGCGCCCGAGGACCCCGCCCTTGACCACGAGCCTTCCACCCGACTCCACCCGAGACATGCCCGACCTGCGCGCGTTCCTCGACGCGCTGCCCGATCCCTGTTTCCGCGTGGACGCCGCGTGGCGCGTCACGTACGTGAACCTTGCCGCGCTCGCGTTCGTCGGCCGTGAGGAGGCCTCGATCGTCGGGCACGACCTGTGGACCACGCTCCCGGAGACGCGCGGCCGCACCTTCGAACGTGAGCTGCGGCGCGCACGTTCCGAGGGCGTCACGGTGGAGTTCGAGGTTCCGGACCCGTCCGGTCAGCGTCGGCTGAGCGTGCGGGCCTTCCCGCACGAGGGCGGCGTCGGCGTGATCTGCCGTGACGTGCCGCGTCCCTCGGACGGGCCTGCCCTGCGGCTCGCGGAGCGGCGCG
>NZ_KI912651.1:0-2988 GCF_000519345.1 Deinococcus pimensis DSM 21231
CGGTGCCGCTGCGACGGACGCCCGCCGTGCAGCCGCCACTCCTCCGCCTCGGGCAGGCGGTCCAGCGTGGGACGCGGCGGCTCGCCCGCGTCGGGAAGCTCCGGCGGAGGCGCGGGCACCTCCACCCGCTCGGCCCAGCCGCGCGTCGTCACGGCCGTCACGACGGACGTGGACGACCCCGACGCCGACGCCCACGCCGAGAGGCTCTCGGCGGGCCCGTGCTCCCGCAGCCACGCCCACGCCGCCGCCTGCTTCGGCGTGAGGGGGGAGGCGCCCTCCTCGCGCGCCCGCACGACCGTCGCGGTGCGCGCCCGCACGGTCACCTCCTCGTCGAGGAGGCCCTGCGCGCGGACCGCGTCGAGCGTGGCGGCGGTCCAGCGCGCGCCGTCCGACCACTCGGCCGTGGGCACGTCCTCACCGAACGCCGAGAGGTCCGCGCCCTGCACCGCCCGCACCCGGTGCGTCAGCGCGGGCTCCAGCCCGACGCACACGAGGTCGCTCAGCAGCAGGCCCAGCGGCACGCGCGACAGGCGCGACTCCTCCGCGAGCGCGCCCACGAACGCCGCGCTCACCCACGGCCCGTCGTCCAGCAGGCCCACCGCGTCCCGCAATCGGTGCCCCGCCTCACGGCCCGCGCCCACCACGATCCCGACGCGCAGATCGCCCTGCCACGGCACCACCACCCGGCACCCCACGGGCACGGGGCCCGCGAAGCCGAGCGGCACGCCGAAATCGTACGGCGGGATCGGCAGCGGCAGCGCCACGGACCACGCCGTCACCAGGGGAGGAGCGGAAGCGTCCGTCATTCAGTACGCACGGTGCGAGACGGTCGCGCCCCGACCCTCGAGCAGCGTCGTCACGGCCTCCACCGCGCCCTTGAGGCCCGGCGTGACGATCGGCCCGCCGAAGCGCTCCAGCCGCACGAGCGAACTGCCGTCCTCGCGGCGCGTGACGCTCACGAGCGCCTCCTGCGTCAGGTCGCGCTCCTCCACGTGCGCGAGCAGCGCCCACTGGTCACGCGTGGCGTGACGGAACGCGTCGAGCAGCACGACCGTGAACGCGGGCGTGCGCGCGACGGTCTTCTCGAAGTCGCCGAGATGAAAATCGGGGGGCAGGGTGACGATGGCGTGCGGCACGTTCTCTCCTTCGTTCTGTACGTCCAGACCCGACACGTTCGGGTGACGCGTCACGCGCAGACGCGCGTGGTTGACCATGAGGCCCAGCTCCTGCCACTTCAGGGCGTACTTCGTGCGCAGCGCCGCCGCCGGGGGAGACGCCTCGAGCGCCTCGAACGCCTGCGTGCGCGCCGCGTGCTCCAGCGCGAAGCCGAAGTACTCCTCGTGATCCGTCGTGATCCACACCTCGCCGCCCTCACGCAGGCGGCTCGCGGCGAGCTCGAAGAACTCCTCGCGCAGCAGACGGTGCTCCTCGTGGCCCGCCTTCGGCCAGGGGTCCGGGAAGTTCACCACGATCCGCGACAGCGACCGGGGCGCGACCACGCCGCGCAGCAGGGTCATCGCGGGCATCTTCGTGAGGTGCGCGTTCCCCAGCCCCGCCGCGCGCAGACGCCGCTGCGCCTTCAGCAGGCTCACACCGCTCAGCTCCACCCCGAGGTAGTTCACGCCGGGCTCGAGCGGGCCCTGCTCGGCCCAGAAACGCCCGTCCCCGAAGCCGATCTCCAGCACCACGTCCCCGTCCGGATTCTCCGGGAAGAGCCGCGCGCCCGAGTCCGGGAAGCGGAAGTCCGACAGACGCAGGATCACGCCAGCACCCCCGCGAGGCGCGAGCCCGCCTCCACCGCCGAGGCGTACGTCACGTCACCCGGCGTGCAGCGGCCCACCGCGAACACGTGCGGCCAGCGCCGAAGCGCGAAGCCGTCCAGTTCGGAGGGCGCCAGCGTCAGGTAGCGCACCGCGTACGGCAACGCGCCGCCCGCGCCCGACTCGCCCGCCCAGACGTCCTCGCGCTCCTCGAAGGTCACGCCGCGCGCCGCGAGATCGTCCGCGAGGAAGTCGTACGCGACCTCCGTCAGGCGGCCCGCCTCCTCCTCGACCGTCCCGGCGCGCAGACGCCCCCGCAGGAAGCTCCCCACCGCCAGCACCACCGCGTCCGCCGAGAGCGATGGACCCTCCCAGGTGAGCAGCCGATGCGGCGCGTCCCCCACGGCGGGCTCCAGGGACGACACGCACGACTGCAGCAGGTGCACGCCGCTCTGCGCCTCCAGACGCCCCTTCACCTCCCGGTGGAGCGCCCAGGGCGTCTCGTCGGGAGAGACGGCGCGGCGCGCCTCCTCCATCAGGGAAGACGGCGGGAAGGGACCCGGCACGCGCGCGTGGAACAGGTTCGCGACGCTGTCCAGCGACTGCGTCACGAGCAGCACGTCACGGCCCGCGCGGGCCAGGCGCGACGCGACCTCGCAACCCGCGAGGCCCGCGCCGACGACGGCCACGTCGTAACGGTGGCCGGGCTGAGGGAAGGAACGGGGAACGTGGGCGAACATCCGGCGCTCAGTCTAGAAGAACCGCTCACGCGGCGGTCACCGCTGGCTCACTTGACATGAGGGACCGCGCCCACTATGAGGCCGGCGTCTCCCCGTCCCGACCTGTCGCGACCGGACGCGCGTCGTCGCTCACCCAGTCGCTCCACGAGCCCGCGTACAGCCGCGCGCTCCTCCCCAGCGGACGGCCCGCCAGCTCCAGTGACAGCAGGTTCACCGCCGCACTCACCCCGGAGCCGCAGTACAGCACCGCGTCCCGCCCCTCCACCACCGCGAGCCGCTCGCGCTGCCGCTCGGGCGGCAGGAAGCGCCCGTCCGCACCGAGCGCGCCCGACCAGTCCACGTTCCGCGCGCCCGGAATGTGCCCCGCCTTCGGGTCCAGCGGCTCCACCTCCCCCGCGAAGCGCGCCGCCACGCGCGAATCGAGGAGCACCACCTCCGGCGGCAGCGCCCCCACCTCCCCGGCACTCGCGAGCAGATCGTCACGCACC
>NZ_KI912651.1:3088-3980 GCF_000519345.1 Deinococcus pimensis DSM 21231
GAGGCCCTCGCCGCCTTCGGCGAGGGCCCGCGCGTCCTCGCGCAGCCCGGGCAGGAGGACACCGCCCGCGCGGTCGCGCGTGACCTCCCGAACGTGTACGCCCTCGTGAAGGACCGGCTGGGCTTCGCGCCCGCCGGGGTGCCCGACGTGAAGCTCTACACGGACGCGGGCGCGCTGAGCGCGAGCGTCGCGCTCAACCTGAAGGCCGTGGCGGGATGGAACGAACCCGGAGAGGCCATCAAGCTCGCCAACCCCTCCTGGCCCGCCGCGCGCGCCACCCTCGCGCACGAGCTCACGCACTTCGTGGTGTTCGCACGGCACGGGGCGGGCGAGAAGCGCATCCCCTGGTGGCTGCACGAGGGACTCGCTCAGTACGTCGCGTCAGGCGAGTGGACCGAGCGCGCCCGGCGGGAGTACCTCGGGCGCAGCTCGGCGTGGGCGCGGCAGGAGGCGCTCGTCGCGTGGGCGCGCATGGCGAACTACGACGAGACGCCCACGGACCTGTGGCCGCACGTGTACGCGCAGGGCTACGCCTTCGCCCGCTACGTCACGGAGACGTACGGCATGGGGAGCCTCACGGCGTTCATGACGGTCCTGTCGGACGGCGGTACCGTCGACGCCGCGAGCGGACGCGCCTTCGGGAAGTCCTTCGCGGCGCTCGACGCGGACCTGCGCGGCTGGCTCGCCCGCACAGACTGAACGGGGACGCCCGGCGCGCGTTCACGCGCCGGGCGTCCCCGCCGGAATTCAGAGGGCCATGACGGGCTCCGCGTGGACGGGAGCGTCCTGCGCGAGCCGCACCTCGAAGCCCTGCTGACGCAGCAGGGCGCCCAGCTCGCCGTACGCCACGCGCGGGTCGAGCGCGGCGCGCGGCGCGTCACAGTCGAGCGTC
>NZ_KI912652.1:0-1787 GCF_000519345.1 Deinococcus pimensis DSM 21231
GACCGCCCCACGGGTATCGCCGGGCAGCACCGCGACCTGCGCGACGGCGTCGGGCCGGGCGGCGGGCGTGCCGGAGGGGGAGAGGGTGGCGCACCCGCTCAGCAGCGTCAGCGCGCAGGTCAGGACGAGCGTCCGGGGGGAAGGCAGGGAGGACATGAGGCGAGTGTTCCAGATGTCACGGCGGGCCCACGGAACTACCGCACGCGACACGGCGGCGAACGTCACTTTAGACTTCCGTCACGCGATCCCGCCCGCCCCCGTCCTTGAGGAACGCCTCAACCCCGCCCGATGGGTCCTCTCAGGCCCTCCTGCGGAGGCGACGTCTAGGTTGGGGCATGAACCGAACCACCCGCTTCGCGATCGCCACCGCCGCCCTCGCGCTCGGCAGCGTCGCCGCCCGCCGTCTCGCCCCCGATCCGCGCAGGAAGCAGGTGCTCGCGGGAAAGGTGGTGGTCGTGACGGGCGCCTCGGAAGGCATCGGGCGGGCCATCACGCTGGAATGCGCCGCGCGAGGCGCGACCGTCGTGCTCGCCGCACGGCATCAGGAGACCCTGGAGGCCGTGGCGCGTGAGGCGCGCGCGCTCGGCGCGGAGGCGCTCGTCGTGCCGACCGACGTGCGCGACCGCGCGCAGGTGGAGAACCTCGTGAGCACCGCGCACCGCGCCTACGGGCGGGTGGACGTGATGGTGAACGATCCGGGCGCCGCGTTCGTCGACAGCATCGAGCACAGCGAGGAGCGCCGCGTCCGCGACCTGATCGACCTGAACGTCATGGGCGTCCTGTACGGCGTGCAGGCCGCGCTGCGCGTCATGCGGCCCCAGGGGAGCGGGCACATCGTGAACCTCGCGTCCGTCGCGGGCCGCGTGGCCTTCCCGTACCAGGGCATCTACTGCGGCACGAAGGGCTTCGTGGAGCTCATGACGCAGGCGCTGCGGCAGGAGCTCATGCACGTCGAGAAGAGCGGCGTGAAGGTCACGGCGGTCCTGCCCGTCGCGGTGCGCACGCCCTTCTTCGACAAGGCCGACAACGTCAAGGAGGGCGGGCAGGGCGCGCACCTCGTCCGGCCCGTGCTGGAGGCCTCGCAGGTGGGCCGCGCCGTCGCGGACGCCCTGACGAGCTACCGCCCCGTGGTGTACCCGCTGCCCGCCGCGAAGCAGTTCGCGGTGCTGTACGACCTGCTGCCGGGCCTCACGGACCGCGTGATGAGCTTCATGCGCCCCGACGAGCACACCGGCCCGCAGAACTACCGCGAGCGCGGCAGCCTCAGCGATCGCCGTCCCGTGACGCCGCAGGTGGAGGGCGGCAGGCTGGCGGATTAGTTGGGTAGTCTGGGCGCATGAAGCCACGCCGCAGCGTCCTCTTCGTTCCCGGTGACCACGCCCGCGCGCTGGAGAAGGCCCGCGCGCTGCCCGCCGACGTTCTGATCCTCGATCTGGAGGACGCCGTCGCGCCCGAACACAAGGCCACGGCGCGGGAGGCGGTGCGTGAGGCGCTGTCGCGCGGCTTCCCCTCGCACGAGGTGGCGGTGCGGATCAACGCGCTCTCCACGCCCTGGGGTGACGACGACCTGCAGATGCTGCTGTCGGCGGCGCCGCACGCGATCGTGCTGCCGAAGGCGGAATCGCCGCAGGAGGTGGCGTCCCTGTCGCTGGGGATCCCGCTGTGGCTGATGGTGGAGACGCCGCTGGGCGTGCTGCGCCTGCCGGAACTGGCGGCGGCGCGCGGTGTGGGCGCGCTCGTGGCGGGCACGTCGGATCTCGTGCGGGACCTGCGGGCGCGGCACGTGC
>NZ_KI912652.1:1887-3344 GCF_000519345.1 Deinococcus pimensis DSM 21231
GCGGGGAGGCGCGCGGACGGCTCGTGCCGCCCACCATCCTGGAGGACGTCCCCGAGCACGCCCGCGTCGTCCGCGAGGAGGTCTTCGGGCCCGTCGTGGTGCTCTCGCGCGCCGCGACGTGGGCGGACGCCATCGCCAGCGCGAACCGCTCGCGCTACGGCCTGCAGACGGGCGTGTTCACCAATCACCTCCCGAACGCCCTCATGGCGGTACGGGACGTGGAGTCGGGCGGCGTGATCGTGAACGACGCCAGCACCTTCCGCGTGGACCAGATGCCCTACGGCGGCGTGAAGGACAGCGGCTTCGGTCGCGAGGGCGCCCGCGCCAGCCTGGAGGAGCTCACGTACGTCAAGACGGTCGTGCTGACCGGCTGACCTCCGCCCATCCGGGCGCTCAGTGCCGCTCGCGGCCGGAGGCGGCGCTCTCCACGAGCGTCCGCACCTCCGGGCCGCCCAGCACCGCGAGCGCCGTGCGCACCACGTCCGGCGCGAACTGCGCGCCCGCCTGCCGTTCGATCTCCGCGAGGGCCGAGGAGAGCGGCCACGCGGGCTTGTAGGGCCGCTCCTGAGTCAGGGCGTCGAAGACGTCCGCGACGGCCACGATGCGGCCCACCAGCGGGATCGCCTCGCCGACACGCCCGAAGGGGTAGCCGCCGCCGTCCCAGCGCTCGTGGTGCGACAGCGCGATCTCCTCGGCCATGCGCAGCAGCCGCGACTGCCCGCCCGACAGGATGCGCGCCCCGATCAACGTGTGCGTCTTCATCCGCTCGTACTCCTCGGCGGTGAGGCGGCCCTCCTTCAGCAGGATCGAGTCGGGAATGCCGATCTTGCCGACGTCGTGCAGGCGCGCGGCGGTCCGGACGAGCTCCACCTCCTCCTCGGGCAGGCCGATCTCCCGCGCGATGAGCGCGCTGAAATGCCCCACCCGCCACGTGTGCTCGCCCGTCATGTCGTCGCGGTACTCCGCCGCCACGGCGAGCCGCGTGACGATCTCCAGCTGCGCCCGCTCGAGTTCCTCCGTGCGGGCCGCGACGCGCGCCTCGGCCTCCTCGCGCGCGACCTCCGCGAGCTCTCGCCGTACGCGCTGCGCGCTCGCCTCCTGCCGGGCACGCTCCACGTCGAAGCGCGCGTTGAGCTCGCGGACCTTGCGGTCGCTCTCCTCGTTGAACAGCGCCCGCTCCTGCTGGTGGTAGAGCTCGTGATGCGCGAGCGCCCGCTCGAAGTCCCCGGCGCGCTTGTACGCCATGGAGAGCAGCAGGTGCGTCTCGAAGACGACCTTGCGCCGATCCGACGACTCCGCGAGCGTCAGGGCGCGCCCGAGCGCCGCCAGGGCCTCCACGGGCTGCCCCGCGTCCGACATGAGCTTCCCGAGGTGCAGCAGCGCGTCGAGCTCGCCGCCGACGTCGCCCTCGGCGCGGGCGCGCGTCATCGCCTCGCGGTGCGCGTCGATGGCGCCCT
>NZ_KI912652.1:3444-3987 GCF_000519345.1 Deinococcus pimensis DSM 21231
CGCGAGGTCGAGCGCGAGCCGCAGGGCCGCCTCCGCGCCCGGATCGTCCGTGCGGCCGAGCGCCGTGCCAAGGTTCAGGAGCGCCACGGACTCCATCAGGCGGTCGCGGCGCCCCCGCGCCACGCCGAGCGCCTCGCGGAAGTACTCCGCCGCCGAGCCCGGCTGACCGAGGTCGAGGAAGAGGTTCCCGAGGTTGATGAGCGTCACGCCGCGCGCCCGCTCGTCGTTCACGGCGCTCCGGAAGAGCTCGTGTGCCGCGACGAGGTACTCCAGCGCCGCGACGTACTCGCCCTGCGCCACGAGGATGCTGCCGACGTTCGTGAGGCCCTTCGCCTCGCCCGCGCGGTCGCCGAGCTCCCGGTGAAGGCGCACGGCGGAGTGCAGGCAGTCGAGCGCGGAGTCGTGCTCGCCGACCGCGTGATGCACCCCGGCGAGGAGGTTGAGCACCCGCGCCTCCGACGGGCCGCGTCCCTCCGCGAGGTCGAGCGCGGCGAGCAGGTGCGTCCGCGCGTCCTGCGTGCGGCCCTGCTGCAGCGCGATCCG
>NZ_KI912652.1:4087-4577 GCF_000519345.1 Deinococcus pimensis DSM 21231
CTCGCGACGGCCGTGCCGTGCCCGTAGCCGCGACCGCCGGGTCCCTCCTCCTGCGGGACGGCGTCATTCGCGGAGAAGTCCCACCATTCGCCCGCGGGCGCGAGCGCGCCCTGGAAGGCCGGGTGGTTCAGGTCGACGCCCGTGTCGATCACGGCGACCTTCACGCCGCTCCCGAGGCGGGGCGCGAGCGTCTGCGCGGTCGAGAGGCCCGCGAAGCGCAGCACCGCCGTGTTCTCCGGGACGGGCTGGAAGGTGCCGTCCGCCCAGAGGGTGCGGGTGCCGCCCGCCCAGGCCCTCAGCGAGGAGAAGACCGGATCGCCGTCCGCCCAGAGGGTGCGCGTGCCGTGCATGGTCGCCGTGGCCCCGGTGAACTGCCCCGCGTTCGGCTCGAAGCCGGCCGCGCTCAGGGCGCTCACGCCGCCCGTGGAGGCGCGCGCGCCGACGATGGCGTACCCCTCGTCCGGCTCGAACTCCAGCACCGACGCGTGAT
>NZ_KI912652.1:4677-14829 GCF_000519345.1 Deinococcus pimensis DSM 21231
GCGCGGCACGTGCCGGGCCGCGCGAACCTGCTGTACGCCCTGTCGGCCGTCGTGACGTGTGCGCGGGCGTACGGGCTCGCGGCGCTCGACGGGGTGCATCTCGACCTCGCGGACGAGGCGGGCCTGCGCGCGGCCTGCCTTCAGGGCCGTGATCTCGGCTTCGACGGCAAGACGCTGATCCACCCGTCGCAGGTGGGCGTCGCGAACGAGGTGTTCGCGCCCGCCGCGTGGGAGGTGGCGCGGGCGCGCGCCCTGCTGGACGCGTGGGAAGCGGCGCGTGCCGACGGGCGGTCGGTGGCGGTGTTCGAGGGGCGGCTGGTGGAGCACCTGCACGCGAGCGAGGCTCGCGAGCTGCTGGAGACGGCGCGTTCCCTCGACCTCAGCTGATCCCAACAATCGTTCGTTCATGAGCCCTGCGTTCCCGCCTGCTTCATCGCCCCGCCGAGGTGATCCTCAGACAGCGGGACTCTACTGAGAACGCAGGCCAACCAAAAGCGCCCGCCCTGCCACCTCGCGGGCGCGGGCCGCGAAGGAGGACGTATGACGAACCGTGATTACGACCGCGACGACCGCTACGACCGTATGGACGACCGTGACCGCATGCGCTCGGGCCGTGACATGTCCATGTCCGGCAACCGTGACGACGATCGCGACCGCTCCATGGGCGGTCGCGATCGCTCTTACGGCGGCTACGACGACGGGCGCGGCTCCGGCATGGAACGCTCCGACCGCGGGTACGGCTACAGCAGCATGGCCCCCGGCGGCAACGGCCTCGACAACTCCTACCGGCGCGGCCTCGGCGGCATGGGCGAGTACAACCCCGGCGACCGCGGCTACGGCCAGGGCATGGGCGGCATGGACCGCGACATGGGCAACATGGAACGCGACCGCTACGGGCGCGGCAGCACCATGCGCGGCGGCGACATGAGCGGACGCGACACCTACGGCATGGGCTCGGGCTACGGCAACGAGAACCGCGGCATGGGCATGGGCGGCGGGTCCTACGGCCAGCAGGGCGGCTCCTACGGCATCGGCAGCAGCGAGGGCTACGGCTCGCAGGGCTACGGACAACAGTCCTACGGCCAGCAGGGTCAGGGCGGGTCCTACGGTCAGGGCTCCTCCTACGGTTCCTCCTCGTACGGCTCGCAGGGCGGCATGGGCACCATGGGCTCGGGCAGCCAGGGCTACGGCATGGGTTCGGGCAGCTCGCAGGGCGGCATGGGGTACGGCATGGGCATGGGCGGCCAGTCCTCCGGCTCCTCGTACGGCTCCCAGTCGTACGGCTCGCAGTCGGGCATGAGCGGCAGCCAGAGCTCCTCCGGCCAGCACTACGGACGCGGCCCGAAGAACTACCAGCGCAGCGACGACCGCATCCGCGAGGAGATCAACGAGCAGCTCACCTACCACCACGACATCGACGCGACCGACATCGACGTGATGGTCCAGAACGGCGAGGTCACCCTCACCGGCACCGTCGGCGACCGCCGCATGAAGCGCATGGCCGAGGACGTCGCCGAGCAGATCCGCGGCGTGCGCGACGTGCACAACCAGATCCGCGTCCAGCAGGGCATGGGCGGCATGAGCGGCATGAGCGGCGGTTCGCAGACCATCGTCGCGACGCCCGACACCAGCCACGACGTCACCACCAGCGGCACCATGGGCGGCCTGTCGGGCAGCGCGAGCGGCGGCAGCAGCACGAGCGGCATGAGCGGCTCGACCAGTGGCTCGATGGGCACCACCACCGGCAGCACGTCGAGCGGCACCTCCATGGGCAACAGCAGCGGTACGGGCGGCAGCCTGTCGAGCGACCGCGACGACAGCAACCGCTGAGCGTCCCCCGCCACACCTCACCCCACATTCCCACGGCGGACGGAACGCGCGGCGTTCCGTCCGCCCCTGCCGCGACCTCCCCGACCGGCGCCCCACAGGAGGCCTCATGATTCTGGAGACCATCAGGACCGAGGGACTCGCGGCCCTGTCCTACTTCCTCGCCGACACGGTGGAGGGTGTTGCCGCCGTCATCGACCCGCGCCGCGACGTCGGCGTGTACCTCGACCTCGCCCGCGCGCACGGCGTCCGCATCACGGACGTGTTCGACACGCACGTCCACGCGGACTACCTCTCCGGCGCGCGCGAACTGTGCACCCTCACGAACGCCGCCGTGCACGTGGGACCCGGCGCGGGCCTCGGCTTCGACGCGCGCGAGCACGCCGACGGGGACCTCGTGCGGCTCGGCGCGTTCACGTTGCGGGTGCTGCACACGCCCGGCCACTCCCCCGAACACGTCAGCCTCGTCCTCTCCAGCGGCGGGCACGGCGCGGAGGGCGAGTGGGCCGTCTTCACGGGCGACACGCTCCTCAACGGCGAGGTGGGCCGTCCCGACCTCGCCGAGAGCGTCGACGCCGAGCAGGGCGCGCGGCAGCTCTTCTCGTCGCTGCGCAGACTCCTCGCGCTCGACGACGGCCTGCTGGTGTACCCCGCGCACGGGCACGGCTCGCCCTGCGGTGGACGCATCGGCGTGCGGGACCTCACCACGATCGGGTACGAACGCGTCCACAACCCGCTGCTCTCCGTGGAGGACGAGGCGGAATTCACGGCGCGGCTCCTCGCGGGCCTGCCGCCGCAGCCCGTCTACTACGCCCGCGTGAAGGACCTCAACACGCGCGGCCCCGGCTACCTCGGCACGCGCCCACAGGTGCCCTGGCTCGATCCACGCGACTTCTCGGAAGCCATCCGGCACGAGAACGCCGTCGTCCTCGACACCCGCGAGATCGAGGCGTGGGCCGACGCGCACGTCGAGGGCAGCCTCAACATCGCCCTGCGCGACGCGTTCCCCATCTGGGCGGGCTGGATGCTCGCGCCCCGCCACGACCTCTACGTCATCCTCGACAGCCCCGACCACGAACGTCTCGTGGAGGAGCACCTCACGCGGCTCGGCCTCGAAGGGGTCTGCGGCTACCTGCGCGGCGGCATGCGCGCCTGGGTGGAGGCGGGCCTCCCCATCCGCAGCAGCCACCCCATGAGCGTCCACGACCTGAGAAGCGCCCTCGACGCGGAGGACGACCTACAACTCCTCGACGTGCGCCGCGACGACGAGTGGCAGGGCGGGCACCTGCCGCGCGCCCGGCACGCCTTCCTCGGGCGGCTCTGGCAGGACCTGCCCGGCCTGAGCCTCGACCCCGAGCGGCCCCTCGCGGTGTACTGCGGCAGCGGCTACCGCAGCAGCATGGCCGCCAGCCTGCTCGAACGGCAGGGCTTCCGGGAGGTCTACAACGTCCTCGGAAGCGTCACCGCCTGGCGGGCCGCCGGATACCCCCTCGAAGGGCAGGAGACGGAGCCCGCGCGGGCGTAAAGACGACTCCGTGAGCAGGTCGGGCCGGGCGGTCCGGCCTGCTCACGTGTGGTGATGCCCTGCCCGGAATCCAGGAGAGAGTAGGGTGAGGGTGCAGTTTCGTATCTCAAGGAAGCAGAGTTTTGAATTTTATTGCCTTTTCTGTCGCGATCATTTTATTTGGTCGGCAGTGGATCTTCGATCGACTGAACGACACGAAGTACATCCTGGCCATCGTGAGCCAGGGACTCCAAATGCCTATCTTCTTTTCCGCGCTCAACAAGGCGGGAACGAAGGTGACGGCCATCGTCGCCAACTCCGTGGCGGCTCAACTCGGCGGAGAACGCGCCGTGGCAGGCGTACAGGCGGCCGAGGTCGCACTCAGCGCCTTCGTGAGCCTATTCGCCGGAGCCCTCTCCGACGCGACGCCCGCGCGGGTGGCGTTGCTCAGCAGCAACGTGATCATGGCCCTCGTCACGGGATTGATGGTCGTGGCTCCGGTCGCCTGGTTTTCCAGCATCTGGGCCGTCTACAACCTGTTTTCGCCGTTCGCCGCGATCGTCATGTCGCGGGTCTTTAAAGTCGAACTTCAGGAGATCACCTTGAAGGTGATCCAGCGGGAATTCGAGGATCGAATGATCGCGCGCGGACGACACGCGCCTCAACTGGAGCGGAGAGACATGAACGGCGACGTGCCCAGAAGGCAGCCTCTTCTCGATCTCATCCGCCTCCACGACGCGGAGCAGACCATCATGTCCAATGCGGACGTCCTCTCCCTCGAAGGGAAGGTCTCCGCGGCGGGACAGAGCGGTCGAGACCTGGCCGACTACCTCTTCCAGGTGATCGGCACGATCCTCGGAGGTGTGTTCTTCGCCTGGATCGGCAAGAGCGCCGTCGTGATAGACATGACCACGTTTCTGATCGTGGCCGTCTCCGTTCTGATTCTTGCCGAGGCAAGCACCGGGAATATCCGGCCTGCGCGGGACTGGTTTCGTGGATTCCCGCCGGCATTCCGAGTCATCGTCGGACATCCGTCCGCGTGGCTCATCTTCGCCTTGGGGCTCCTCTGGGGAGGAAGCACGCTGCTTCACATCTTCTGGGCCGTGCCCTTCGTGGGCATAGCTTACGCCGCGAGTTTCGCCCAGACCGGGCAGGTCATCGGAAACATGCTGGCCGCCGTCCTCACCCAGCGGATGAGCGACATTCGCAGGCTCGACGGCGGGTTCAGAATCGAGTCCTTCGCGGTGGCGGGGCTCTTCATTGCCATCGTGGCGAACCTCGTTCCGGCCGTGGCGTCCAGCGTGGCCGAGATCACGGCCCTCAACGCGATTCTGCTCTTCGGATGCTTCGTGCTCGCTGGGTTCGGATCGGCGCTGTCCTGGACGGCCCTCACCATCCAGATCGTCCAGCTGGACGAGGTCGAGGAACGTTCCGGCACCATTCAGGCGTTGTTCAAGATGCTGAACTCGCTGACGCAGGCGGTCGTGAAGCCTGTGTTCAGCAATACGGTGCCGGGCCTGAACACATTCGGTCAGGGCTCGCTCTTCTCTGGAATGCTGGTGGTGATGGCGCTTATCGCCTTCTTCGACATCGTCCGTCGATAAGCCTGTAGCCACACAATGAACAAGACCGGACGTCCGCCTTCGGACATCCGGTCTTTCCTTTGCCGTGCCTCAGGCCAGAGCACCCTTGAGCTGGCGCTCCACCTCCGCGACGGCGAGGAGGGCGTGCTCGCGCCCGTTCTCGATGAACACCTGGTTCGTGCGGCCCGCGAAGCCTGCCGAGCCCACCACGAACAGGCCCGGCACGCTCGACTCGTAGTGCTCGCTCAGGACAAGGCACTCGTCCTCGTGCCGGGCGAGCCCGAGGTCCGCGAGGAACTCCAGGCTGGGTTTGTACCCCGTCAGGACGAAGGTGAAGTCCGTCGGGAGGTCGAAGGTGGTGCCGTCCGCGCGCTGCACGACCGCGCGGTCCTCGTGGATCTCCACGACGCGGCTCTCGAAGTGCGCGCGGATGCTGCCCGCCTTGATGCGGTTCTCCAGGTCGGGCTTCACCCAGTACTTCACGGTGGGCTTGAGGTGCGGGGCGCGCACGACCATCGTGACGTTCGCGCCGCCGCGCCACAGGTCGAGGGCGGCGTCGGCGGCGCTGTTGCCCGCGCCGACGATGGTCACGTTCAGGTTCCAGAAGGGGTGCGCCTCGGTGTAGTAGTGGCTGACGTTCTCCGCGTCCTCGCCGGGGATGCCGAGGGGCACGGGATGGTCGTAGTAGCCGGTCGCGACCATCACGCGGCGGGCCTCCACCACGCCGTCCGAGCCGTCCTTGCGGTTGACCTCCAGCGTGAACCCGGCGGGGGCGCGGTACACGCGCGTCACCTCGGTGTACTGCTCGATGTTCAGGTTCTCCCGGGCCGCCACGAGGCGGTAGTACGAGAGGGCCTCCTTGCGGTCGGGCTTCTCCCGCAGCGTCACGAAGGGGTGACCGCCGATCTCGAGTTCCGGCGAGGTCGTGAAGAAGGTCATGTAGGTCGGGTAGTCGAAGATGGCGTTCACGACGCAGCCCTTCTCCAGCACCACGTAGCTCAGGCCCGCCCGCTTGGCGGCGATGGCGGCCGCGAGTCCCACGGGGCCGCCTCCGATGATCGCGACGTCGTACATCACGCCGAGGAGGCTAGCACGCGCGGGCGGGCGCAACCGTGACGCGTTCCCGCGCCCCGAACGCGCGTTAGAATCACCTTGCCATGACCACCTACCGCACCGAGACGGACACCATGGGCGCGCAGCAGGTGCCCACCGACCGTTACTGGGGCGCGCAGACGCAGCGCTCCATCCAGAACTTCCCCATCGGCGTGGACCGCTTCCGCTTCACGCGGCCCGTCATCCGCGCGCTCGGCATCCTCAAGAAGGGCGCCGCGCAGGCCAACGCGGACCTCGGCGAGCTCCCGCGGGACATCGCGGACCTCATCACCCGCGCCGCCGACGAGGTCATCGCGGGCGCCCTCGACGACCACTTCCCCCTCGTGGTGTTCCAGACGGGCTCCGGCACGCAGAGCAACATGAACGCGAACGAGGTCATCTCCAACCGCGCCATCGAACTCGCCGGCGGCGAGATGGGCAGCAAGAAGCCCGTCCACCCCAACGACCACGTCAACCGCGGCCAGAGCAGCAACGACACCTTCCCGACCGCCATGCACATCGCCGTCGTGGAGGAACTGCACGGCAAGCTCTTCCCGAGCGTCGGGAAGCTGCGCGACACGCTCGCCGCGAAGGCCGCGCAGTACGCGGACGTCGTGAAGGTGGGCCGCACGCACCTGCAGGACGCGACGCCCATCACGCTCGGGCAGGAGATCGGCGGCTGGGTCGCGCAGATCGACTACTGCCTCGGCGAGGTGCGTCACGCCCTCACCGGCCTCCACGAGCTCGCGATCGGCGGGACCGCCGTCGGGACGGGCCTCAACGCGCACCCGCGCTTCGGTGACCTCGCCGCCGAGAAGTTCGCGCAGGAGACCGGCCTGCCCTTCGTGAGCGCGGGGAACAAGTTCGCGGCCCTCAGCGCGCACGACGCGCTCGTGCAGACCAGCGCGGCCCTGCGCACCCTCGCGGGCGCCCTGATGAAGATGGCGAACGACGTGCGCTGGCTCGCGTCGGGTCCCCGCAACGGCATCGGCGAGCTCATCATTCCCGAGAACGAGCCCGGCAGCAGCATCATGCCCGGCAAGGTCAACCCCACCCAGAGCGAGGCCCTCACGATGGTCGCGGTTCAGGTCTTCGGCAACGACGCCGCCGTCGCCTTCGCGGGCAGTCAGGGCAACTTCCAGCTCAACGTGTTCAAGCCCGTGATGGTCCACAACGTCCTGGAGAGCATCCAGCTCCTGTCGGACGCCTGCGTGGCCTTCAACGACAACTGCGCCGTCGGCATCGAGCCGAACCTGCCGCGCATCGAGGAGAACCTCGGCAAGAACCTCATGCAGGTCACGGCCCTCAACCGCCACATCGGCTACGACAGGGCCGCCGCCATCGCGAAGAAGGCCCACAAGGAGGGCACCACGCTGCGCGAGGCGGCCCTCGCGCTCGGCTACCTCACCGAGGAGGAGTTCGAGCGGTGGGTCGTGCCGATGGACATGACGCACCCCAGCGCGTAACCGAACGCGAGGAGAGGAGAGGCGCCCCGGGAATGGGGCGCCTCTTCCTTCACGCTCGGTCGTCCAGCCACTCGCGTCCGTCGGACGGTTCGAGTCCCTCGGAGATGTCGCTGTCGAGCAGAGGGTCCGGGGAGCGGCGGTGCTCCCCGGCGGCGACCCGGTAGCCCTCGATCAGGTCGAGGTCCCGCAGGACCTCCACGGCGCGGACGAGGACGGCGTCGAGGTGCGCGAGGCCGTGGGTTTCGCGGTACTCCTCGGCCCAGCGCAGCGACGCTTCCGGCAGGCTGATCTCCAGATGGACCACGCGGTGGGGCATCAGTCGAAGATCTCCCCGATGGACCCGCCGGACGAGTGGCTCCCGCCGGAGCGCTCCAGCTCCTCGTAGGGCTGCACGACGACGAAGCCGTCGCCCTGGAAGACCATCTGGTACGTCTCCCCGCCGCCCCGCCCGAAGATCGAGCGCAGGCTCGAATCCACCCGCAGCTGCGGTTGCAGGCGGTCGCTCCAGCCGATCGTGGCGTTGGGGTCGGTGAAGACGGGCTCGTTCGGGGTGACGCGCAGCGTGAGCGGCTTGCCGTGCGACACGATCGCCACGTGCCCGCTTCCGCGCACGCGCACGCTGAAGAGGCCGCCCGCCATCATGCCCGCCACGCGGCGCATCATGGTGATCTCGTGCTGCACGCTGTCCTCGAACGCGAGCAGGCTGCTGCCGTTCACGTTGAACGCGTCCCCCGCGAGACGGATGACGGTGATCTCCTTGCCCTGGTCGGCGAGGTAGCACACGCCCTGTCCCTCGATCTTCGCGAGGGGCTCCATCTCCTTGCTCACGGCGCGCACGAGGGCCTTCATGATGCCGCCCTCCAGCATGCCCTCGCGGCGGAAGCTGAGGTTGCCCTTGAAGGCCACCATCGCGCCGAGCTTGCTCCACACGCGGCCGCGCACCTTCACCTCCAGCATCTTGGAGTTCTCCAGCTCGAACACGTCGCCGGGACGGTCGGCCTCCCGCGTCCGGTTCACGAACTGGTCCACCGTGTACGTCGGCTCGTTGCCGATGGCGCCGGAGACGCTTCCCGCGCCCGAGCCGGACCAGCCGGAGGGCGACGGGGAGGGAGAGACGGACGGCGAGGGCGGCGGGACGGCCCCGGGACTGGAGAAGGAGCCGGTGGACGTGCCGCTCGCGGGCGGCGGGGGTGTCACGGGCGGTGCGGACGGCGCGGCGGGCGCGGCGGGCGACGAGACGGCCTCGCCGCCGAACGACTCCAGCAGGGCCTGCAGCCCCCCGGAGAAGCCCTGCCCCACATGGGAGACCCGCCACTCGCCGGAGTGCTGGTACACCTCCGCGAGCATCACGGCGCGCTCCTGCGCGAAGTCCCGTCCCGAGAGCGTCACCGTGGCGCGCGGCGAGCCGTCCCCGAGGGTCAGCGTGAGCGTCCCGAGCCGCGAGAAGGGCTGGTCGTCGTGCGTCGCGACGAACACGAGCCGCCGCACGCCCGCCGGGAGCCGCGACAGGTCCACCCGGAAGGTGCTGGTGTTCCCCGACGAGGACAGCACGATCTCGTCCGCCGGGCTGCGCAGCTGGTTGTAGAACACGAAGTACCGGTCGTCCTGGAGCCTGCGGTCCTCGCTGAGGCCGAGGACGCTCACGTCCGCGCCCGGCAGGTCGTGCGTCACCGTGACGTTCAGGACGGGACCGAGGTTCAGGTCCGCCAGCTTGCGCTTCTCTCCTCGCTGCAGTTGGGTCATGTCGTTCGTCCTCCGCTCGTGGCCCTCGTGGGCCCACGCTCTCACAGTACGCGTTCGGCCCGCCGGGGTTCCTGCGGCACAATGGTCCGCATGGACCCGTACATCCGCAACCTGCGCGCCAAGATCGGCCACGACCTCGTCAAGGCGCCCGCCGCGGGCGTCGTCGTCCGCGACGAGGGGGGCCGCGTGCTGCTCGTCCGCCGCGCCGACGACGGCACCTGGGGCATCCCGGGCGGCTGGGCCGGCCCGGGCGAGAACGTCACCCTCACCGCCGTGCGCGAGGCGCGCGAGGAGACCGGCTGGGACGTGGAGATCACCGGCCTGCTCGGCGTGTACAGCGAACCCGAGCACATGCGCCTCACCTACCCGAACGGGGACATGGCGGAGTTCGTGAACGTCATCTTCGAGGGCCGCGCCGTCACGCATCACGGCGGCTTCGACGACGAGACGCTGGAGGTCCGCTTCTTCGCGCCCGAGGAACTGCCCGAGATCCGCGCGACGGACGCGTGGCCCGTGCGCGATGCCGTCTCGGACGCGCCCAGGCCCTTCGTGCGCTGAGCTGCGCGGGGGCGTGTTACAACGGGCGCATGCCCCACGTCCTCGCCCTCGACCAGGGAACCACGTCGTCGCGCGCCATCGTCTTCGATGCGGGGGGCGCCGTCGTGGCGACCGCGCAGAAGGAGTTCACGCAGCACTTCCCCAGCCCCGGCCTCGTGGAGCACGACGCGGAGGAGATCTGGGCGTCCGTCGCGGGCGTCGCGCAGGAGGCCGTGTCCCGCGCGGGCCTGCGCGCCTCGGACCTCGCGGCGATCGGCATCACGAACCAGCGCGAGACGGTGGTGCTGTGGGACCGCGCGACGGGCCGCCCGGTGCACCGCGCGCTCGTCTGGCAGGACCGCCGCACCGCCCCCATGTGCGACGAGCTCCGCGCGGCCGG
>NZ_KI912652.1:14929-15346 GCF_000519345.1 Deinococcus pimensis DSM 21231
CCCTGCTCGCCCGCGAGGCGCTCGGGCTCGGGAACGTGCCGCCCGCGCCGCCCCTGCACGTCCACGAACCCCACGCGGCGGCGCACGAACGGTACGCGCGCGCCCTCGCCCTATTCGAGCGGCTCGGGGAGGTCCTGAAGGACGAGGCGGACGCCCTCTCGGACCTGCGGGGCTGACTCCGGACGGGACGCGGGCGCATGCTAGCCTGAGACACACGCCGCACGTGTCCGGAGGGGAAGGAAATGGAGCTGCTCGTCCAGCTGGTGCTGTTCTTCCTGATCGCGCCCGCGTGGGCGCTCGTCGTGGCGCTCGGCACCCGCTCGCGCGTCTCCGACCTGGAACGCGAGGTGCGCGCCCTGCGCGCCAGGCTGGGTGAGGAAGCGCCTCCCGCCCTCACGGCGGACGCCGCCGCTCCTC
>NZ_KI912652.1:15446-19778 GCF_000519345.1 Deinococcus pimensis DSM 21231
GCGTACTTCAGCGGCACGAAGCTGCGCTGGCTGCTCGACCACGTGCCGGGCGCCCGCGCGCGCGCGGAGCGCGGCGAGCTCGCGTTCGGCACGATCGACTCGTGGCTGGTGTACAACCTCACGGGGGGCGCGCTGCACGTCACGGACGCCACGAACGCCTCGCGGACGCTGCTGTACGACATCCACGCGGGCGACTGGAGCGACGAGCTCCTCTCGCTGCTGGACGTGCCGCGCGCGGTGCTGCCCGAGGTGCGCTCGTCGAGCGAGGTGTACGGCGAGACCGCGGAAGGGCTCTTCGGGGCGCGCGTTCCCATCGCGGGCATCGCGGGGGACCAGCAGGCCGCGACCTTCGGGCAGGCGTGCCTGCGGCGCGGCATGGCGAAGAACACGTACGGCACGGGCTGCTTCATGCTGCTCAACACGGGCGCGGAGGCCGTGCCGAGCGCGAACCGCCTCCTCACGACCGTCGCGTGGCGGCTGGGCGGGCGCGTCGATTACGCGCTGGAGGGCAGCATCTTCGTGGCGGGCGCGGTGGTGCAGTGGCTGCGTGACGGGCTCGGCGTGATCCGCGACAGCGCGGAGGTGGAGGCCCTCGCGACGAGCGTGCCCGACAACGGCGGCGTGTACGTCGTGCCCGCCTTCGTGGGGCTCGGCGCGCCCCACTGGGACAGCTACGCGCGCGGCGCGATCCTGGGACTCACGCGCGGCGCGGGCCGGGCGCACGTCGCGCGGGCGGCGCTCGAAAGTATCGCGTACCAGTCGGCGGACGTGCTCGCCGCGATGCAGCAGGACGCGGGCGTGACGCTCTCGGAGCTGCGCGTGGACGGCGGCGCGAGCCGCAACGACCTGCTGATGCAGTTCCAGGCGGACGTGCTGGGCGTGCCCGTCGTGCGGCCCGCCGTGACGGAGACGACGGCGCTCGGCGCGGCGTACCTCGCGGGGCTCGCGGTGGGCGTCTGGTCCGGCGAGGAGGAGCTCGAAGCGCTGTGGCGCGCGGATCGCCGCTTCGAACCGCGCATGGAGAGCGCCGAACGCGACCGCCTCATGGCGGGCTGGCACCGCGCGGTGGAACGCTCCAAGGGCTGGGTGACGGAAGAGGAGAAGGGTGGATGATCCGTCACGATCCGGTGGAGTGTCCATCACCTCGTGCAAGACGATCTGACAGAACGTGCAAGATGATCTAACAGCAGGTGTTAGATTATCAGTATGTTTCCCCGGTTCCTGTCCTCGTACGTCACGGAAGCGATGGAGGTCATGCCCGCCGTGCTCATCACCGGAGCCCGGCAGGTGGGCAAGAGCACCCTCGCCGCCGACCTCGTGCCGCTCGAAGCTCACTACTCTCTCGACGACCTCGACCTGCTCGCGAGCGCCAGGGAAGATCCCGTCGGCTTCGTGAACGCCCTGCCGTCCCGCGTCCTCATCGACGAGATCCAGCGTGCGCCGGAGCTCATGCTGCCCATCAAGGCCAGCATCGATCGGGACCGTCGGCCCGGCAGGTTCGTCCTCACGGGCAGCGCGAACGTGCTCACCCTCCCGCGCGTCTCCGACTCCCTCGCGGGCCGCATGAGCGTCCACCGACTGTGGCCGCTCTCGCAGGGCGAGACGTCCGGGGAGGGCGCCGGGCCCGAGGACTTCGTCGGCGTTCTGTTCGGGAGCGCCACTCCCGCCGCCGCCACTCCGGACGACCTCGTGAAGCGCGTCCTGCGCGGCGGCTACCCCGACGCGGTGGGACAACCGACCGAGCGACGCCGCGCCCTCTGGTACGACGCGTACGTCACGACCATCCTCCAACGCGACGTCCGCGACCTCAGCCGCGTCACGAGCGTGACCGAGTTCCCCAGACTGCTCGCCCTGCTCGCCATGCGCGCCGGGAAGCTCCTCAACGCCACAGATCTCGCCCGTGACCTCGGCTCGAACAACGTCACGACCTCCCGCTACGTGGACCTCCTGCGTGCCGTCTACCTCGTGGATACGCTGCCCGCCTGGGCGACGAACGTGGGCAAGCGGCTCATCAAGGCGCCGAAGGTCTACTTCCCCGACACGGGTCTCGCCGCGCACGTCCTCGGCGTCACCGAGGAACGCGCCGCGCAGGACCGCCCCGTCCTGGGGCCCCTGCTGGAGAACTTCGTCACGGGGGAGATCGCGCGGCAGCTCGGCTGGAGCTCGGTGCGCGCCTCGCTGCACCACTACCGCACCGCGAGCGGGCAGGAGGTGGACCTCGTCCTCGAAACCCCCGACGGACGCGTCTGCGCCGTGGAGGTCAAGTCGAGCGTCGGCGTGAAGGCCGCCGACTTCAGGGGACTCGAAGCGCTCGCCGCCGACCTCGGCCCGCGCTTCCACCGGGGCGTCGTCCTGTACGCGGGCCAGCGCGTCCTGCCCTTCGGTGAGCGGATGCTCGCCGTTCCCATCGGAGCGCTCTGGCAGTGGCGCTGAGTTCCGGAAGGGAGGCGCGTCCCTTGCGCGTCCCCGCGCCTTCGTGAATGCTGGACTGGAAAGAGGTGGTCATGCACACGCGGGAGTCGTTGACGGAAGCGGTTCGGGCGGGGGGGACGTGGGACGTCCTCGTGATCGGCGGGGGAGCCTCCGGGCTCGGAACGGCGCTGGAAGCGGCGTCACGCGGGTACCGGACGCTGCTGCTCGAAGCGCGGGACTTCGCGCAGGGCACCAGCAGCCGCAGCACGAAGCTCGTTCACGGCGGCGTACGCTACCTCGCGCAGGGCAACGTCGGCCTCGTCCGCGAGGCGCTGCGTGAGCGCGGCCTGCTGCGCCGCAACGCCCCGCACCTCGTCCACGACCTCGGCTTCGTCGTGCCCGCCTACGACTGGTGGGCCGGGCCGTACTACGGCATCGGCCTCAAGCTGTACGACGTGCTCGCCGGGAAGCTGAACCTCGGCAGCAGCAAGCTCCTGAACCGCGACGAGGCGCTGGAGCGCACCCCCACCCTCAAGACCGACGGTCTGCGCGGCGGCATCCTCTACCACGACGGGCAGTTCGACGACGCGCGCCTCGCCGTGACGCTGCTGCTCACCCTCCTCGACCACGGCGGCGTCGCCCTCAACCACGCGCCCGTCACGGGACTCCTCAAGGACGGCGACCGCGTCGCGGGCGTCACGTGGCGCGACGAGGAGAGTGGCGAGGTCTTCGAGGTGCGCGCCCGCTCCGTCGTGAACGCCACGGGCGTCTTCGTCGACGACGTGCGCCGCATGGACGACCCCGCCACCGCGCCCATGCTGTCCCCCAGCCAGGGCGTGCACGTCGTCGTGGACCGCCGCTTCCTGCCCGGCGACAGCGCCATCATGATTCCCCGCACGGAGGACGGCCGCGTCCTGTTCGCCGTGCCCTGGCACGACCGCGTCGTGATCGGCACGACCGACACGCCCGTCGAGCACACCAGCGTCGAGCCGCGCGCCCTCCCGGAGGAGATCGAGTTCATCCTGCGCACGGCCGCGCAGTACCTCGACCCCGCGCCCACGCGCGAGGACGTCCTGAGCGTCTACGTGGGCCTGCGGCCCCTCGTGAAGGCCGAAACGACCGACGGGGTGGGCTCCACCGCCGCGCTCTCGCGCGACCACGTGCTGCGCGTCAGCAGGTCGGGCCTGCTGACCCTCACGGGCGGCAAGTGGACCACGTACCGCAAGATGGGCGAGGACGCCGTGAACCGCGCCGCCGAGGTGGCCGGGCTGCCCCCGAGGCTCTCGCTCACCGCCGGACTGCACCTGCGCGGCTGGACGGACGCGCCCGGGGGGGACGCGCTCGCCGTGTACGGCAGCGACGCCGCGAAGGTCCGCGCGCTGCCCGGCGCGGACGCACCCCTGCACCCGGACCTCCCGTACACCGAGGCGGAGGTCCGCTGGGCCGCCCGGGAGGAGCTCGCCCGCAGCGTCGAGGACGTCCTGTCGCGCCGCACGCGCGCGCTGCTCCTGAACGCCCGCGCCAGCATGGAGGCCGCGCCCGCCGTCGCGCGCGTCCTCGCCGAGGAGCTCGGGAAGGACGCCGCGTGGGCCGCCGAGCAGGTCCGCGCGTACCGTGAGCTCGCCGGGGGGTACGTCCTCGCGCAGCCCGCCCTGGCGGATTGACCGTCCCTTCACGCCCGCCCGCGACACGCGGGCGGGCGGTACGCTGCCCGCATGAGTGACCCCTCGATGGTCCCCGTGGTCCTGGGCGTGGACCTCGGCACGACCGCCGCGAAGGTCGTCGCGTTCGACGACGCGGGCCGTGAGGTCGCGCGCGCCTCGCACGGCTACCCGCTGGAGACGCCCGAGCCCGGCGCGGCCGAGCAGGACGCGGACCTCGTGCTGCGCGCCGCCCTGGCGGGCCTGAGCGAGGTGACCG
>NZ_KI912652.1:19878-19995 GCF_000519345.1 Deinococcus pimensis DSM 21231
GGCTCGTCACGCTCACCCTCACCTGGGCCGCCGCGAGCGAGCTCGATGGCGCGTGGGCGACCGCCGCGTGGGGCCTCGGGCCGGTCTTGGCGGTCGCGCTGACCCTCACGCTGGGCC
>NZ_KI912652.1:20095-20384 GCF_000519345.1 Deinococcus pimensis DSM 21231
CCCGCCGACACGCCGTCCACGTCCACCTCGGCGCTGCCGATCATCCAGTCCTCGTGGATCACGCTGTCGTTGAGGCCCGCCGCCGCGACCTCCTCACGCGACATGCCCTGCGCGCCGCGCAGGTTGAAGGGGTACGCGCGGCCCAGCGCGATGTGGCTCGCGGCGTTCTCGTCGTACAGGGTGTTGAGGAACAGCAGGTTCGTCCGCGCGACGGGGGCGCTCGCCGGGACGAGCGCCACCTCCCCGAGACGGCGCGCGCCCTCGTCCGTGTCGAGCAGGCGCGTCAGCA
>NZ_KI912652.1:20484-21073 GCF_000519345.1 Deinococcus pimensis DSM 21231
GGCGAACGTGCGCGGCGTGAGCTTCAGCGGCGCGATGCACAGCGTCCTGCCCGTGGACGGAGAGGGGCGGCCGCTGGGTCGGGCGCTCACCTGGGCCGACGGGCGCCCCGGACGCTGGGCGAACCACCTGCGCGAGCACGAGGACGCCCTCGGCACGTACACCCGGACCGGCACGCCGCCCTTCGCGATGTCGCCGCTCGCGAAGCTCCGCTGGATCCACGAGGAGCGCCCGGACCTCGCGCGCGCCGCGCGCTTCGTCTCCGTCAAGGAGTACGTCACGCGCGCCCTGTGCGGCGAGTGGGCCGTGGACCACTCCGTCGCCTCCGCGACGGGCCTCATGGACGCCCGCCTTCTCGACTGGGACCCGGAAGCACTGCGGCTCGCGCGGGTCACGCCCGAGAGGCTCTCGCCGCTCGTGTCGCCCCTCGCGCGACTCCCGCGCCTCCTCCCGGACATGGCGTCCGCGACGGGCCTGCGTCCGGACACGCCCCTCGTGATCGGCGGGAACGACGGGGCGCTCGCCAACCTCGGCTCCCACGCCACGGCGGGCGGCGTGGCGGCCGTGTCGCTCGGCACGAGCGGGGCGGTG
>NZ_KI912652.1:21173-30959 GCF_000519345.1 Deinococcus pimensis DSM 21231
CCCGCGGAAGTGCAGCGCGGAGAAGGCGCGCTCGTTGAGGGCGGTGCGGCGCGCCGCGAGCGCGTCGAGGTGCGTGCGCCACGCCGCCACCGGGTCCGGCTGGTCCGCACGGGTCGCCATGAAGATCGCGTCCCACAGGCGGCTCATCGCCTCCTCCTCGGGAAGGTCCGGGAAGACGCGCCGCGCCCACGACGGAATCGGCATGGAGCCGATGCTCCAGTTGATCGCGAACGACGAGATCGCCTCCGACACGGGCCGCATCCGCTCCGCCGACACGCGCGACGCGGTCGCGACGAGCTCCTGGTCGATGCCCGCGAGCAGGTCCGGGTCGGACGCGTAGATCGTCAGGAACGCGTCGTCGCGCTCCACGGCCTCCATGGACGCCCGCACGCGCCAGTCCGGGAATTCCTCGAAGGAGTCGCGCGGGGCGCTCTCGTAGCGGATGCGCGCGAGCCGATCGTCGGACCACGCGACCTCCACGAGGCGGCAGCCCGCCTCGTACGCCTTGCGGGCCACGGCCCGCGCGAGCTGAGCGGCCTCCAGCGGCGCGCTGAGCTGGAGACGCTGGTGAGGCTGGACGTTCACGCCGATGCGGACGAGCAGGTCGGCGTACCGGTCGAGCTTCTCCTCGAAGGAGAGGGTCTGGGTTTCGGACATGCCCGAGCATACCGCGCCCGGCGGGAACTCCGGCCCCGCCGGAAGCGTACCTGGGACATGCTGAACGTCGTGTCGATCATCCTCGGAGCCGTCGCGGCACTCTTTCTGCTGCTCGGCATCCTGCCCCTGCTGGGCTGGACCATCTGGTTCCTCGTGCTGCCCGCCGCGCTCGTCGGCCTCATCCTCGGCGTGATGAGCCGCTACCGGGGCGGCGTGACCCTCAACGTGGTCGTGCTGGTCCTCGCGGGTCTGCGCCTGCTGCTCGGCGGCGGGATTCTCTAGGACTCCACCGGGCGTTCCTGGTAGAGCTCCACGAAGCGCCGCAGCATCCTCAGGCCCGTCTCCAGGCTGTCGGGCGCGACCCACTCGTCCTCGCGGTGCGCGTTGCCGCCCCGGTACACGCCCAGCGCGAGCGCGGGAATGCCGTGCGGCGCGGCGGCGTTCGCGTCCGTGCTGCTCGCGGCGGTCCGCAGTTCCACCCCGACGGACTCCGCCGCGCGCCGCGCGAGCCGCATCAGGGCGTCGCTCGCGAGGTCCCCGCCGGGGCGGTCCCCGACCTTCTCGATGTGGACGTCCACGCCCCCGCCGCGCGCCGCGCCCTCCAGCGCGCTCAGCGCGCGTTCCTCCAGCGTGACGAGCGCGCGCGGGTCCAGGGAGCGCAGGTCGAGCAGCAGTTCCGCCGTCGCGGCGATGCTGTTCACGCTGTTGCCGCCGCGCGCCTCGCCGACGTTGAGGGTCGTGCGCGGCCCGGGCGGCAGCGGCAGGCTGTACAGGGCCGTCACGGCGAGGCCCAGCGCGTGGATCGCGCTGGGCGCCCGGTCGCCCCACGAGTGCCCGCCGGGCCCCGTGAAGGTCGCCTTGTAGCGCCGCACGCCCACCGCGCGCGTCACGGCGAGCCCGAGGTAGCCGTCCACCGCCACGAACGACGCGATGCGCGGCGCGTGACGCTCCAGCAGGTGCTTCGCGCCGCGCAGGTCCCCGAGGCCCTCCTCGCCGACGTTCGCGACGAGCCACAGCGGGCGGCGCAACCGGGCGGGTTCGAGGTCGCGCAGGAGGGCCGTGAGCACCGCGAGGCTCGCGCTGTTGTCGCCCAGACCGGGTCCGCTGAGGCGTCCGCGCCGCTCGTGGACGGTGAGGTCCGTGTCGCGGGAGAAGACCGTGTCGAGGTGCGAGGCGAGCACCAGCGCCCGCCCCTCCTGCGGGCCGAGCCGCAGGACGACGTTGCCGACCTCGTCGAGTTCGGGGGAATGACCGAGCCCGGTCCACAGGTGGTGGATCAGCCGGGCGCGTTCCTCCTCCTCGAAGGTGGGGGCGGGCGTCGTCGCGATGCGCGTCAGGTACTCGAGGGGCACGCGGACAGTGTAACAGTGACCTCACGCGTGGCCACGGACGCGAGGGGGCGTGAACACACTCGCAAGGAGGGGGCGCCGCTCGCGGCGCCCCCTCGAAACGCGCCGATCAGCGGCGTCCGCGTCCGGCGAGCTGAGATCCGATGACCGCCGCGAGGCTCACGAGGCCCGCGCGCGCCATGGGGTTCTGCAGGATCTGGCCGATCCCGCCGCCCTGCTGCTGCTGCTGCGGGTAGCCCTGCTGCTGCCCGTAGCCCTGCTGCTGGCCGCCGCCGAGCATCCCGCCGAGGCCGCCCATGCCGCCCTGCTGACCGCCCATCTGACCGAGGACGCCGCCGAGCATGCCGCCGAGCCCGCCGCCCATGCCGCCCTGCTGACCGCCGTGCTGGCCGAGGCTTCCGCCGAACATGTTGAACAGCGACCCCAGGCCCGAACCGCCCTGCGGCGCGAGCGCCTGACCGCTGCGCGCGAGCGCGCCGGCGAGGTCGTCGTCGTCGTCGTCGCGGACGTTCTGCACGGGCGTGCCCTGGTGCTGCACCATCGCCTGCGCGAGCGCCTGACGCTGCTGCGGCGTGAGCTGCGCCACGTACTGCCGCATCGCCTGCTGCTGCATCTCCGGCGGCGCGGACTGCATGTACTGACCCACGAAGTGCGCCGCCTCGTCGGGGTCGAGCTGGTCGTACTGGTTGTTCTGCTGCGCCTTCGCGAACCGCTCGCCCTGGCCCATCAGGCCCTGCAGGAAATCGTCGTTCATGTGCGTTCCTCCTCGGGTGGGATGTCGATGCGAGACCAGCGTAGGCGGCCACTGCGAGAGGCGCCTGATGGGAACATGGAGAAACGCACACGCAGCGAACTGCGCCCCCCGCTTCCCTTTTGTCCCGAAGGACGGCCCCGGTCACGGTCCGTTTCCCCTGCGTTGATAGCATTGGGCATCATGCGTTCTCTCGTCCTGATCGGTCACGGCTCCCACCTCAACCCGGACTCCGCCGGGGCGGTCTACCGCTACGCGGACCTGCTGCGCGAGCGCGGCGGGTTCGACGAGGTGGTGGAGGGCTACTGGAAGGAGGAGCCGAGCCTGCGGCAGGTCCTGCGCACCGTCCGCTTCACCGACGTGACGGTCATCCCGATGTTCATCAGCGAGGGGTACTTCACGGAGACGGTCATTCCGCGCGAGCTCGGTCTGGGACACCAGGGGCCCGTGCCCGCGGGGGGCGTGGCGCGCGTCATCGGCGGGAAGACGGTGCGTTACACCCTCCCGTACGGCGTGCATCCCGCGATGAGCGACGTGATCCTGGAGCGCGCCCGCGAGGCCTGCCCGGACCTCGGCGGGGAGGACACGGCCCTCGTGATCATCGGGCACGGCACGACCCGCAACGCGAACTCCAACCGCGTCGTCTACCAGAACGCCGACCGCATCCGCGACCTCGGCATCTTCGCGGAGGTCCACGCCCTCTTCCTCGACGAGGACCCGCGCGTCACCACGTGGCCGGAGGTCGTGAAGGCCTCGCGCGTGGTGATGGTGCCCTTCTTCGCGAGCGAGGGCTGGCACACCCTGGAGACCATCCCGGACGACCTCGGCCTCACGGGTCCCGTGACGGAGCTGGAGGGCCGCACGGTGTACTACGCGAAGCCCACCGGGACGCACCCGCGCGTCGCGGAGGTCATCACGCAGCTCGCGGACGACGCGCGCGGCGCGAGCGTCGTGGGCGGCGAGCCCGAGGCGGGCAACGTGGAGGCCTGGGAGGCCTTCTACCGCCTCGCGCGGGGAGGGCTGCGCTTCGCGGAGGTGCTGATCACGCCGCACGCGGGCCTCTTCGAGATCCGGCACGCGCTCGACGAGGGCGCGCCCATCCTGGAGACCGTCGTGACGCCCGAGGGCCTGCGCGACCGCACCCGCCTCGACGAGCGCGGCGAGCACCGCCCCGTCCACACCCTGCGCAGCCTCGCGCGAGGCTGGCGGGCCGTGCTGGACGAGCACGACCTGCGCCGCGCCGTGCACTACCTGTACCCGGCGCTCGTGGAGGAGGCCTTCGCGTGCAGCAACCACGCGCTGCACACCACGCCCTGGGTGACGACCGCGCGTCGTCAGACCGGCATCTACGCCAAGGTGGCGGGCGCCACGCCGGAACTCGTCGCGGAGGTGTCGCGCGAGGTGTGCGGCGGCTGCCTGCGCACCCGCCTGTGGGCCGGGGACAAGCTGGAGCGCACCTTCTTCGACGGCGTGCCGGGCGCGCTGCCTTGCGCGGAGGCCTGCACCTTCCTCGTCGCGGAGGTCCGCGAGGCGATGAGCGGCAAGAAGCCCGGCGGGCACTCGCACGACCACTGACCCCTCCCGGCAGGCCGTCCGGCGCATCCCCCGGGAAGCGCCGGACGGTACGCTTGTGCTCATGCGAGTCCCTGTCCTGTTCCCGACGGCCCCCCTCGACCTTCTCGACGTGCGCGGCGGCGGCGCGTGACGCTGCGGCTCGCGGTGGCGCAGTACCCGGTGGAGGCGCACGCCTCCTGGGACGCCGTGGCCGCCAAGCTCACCCGCTGGTGCGAGGAGGCCGCCTCGGCGGGCGCGCACCTGCTGGTCTTCCCGGAGTACGCCAGCATGGAGATCACGAGCCTCCTCCCGAAGGAGGTGCAGGCGGACGTGCGCCTCCAGCTTCCCGCGCTGCAGCCCTTCGTGGGGCCCTTCACGGCGCTGCACCGCGACCTCGCCACGCGGCTCGGCGTGTACGTCGTCGCGGGCAGCTATCCCGTCGCGGTGGGGGAGGGCTTCGTGAACCGCGCGATGGTCTTCACGCCCGGGGGACGCGTGGAGTACCAGGACAAGCTCGTCATGACGCGCTTCGAGCACGAGAAGTGGGGCGTCGCGCCCGGCGAGGGCCTCAGGGTCTTCCGCGCGCCCTTCGGGAGCTTCGGCATCAACATCTGCTATGACAGCGAGTTCCCGCACCTCGCGCGCGCCCTCGCCGGGGGCGGCGCGGACCTGCTGCTCGTGCCGAGCTGCACGGAGGCCGTGACGGGCTACCACCGCGTGCAGGTCGGGAGCCGCGCCCGCGCGCTGGAGAACCAGATGTACGTGGCGCAGGCGCCGCTCGTCGGGACCGCTCCCTGGAACGAGGCGATCGACGTGAACACGGGCGCGGCGGGCGTGTACGGCCCCATCGACCACGGCTTCTCCCCGGAGGGCGACGGCGTCGTGACGCGCGGGCCCCTCAACGTGGCGACGTGGGTGTACGCGGACCTCGACCTGGGCCGCCTGCGCGCCCAGCGCGAGGACGGGCACACCCTCAACGCGCGTGACTGGGTGCACGGGGAGCGGCAGGCGGCGCCCGGCGCGGTCACGGTCGACCTGTGAAGCGGGGACGCCCGGCCACGGGCCGGGCGTCCCTGAACGTCCGCGTTCAGGCGGCGGAGTTGTCGATGTGCGCCAGCAGGTGCGCGTAGTCACGCGCGAGCCCCGGGTAGTCGCTGTCCACGGACGGCGCCGCGAGGAGTCGGCGCGGAGAGCGGGGGTGCCCGTCCTCGCGGATGACTCCGGGTTCCGGCTGTTCGTTCGAGACCGGCTTGCGGCGTTCGCGCGTGTTCACCCTCCGGTTCTACCCGTCCCGCGTGCTCCTGCGGTGGGGCGCGGCTAAGGACGTCTTCACGAGGGGCACACGGGAAGGCTCAGGTCCTCACGCGGCGCTCCTTCCACTGCACCCACTGCTTGTACACGAAGGCCCGCACCGGGTGCGTCCACTCGCCCATCACGGACCCGGCGCGCAGCGCGTCCAGCAGGTCCTGCGGCGTCTCGATGGAACGCTCGGGCGTCTCGGACCACGCGTCCCCGATCTGCCGCCACGTGTGCGCGTCCGATCCCCCGGACATCGGCAGGTTCCGCGCCATGGCCCACTCTGCCGCCGCGCGGTTCCACTTCGGACGGCTGATGCGGGCGTTGAAGGTCTCGACGATGTCGATCTCGTGCGCGATGCGTTCGCGCGCCTCGGGCCTCAGCCGGTAGCGCTTGAGGGGGTCGAGGCCGTGCTGGAGCAGCACCAGCCCGCCCTGCGCGCGGATCTCGGCCACGGTCTCCTCGGCGCTGAGGCCGGGAGGGATGCGCTCGTGCAGGAAGAGCCCCACGAGCTCTCCGTCGCGGGTGGTGACCTCCTCCCCGACGATCACGGTGAACCGACCCGCGTACTCGCTGCTCGCCACGAACTCCCGCAGGTTCTGCGCGCCCCAGATCTGGTCGTGGTCCGTGATCGCCTGCACGCGGACGCCGCGCTCCAGGCAGCGCGCGGGGAAGGTCGTGAGGGGTGTGGTGCAGTCGTGCGACGCCTCCGAGTGGCAGTGCAGGTCGATCCGCATGGTGGGCGTCGTCACGCGCGCTCCTCCTCCCTGAGGTCGAAGCGGCGCTCGTCCACGTCGGTCTCGCCGCCCGGCAGCCACAGCGTGAGCGCCCCCGGCAGGACCTCCACGCGCACCTCGCCGTCCTCGTGGACGACGCGGTCGGGCTCGCCGTCCGGGTAGGCGGGGCGGCGCTCGCCGTCCACGTGCACCGCCTGACCGCACCAGCCGAAGGTGAGGACGCGGCCCCGGTGCGTCTCCACGCTGGGGAGGTCCTGCACCCCGTCGGAGAGCAGGCCGCGCAGGTACGCCAGCAGGCTGTCGCGGCCCTCGGCGCGCACCAAGACCACGTCCAGCAGACCGTCGCCCGGATCGGCGTGCGGCGCGAGCCTCAGGCGCGGCCCGGTCGCCTGCGTGTTGAGCGCCTCCAGCAGCAGGTACCCGCCCGAGAGGTCCACGCCGTCGAGCGTGACCTTCACGTCGGGCGGCGCGTACGTGCCCACGGTCGTGGCGAGCGCCGACAGGGCGCGCGGGACGCTCTTGCCCTCGTCCGGATCGTAGGCATTGAGGGCGTCCGCGTACAGGCCGTACCCGGCGGCCTCCAGGAAGACGTCCTCGCCCCAGGGGCCCGTGACGCGGCCCACGTCGAAGGGCATGACGCGCGGCGCCGCGAGGCCCCGGACGAGGTCCAGGGGCGCCCCACTCAGCCCGAGCGTCCGGCCGATGTTGTTCGCGGTGCCCATCGGCAGGACCGCGAGGGGCACGTCCCGCCCCACGAGGTGCCGCGCCGCCGCCCGCACCGTGCCGTCCCCTCCCGCCACGACGACGAGGCCCTCGGCGCCGTCCAGTGCCTCCGCGAGTTCCGTCTCGTCCGCGGTGGCGCGGTAGACCGGGTCGTACCCGGCCAGGTGCAGGGCGTCCGTGAGGGCGTCCGAGTCGAGGCCGCGTGTGCTGCCCGCGTTCGGGTTGACGATCAGGTGGGCCTGCATGATCCTGTCCGTTGCGTGCTCATCTCGCGCTCAGTATGGGCAGCGTGGGAGGCGCTCCCTCATGATTCGGGTGAACGCCCTTTGAGCGAGAAGCCCCCGACCCACGCGCGCTAGACTCGGAGGATGACGACTCCCGCCTCGCGTGACGTCCTGCTGACCTGCCCGCTCGACTGCCCGGACGCCTGCCGTCTGCGCGTCACGCTCCAGCGCGGCGAGGACGGCGCCGAGCGCGCCGTGAAGCTCACCGGGGACGCCGCTCACCCCATCACGCGCGGCTTCGCCTGCGCCAAGACCGTCCACTACCCCGCCCGCCAGAACCACCCGGACCGCCCCCTGTACCCCCTGAAGCGCGTCGGGGACGACTTCGTGCGCGTCAGCTGGGACGACGCCCTCGACGAGATCGCCGCGCGCCTGCGCCGCGTCCTCGACGAGCACGGCCCCTCCGCCGTGCTGCGCTACAACTACGCGGGCACCATGGGCGTCCGCGAGGGCAGCCACGTCCACGCGTTCTTCCGCGCGCTCGGCGCGCCCGAACTCGACGAGACGATCTGCGCGACCGCCGGGAGCGCCGCGTGGACCCTCGGGTACGGCTCGCCCCGCATGGGCGTCGACCCCGAGGACGTGCGGCACGCCCGCCTCATCCTGCTGTGGGGCATCAACAGCCTCAGCACCAACAGCCACCTCACGCCGTGGCTGACGATGGCGCGCAAGGCGGGCGCGCGCGTCGTCCACATCGACCCCTACCGCAACAAGACCAGCCTGTACGCCGACACGCACCTCAAGATCCGCCCTGGCACGGACGCGGCCCTCGCGCTCGGCGTCAGCCGATACGTCATCGAGAAGGGCTGGCACGACGAGGCGTACCTCGCGCGCGCCACGGAGGGCTTCGAGGAGTACCGCGAGGCGGCGGGCGAGTGGACGCTGGAACGCACCAGCGAGGTCACGGGCCTCACGGTGGAGGAGATCGAGGACCTCGCGACCGCCTTCGGCACGACGCGGCCCACCTACATCCGCGTGGGGTACGGCATGACCCGCCACGAGCACGGCGGCACCAACCTGCGCGCCGTGAGCCTGCTGCCCGCCCTCACCGGGGACTGGCAGCACGTGGGCGGCGGCTGCACCCTCACCACCAGCGGCGCGTTCGCCCTCAACCGTCGCCGCGTGGGCGCCGCGCACCTCGTGAAGCCCGGCGTGGGCAGCGTCAACATGAACGAGCTCGCGGACGCCCTCACGCCCGAACGGGGCCTGCACGCGATGTTCGTGTACAACTGCAACCCCGCCGTCGTCGCGCCCGACTCCGAGCGCGTACGCGCCGGGATGCGCCGCGACGACCTCATGGTCGTCGTGCTGGAGCAGGCGATGACGGAGACCGCGCGGCTCGCGGACTTCGTGCTGCCCTCCACCACCTTCATGGAGCACCCCGACGTCTACACCAGCTACGGTCACCACTACCTCGGCTACAACGACGCGGCCCTCGAAGCGCCCGGCGAGACCCGCCCGAACTCCTGGGTGTTCGCCGAGCTCGGGCGGCGCCTCGGGATCACCGAGCCGACGCTGTACTGGACGATGGACGAGCTGCTCGACCACCTCCTCGACACGGACCACCCGCACCTGCGAGGAATCACGCCCGAGCGCCTGAGGGCCGAGGGCAGCGTGCGCCTCACCCTGCCCGAATCCTTCCGCCCCTACGCCGACGGCGCGCCCACCGCGTCGGGCCGCGTGCGGCTCTCGCCCGCACCGCGCCACCGCGAGCCCCTCGCGGCCCTCACGGACGAGTACCCGCTGCGGCTCCTCACGCCGCCCGCGCACCACTTCCTCAACAGCACCTACGGCAACCTCGCGCGCCTCAACGCTGCCGAGGGCGGCGAGCCGCACGCGCTCGTCCACCCCGACGACGCCGAGCGCCTCGGCCTCACGGACGGCGCGTACGCCGCCATCGAGAGCGAGGTGGGCCGCTGCGTGCGCCGCGTGCACGTCACGGACGCCACCCAGATCGGCGTGACCGTCGTGGAGGGCACGTGGTGGGGCCTCTCCGCGCCCGACGGGACCAGCATCAACGCCGTCACCGCGCAGACCCTCACGGACCTCGGCGGCGGCAGCACCTTCCACAACACCCGCGTGCGCCTCGTGCCGGTCCCCGCGCCCGACCGCGCTCCGGAGGCCGCCGGGGCCGTCACGGCCTGACCGCGCCACGAACGAGGGCGGGCGCGGACCACGGCCGGCCGCGCGCGTGACGACGACTCCTGGCGGAGGCCGAACGTCAACGCGTCCGGAGCGTCACCGCGTCAAGCGCGCCGACATCCGACGTACAGGATCTCCTTTGCGCGTCCGTCCCTGCCGTCCAACGGGGCGTCCGACCGCCCAAGCCTCACTAAGTCACACGATAGCGTCTCGAAGCCCGCGGCTTCGAACTTGCCGATCAGCTCGTCCCGGCGGTACCGGCGGTCACGGACGATCAACTCCATCGGGATGCC